>DASSDL010000172.1:0-11737 GCA_035697145.1 Acidimicrobiales bacterium
CAGCGCGCTCGGAGGGACTCGAACCCCCAACCTTCTGATCCGTAGTCAGATGCTCTCTCCAATTGAGCTACGAGCGCCGGTTGCGGAGAAGCAAGGCTACCGCGGCGCCGGGGCGGCCCCCAACCGTCGACGCAGCTACCCTCTTGTGCCCCGGCCAGCGCATACACAGGGGGTAGTGGGGTGCCCTACAACCAGACGGGGTTGCTCGTCCACGACGCCGACGCCCACATCATGGAGACGCCCACATGGCTGCGCGATCACGCCGACCCGGGCATTCGCGACTGCATCCAGCCGCTGCGCTACCCGTCCGGCAACGAGCTGCGCCAGACCGGTGACCCCAGCGAGCAACAGCGTGACCTCGTCGCTGCGTTCGAGCGCCTGCGGGACAGGCATCGGTCCGACGAGTACCGCGGCAGCGAGGCCGAAGACATCATGGCCCGCAAGAACTTTGCCGCCACCGGCAGCTTCCTGGCCGAGGACCGTCCGCGTGCCCTCGATCTCCTGGGCTTCGCTAGCCAGCTTGTCTTCAACACCTTCCACAACCGCCGCCTCCACGACTGGGAGCACGGCGACGACCTCGAGCTCGCGATCGGCGTGGCCCGAGCCCACAACCGCGGCATGGTCGAGTTCTGCGACGTCGACGCCCGGCTGCTGCCCACCTGCTACGTGCCGCTCGTCGACATCGAGCGGGCGCCGGCCTTGGCCGACGAGGCCATCGCCACCGGCGCCGCCGCCCTGCTCGTCGCTTCCGGGTGCCCGCCCACCCATTCGCCGACCCACATCGGGCTCGACCCCGTGTGGGCCCGGGCTGAGGAGGCCCGCATCCCCGTTGTGTTCCACGTGGGCGGGACCGGCGACCTCATCGATCACAACTACTTCCGCAACGGGCTGCCGACACCCCCCGACTTCCATGGCGGCGAGGAGAACTTCCGCTCCGTCGACTACATGGGCATCCCCGGCCCGCCGGCTCAGACGCTGGCCACGATGATCTTCGACGGCGTGCTCGAGCGGTTCCCCGACCTGCGCATCGGCGTCATCGAGCAGGGAGCGATCTGGGTGCCGTCGTGGACCCGGCAGATGGAGTCAGCCTTCGACGCATTCGCCCGGCACGAGGAGCGCCTCCAGAACCTGTCGCTCCGGCCCAGCGAGTACGTGCGCCGCCAGGTCCGGTTCACGCCCTATCCCACCGAGGACGTGGGCTGGATCATCCAGCAGTCCGGTCCCGAGGTATGCCTCTTCTCGTCGGACTACCCGCACGTGGAGGGCGGCCGCCGGCCGATCGAGCGGTTCGAAGCATCGCTGGCGGCGGCGACGATCGACGACCACGCCCGCCACCGCTTCTACAGCGACAACTTTGCCGACCTGATGGGCTCGGCGCTGGAACCGCTCGCGGCCTGATCAGCGCTCCGGCACGGCCTATGCGACGGAATCGGCGGGCGCGGCCGCCAGGGCATCGACGAGGGGCCGCATCTCGTCGGGCACGCCTTTGCGCCGCCACCAGTCGATGGCGGGCACGTCATGGTGCATGGCCGCCGCAAGCTCGAGCACTCCGCCACGGGCTCGGATGGCCAGTTCCAAGCGGTTCTGGTCCATGCACATCAGGATGCAGCCGTGTGCGTCCGATTGGAAACGAGTTTCGCTCGATCCTGAGCCAGTTCGCGCGCTGTTCACAAACAGCTCGACATGTGTGGTCACACCCTCCCTGTACGTACGACCGTCGACGCCGGCTGGCCCGCCGAGCGCGTAGTGGTCGCCGCCGTGCTCTTGGTCGCCCCGGGAGCCCTGCGACCGGTGGTCGTCGGACCCCGCCTGGCCGTGGTGGCCACCCGCTTCGTCGACTTGCGAGCGGACGTGGCCGTACCCTTCACGCCGGCCTTCTCGGCCGCGGCCATCGCGTCACCAAGGGTTCCAAGCGCGCTACGGCCGAGCTGGTCGCGCACCCTCGGGAACAGGGAGGTCGCCCTGACCACCGGGAGTCAAGCCTGCCTCATCCCTCCCCGCCAGCTGCGCGGGCATCGGCAGCAGTGGTGATCGCCGGCGGATCGGACCGTGGGCCGCGATGCTCCACCAACAGCAGGGTGGCATCGTCGCGTAACTGGTGGCTGCTGTGCTGGAGCACAGCTGAGACCAACCGGCGCAGCATCTCGGCCGGAGGGAGCCCGGCGAGCAGGCCGCGCCCCAGCAGTTCGGCCAGCCGGTCAAGGCCGAACCGCTCCGCGCCACGGGCGCCGCCCTCGGTGACGCCGTCGGTGTAGAGCAACAGGATGTCACCGGCACCGAGAACGACTTCATTGACCACCGCGTCCTCACCACCGAGCCCGATCGGCAGCACGGGGACGGTCGGCACTTCACCGAGCACCTTGCCGTCCCGGGCGAGTATGACGGGTGGGTGGCCGGCGGAGATCCACCGGAAGCGGCCCGAGCTCAGGTCGAGGCGGCCGAACGCCGCAGTGGCGAACCGCAGGTCCGGGAAGATGCGGGCCACGGCCGCGTCCGCGGCCGCGTACGCCTCGGGCAGGTCGAGACCGTTGCGGCGGCTGTTGCGTAGGCTGCCCTGAACCAGGTGGGAGATGAGCGACGACTCGAGCTCGTGGCCCACCGAGTCGATGACGGCGACGTCGAGCGTGCCGGCGTTGAGGGCGTAGTCGAAACTGTCCCCCGCCACCTCGTAGGCCGGCAGCAGGATGCCAGCGACGGCCACCTGCGGCGTGATCAGGGCCACGGGCGGGAGGTTGGAGCGCTGCAGCTCGGCTTCGAGCGACATCGGCTGGTGCCGCCGGGCCAGCTCGATGACATCGGTGTACTGGTGCTTGGTGACGATCAGCTCGGCAGCGAGGGAGGCCACCCGTTCGACGCGCTCCTTCATGCCATTGTCGCTCTCATCGCCGGTGTCGACGTCGATGCACAACAAGCCGACGCGGGCCGTGCCGTCGATCAGCGGAACCCACATGCGTGCGCCATCGGCGGTCGGCACGGTCAGGGTCGTCTCCAGCGCATACGCCCGCCCGCCGATCGTGCCGTCCACGCCGAACGCTCCGGAGGCCGCCGCTCCCGGCCCGAAGGGATTGAGCGACATGTGGTCGCGATCGGCCAGGAACATGCACGACGAGCGGGCGCCGACTCGCTCCAGCGCCTCGGCGACGGCCACGCTCAACTCTGCCGGCGGCAAGGGGCGCGACTTCGCGAGTAGCCAGGCCAGCAGATCGTCAATAGAGCTCTCGCCAGGCGCGGAAGTCACACTTGAACGTACCTTCGCGCGACTGCGGCCGTACCTACACACGCAGTTCGCCTCGGCCCGTCTAGGACCCTGACGGCGAAACCGTGTCGCATGCGCGCTCTCTGGTTCGCGGCACGGACGGGCTGGCAACGCGGGTTGACGCGCGATGTCAGGCCGACGCCAGGCTCCACACCGCCACGGGAGCGTCGAATCCCTTGACCTGCCGCCGCCCGGCGGGCTCGAGGGACAATCCCTCGTCCTTTGCCTCCTCGGCCACCGACGCGTCCACCAGCACCTCGCCCGGGATGGCGGTGTCGACCAGCCGGGCGGCGAGGTTGACAACCGGCCCGTAGTAGTCGCCATGGCGGAACAGGACCTCGCCGAAGACCAGCCCACCGCGGGGTTGCGTGCCGTCGTCGGTGAACGCCTCGACCAGGTCCAGGACGATGCGGCTGCCGGCGACCGGATCGATGGCAGCCACCATGATCTCGTCGCCGATGAACTTCACCAGCCGGCCACCGCCGGCGGCGATGACCTCGAAGGCGCGGGTCTCGAAGCGGGTGACCGATGCGCCAAGGTCGGCCGGGTCGAGCTGAGCCTGCAGGGTGGTCGATCCCACGAGGTCGACGAACCCGATGGCGAGCCGCGCCAGCTCGCGCCGGCTCACTCGGCTCTGCGTCACCCGCTGCCGGGCGATCGCCTGGCGCATGTGCTGGCGGAAGACCGGTGCCAGCCCTACACCGAGCTGCATGACCAGCTCGGTGGCCCTGGCGTTCTTCTCGGCGTGCTCGAGCGGGGTGGCGCCGCGACGCCTCAGCTCCTCCTCAGGCCCCTGGACGTAGATCGCCACGGCGGCCTCGGCTATGCGCTCCATGGCACCGGCGACCACCCTCAGCAGCTCCTGGCCCGTGGCGATGCCGCTTGTGGTGGCCTGGGCGAGTTGGGTGACGAGCGTGATGTCGTCGGCGGTGAACTGTGGCGCGTTCGGGTCGGGAACGCTGATGCCGAAGTCGCGGTAGATAGCGAGGACCATGTCGATGTCGAGGCCCGAGCGGTTCGCCAAGTCGCGTGCCGACAGGATGGCATCACGGCTGAGCACCAGATCGGACGCCAGGCCTTCGGCGCTGCCTTCACGTTCGAGCATCTCGACCTGCTCGGTCGTGGCGCCGTGCGAGACGAGCCAGTCCCGCAGCTCCGCCTCGGCCCGATCCAGGGCGCCGTCGTGATCGTCCATCGCCAAGCACGCTATGGCGCTCGGCCGCGTTTGTGGCGCGTCAGCGAGACGAGCGCAGCGCCTTGATCAGCTGGCCCTTGTTCATGGAGGAGCGGCCCGAGATGTCGAGGTCGCGGGCCCTCTTCATCAGGTCGTCCTTGGTCCAGTCGTCGTAGGACGGCTGCTTTCCACCCTTGCGCAGGGCGCCCTTGCCGGCGTTCGAGATGCGGGCCGCCTTGTGTTTGCTCATGCCGGACGAACGCATCTTCTCGTACTGGCGGGGGTTCTTGATGCTCGGACCAGGGCTGCGACCACGGGGCATCGTCACCACCTCCTGGGTGTCGGTTCCACCGCGCGGAGTACCCGCGCTGCGTCGGCGGCACACGCGCAACCGCCCGGCACGGAGCCGGGCGGCGGGGCGGAGAGGGTGGGATTTGAACCCACGGAGGACTTGCGCCCTCACTTCCTTAGCAGGGAAGCGCCTTCGACCGGACTCGGCCACCTCTCCCCGTGGGAGCAAGCCAGCCTAGCCCGCGGCCCGGCGACGAACGAGCGGCCCGGCGCGCTGTCGTCCGTCAACACCGCCGTGACGCTGTTGGCAGGTCTCGTGCCCGTCCCCGGCGGGATCTGCGTCGCCGAGGCCGGGCTCACGGCCGGACTGGTGGCCATCGACATACCCGGGGCGACCGCGCTGGCAGCGGCCTCATCGACCGGCTCCTCACCTACTACCTGCACCCGGGTGTGGGGCTTCTTCGCCCTGCGATGGTTGGGACGGCACGGGTTCGCCTGATGGCGCTCGGCCGGGTCAGGTTCACGTGTCTGGTGGAGGTGGGTCGTCGAGGCCGAAAAACCGTGTCACGCGGGCCGATCTGCGGGGCAGGGCGCGCAAGATCGGCAGCGAGAAGATCAGCCGTGAGATCGTGCCGAAGCGCTCGTGGACAACCGCGTCGAGGCACATCGAGACGACCATCGCCCGCCCGGCGATGAAGAACCAACCCAGCGTCACGATCGTCGTGCCGACAGCTCCGTAGAGCTCGCTCGCCCGCCCGATCCGGCCGGGGAGGTAGAGCTGGCTCACCACCTGCATCCCCGTCAACGTCGCCCCCACCAGAACCGCACCCGGCAGCAGGACACCCGGGTCGGAGGTCGCCCGCGGCAGCAGCATCGAGGTAGCCAGCCAGCCGAGTACGTACGCGGCGAGCACGCCGACGAACGACACGCCCGTGACGCCTAGCCCGTACTCGGCGCGCACCCGGTTCATCAGCACTGCTACGAGGCCAATGCCGGCTATGAGCCCGACGAGCCCGCCGGCCACCTTGAGCGACGCCTTGGTCGTCGTGGGCAGGCGCCAGGCGAGCGTGCTCGACGCGACCATCACCTTGCTCAGGGTGCGGCCGGTCGTCACGATGCCGACCAGCCCGAGCAGCACGGCGGCCCACCGCGTGCTGCCGGGTTGGTCGAACGCCGAGCGGATCTGTTCGGCGAGGCCGCCGCTGACGCCGGCGTTGCGGGCGACGTCGTCGGCGTCGACCCATGTGGCGAGGAACCCGGCGATGCCGACGAGAAACACGAGCAGCGGGACGAAGAACAGGAACAAGCGGAACGCGAGCGCGCTCCCGACCACGGTGCCGGCGATCTCGCGGTCCCGCCGGTAGGTTCGCAAGGCGACGTCTACCAGTGGCCGGGCCTCATGCTTGTCCAGCAGGGCGGCGAAGCGGGCCTGCTCCGCCTTCGCCCGCTCTCTGGCCGCGGCCACCAATGCGTCGAGCCGACCCCGCTCAGCCGCTCCATCGGGCTCAGGCTTCGACATCGCGGAGGATCATGCTGCGCCGGTCCTCGATCCTCATGGCTGATCCATCGTCGCCGACCCCGGCGGAACGAACAACCCGCCGCCACGCCCCCCCCCCCCCGATCTCGCGGAAGCGGCCACCTCCACCGACTGGGCCCTGGTACGTTCTCCCGGCCGATCACAAGCACGTGCAATGGCCGACCGTCTCGGACGAAGACCGCGACGCCAACGCAAATGCTCGTCTGGACCTCGAAGCCGAGTCAGAATGACTGACCGGAGGCACCGCGAAGCATCGCGGTGCGCCCCAAAGCCCTTGGAGGTATGAGTTCATGCTGGCTGATGAGTTCGGCACCGGGCAGGTGTTCTGGTCGTTGCTGTGGTTCTTTCTCTTCTTCATCTGGATCTGGCTGCTGGTCGTCATCTTCGGAGACATCTTCCGCAGCCCTGATCTGTCCGGATGGGGTAAGGCGCTGTGGTCGATCTTCATCATCGTCCTGCCCTACCTCGGCGTCTTCGTGTACCTGATCGCCCGCGGTCACAAGATGCAGGAACATTCGATACAGGCTGCGCAGGAACAGGACGCTGCCCTACGTGGCTACGTCCAGAGCGTGGCCAGCTCGGGCGGTGGCGGGACGGCAGACGAGATCGCCCGGCTCGCAGACCTTCGTGACCGAGGCGTGATCAGCGAGGACGAGTTCCAGCAGGCCAAGGCGAAGACGCTCGGGTAACCGCCCGGCGAGGCAGCAGCGCGTGGCCGACGGGCTGGAGGACGACGCGGAGGTGATGAGCAACACACAGCTCGTGGGCCCTGCCGGTCGGCGGGCCGGTGGTCGAACTGCTGGCGCACCTGGCAAGCGAACGGGCGGGAACTAGCGTGGCCGGTGGCGGTCGTCGCCAAATCCCCTGACGATTCGTCGGTGGTGTTCCGCACCTACTGCAGCCAATGGCCGGTCGACGGGCGACGCCACGTCAGGCCTCCCATACTCAAACCCGGCCACGCCCACCCCGGTGATGTCGTCGGCCGCTACCAGGCCGCGCTCGACGCTGGTCACACCGACGCCGAGTTCCTGGTGCGACGCCGCGGTGAAACGCCACCATCGTCCCTGACACAAGCCAGGAGGCAACCATGAGCACCGCCGAAGTCGGTAACTCCGCGACCAGCGACGCGAGCGTGGGGAAGGTCGACATGAAGCTCGAGGTCGTCGTCATCCCTGTCTCGGATGTCGACCGCGCGACGGAGTTCTACGCCAGCCTCGGGTGGAGGCAGGACGTCACGCCGCCCGGCTCCGGGGTGGTCCAGTTCACGCCGCCCGGCTCCGGGTGCTCGGTCCAATTCGGCACGAACCTCACGTCGGCCGCGCCCGGGTCGGCCCAGAGAACGTTCCTGGTCGTCTCCGATATCGAGGCCGCCCGGAACGAGCTGGTCGCCGCCGGCATAGAGGTGAGCGAGGTCTTTCACCGCGGCCCGGACGGCCAGGTCAGCGGTCCGGATCCCGAGCATCGCAGCTACGGCTCGTTCGCCTCGTTTAGCGATCCCGACGGCAATAGCTGGCTGTTCCAGGAAATCACGACCCGGCTTCCCGGGCGCATCGACTCTGCCGCGACCTCGTTCGGTTCAGCGACGGACCTCGCGAGCGCGATGCGGCGCGCATCGGCGGCCCACGGCGAGCACGAGGAGCGAGTCGGCGAGGCAGACGCGAATTGGCCCGACTGGTATGCCGCCTACATGGTGGCGGAGCAGGCCGGCAAGGAACTGCCGTCCTGACCGGCTACGACGTCATCGTCGTCGGCGGCCCTGCGAAAACTCGCAGACGTCGGGGGTTCGAGTCCCTCCACCCCCACTGCTCTCGGTGCGACCGTCACGGTGGGGCGGTTCATGATGAGGCTTCAATCCCTTCCAGACCGACGAGCCACAGGCTGACGGTCGGCGCCCTCGGCGGGTTGCCCGGCGGAGGACGTCGTGGCCCCGGGTCGGGCGGCGGCATCGCAGGTCAGCTCGGTGTCCCACAACCTGGCGCCTCCGAGGATGCCGGCGATGTTGTCGATCAGTTCGACGTTCGGGCGGAGAGGAACGGTGACGTGGCGGGAGTTGCCGCCTCCGATGTAGAGGCGGTCGAAGCGCAACAGGACATCCAGCGTGCCCACCGCGCGGGTCACCTGCCGGTTCCAACGGGCGTTCCCTGCACGCTTTCGCGCAGCGTCGCCCAATACCTCGTCGTAGGTCTTGTCCTTGCGGAACGGGTGTTGGCTCAACTCGAGGTGGGGGACGAGCCGCCCATCGAGGAACAGCGCGGTTCCGCACCCGGTGCCGAGCGTGACGACCAACTCCAGGCCCCGGCCCCGCACCACAGCGGCGCCCTGCATCTCGGCATCGTTCACCACCCGGGTGGGCGCCCCGAGGGCCTCCTCCAGCTGCCCAGCGAGATCGACACCCGCCCAGGCACGACGGAGGTCGGACGAGACCTTGGATCCCGGCCCTGCTACTCGGGACAGGCTCGGCGCGGTCAGCACGCACCCGGTGCGGACCATGCCCGGGAAGCCGACCGACACCCGCCCGTACGAAGGCAGCGGGCCGACCAGGTCGCTCAGCGCGCTCACCAGGAGCTCGGGCGGGCACGGATACGGCGTTGGCACCCGGACCCGGTCGCTGATCATGGCACCCGTGGAATCGAGCACGGCTGCTTTGAGCCCAGTGCCACCCACGTCGATGGCCAACGTCCGCGTCCCATCCCCCGGCACTCCACGCGCGCCGCCGGTCACGCAACTGTTCCCCGGCGTTCGACCTCGGCGATCGCCCAGGCGGCGTTCACCAGCCCGATGTGGCTGAACGCCTGAGGGTAGTTTCCGAGGAGCTTCCCGGTGCCGGCGTCGACCTCTTCCGACAGCAGGCCGACATCGTTCACGAAGGCTCACGCTAGCTCTGCCGCGCGAGTTGGTTCAGTAACCGCACGAGGCGGGTTGCGATGGCCGGAACGGGATCGTGTACGCGACACCACTCGGAGCTGCCTCGTTCACGCGGTGCCTCCGTGCACCCGGACGACCTGTCCGTTGACGCTGCGGCCAGCGGCGCTGACGAGGAATTCCACGACGTCGGCGACGGCCGCGGAGTTGCCTGGGCTCTCGAGCCTGGGCGCGACAGCGATCGAGGTGCGCTCGCGGGCCTTGCTGAGCGAGGGCGAGGTGGCCGAGGGCCTGGATCGCGAGGCGATCGATCGGTTGGGCCGTACCCGGCTGCGTCCGGACCTCGCCCCGCGCCCATCTGCTCGACAGTGAGTGGCTCCGTCGGGAGAACCGGAGAGTCGAAGCGCGCGAGCGGTTGCGGACCGCGTACGACATGTTTGCTGCGATGGGCGCCGACGGTTTCGCCGACCGGGCGCGACGGGAGCTGCTGGCAACGGGCGAGACGGTGCGCAAGCGGCGAGACGACACGAGCGACGAGCTCACCCCCAGGAGGAGCACATCGCCCGACTGGCCCGAGACGGACGCTCATGACCCGGACCACAGGAACTAGCGTTGTCGCCGGCGATCACGCTGGAACAGATCAAGGGCTTCACGCTGTACGCGACGAGGAGCGTGCTGTCCGGGCGGGGCGACGAGCTGATCGACCTCGCGAGGACGAATGTCACCAGGAGGCTCTTCTCGTGAGGAACGCTGGCGGTTCGGGCATCGGTCGTCACCTCGCCCTCCGTGCGGTGGCCGGCGTGGTCGGCACGGCCGCGATGGACATCCTGCTGTACCGGCGTTACCGCCGTGAAGGCGGCAAGGATTCCCTCTGGCGGTGGGAGTTCGCGGGCGCCGTGTTCGCTGCCCTCACGCGGGAGAAACCATGACCAGTGCAACCCTTCCTTCTGACACAAGCCCCCAACAGGACCTGCTCGGCCAAACCGTCGTCGTAATGGGTGGGAGCTCGGGCATCGGCCTCGAGACCGCCCGCCTCGCACGGGCCCACGGAGCCGAGGTCGTCCTGACCGCTCGCGATCCGGACCGCCTCCGCGACGCGGCCGACCAGGTCGACGCACGTAGCACGGCTGCCTTCGACGTCACCGATCTGGCTCGCCTCGAACAGTTCTTCGAGGATCTGCCGGGGCCCGTCGACCACGTCATGGTCACCGGCGGCGGTCCCCACTATTCATCGCTGGCGGAGATGGACTTCGACGCGGCGCGACGCGGCGTCGACGAGCGCATCCTGGGGACGCTCGCGGTCGCCCGCTACGGCGCAGCCAGGATGCGGCCGCCTGGCACCCTGCTCTTCATCGGCGGCACCAGCGGCCGCCGGACGGGCGTTGGCCTCACGCTCATCTCGGCGATGACCGCCGCCCTCCCGGCGCTGATCGCGAACCTCGCGCTCGAGCTGGCACCGATCCGGGCCAACCTCATCGCCCCCGGCTTCGTCGACACCCCCCTGTCGGCATCGCTCCTCGGCGACCAGCTCGACGCCCGCCGGGCCGAGCTCCGCGCCACGCTCCCCATCGGCCGCGTCGTCGGACCGCAAGACGTCGCCGCGTTGGCCGTGCATCTCATGACGAACACCGCGCTCACCGGCGCGACCTACGACATCGACGGCGGCCAGCAGCTCCTGGCCAACCGAGGAGGCACCCGATGAAGACCGTGCCCGAGAGCCGCATCGACCGCACCAAGACGCTGGCCGAGGCTCGCTGTGGAGGTCAACAGTGGGAAGGCCGCTTCAGTCGCGCCGCATCGCTTCCGCCGCCGGCGGGACCAATGCTGATCGAACCACACTGCCAGGCCGTTCGCCGTCAGCGAGACCTCGATGTCGCCGCGCGTGGCATTCCAATAGGGGCAGACCGCGTGGGCACCCCCAACCAGGTCGACGGCCGCCTCGGGGTCGTCGAGCGCGGCTTCTCGATCGATTCCGCGTACCTCGAGATCGGCGGTGCGACGTGAGCTGGTTCGGCGCCCGCCGTCATCCCGGGGCGACTCCGTTGCCCTCCGAGGGCCGCCTGCCCGGTTTCGCCGGCGCGACCGGGTGGCTCAACTCGCCGCCGCTCACCGCAGCGGACCTGCGGGGCAAGGTCGTGCTCGCTGACTTCTGGACGTACACCTGCATCAACTGGCTCCGCACGCTCGCCTACGTCCGCGCATGGGCCGAGAAGTACCGCGACCGGGGATTTGTCGTCGTCGGCGTCCACACGCCCGAGTTCCCGTTCGAGCGCGAGATCGAGAACGTCCGCGAGGCCGCGATGGCAATGCGCGTCGAGTACCCGATCGCGCTCGACAGCGAGTACGGCGTGTGGCGGGCGTTCGGCAACCGGTACTGGCCCGCCGTGTACATCGCCGACGCAGAAGGACGGATCCGGCAGCACCACTTCGGCGAGGGCGCGTACGACGAGTGCGAGTGGGCGATTCAGATGCTGCTGCGCGAGGCCGGTGCCGAGGGCATCGGTGATGATCTCGTCTCGGTCGAGCCCGACGGCTTCGAGGCGCAAGCCGACTGGACGAACCTGGGCTCGCCCGAGACGTACGTCGGCTACGAGCAAGGGCGGAACTTCGCGTCGCC
>DASSDL010000173.1:0-3374 GCA_035697145.1 Acidimicrobiales bacterium
GCGATGAGGAAGATCAGCTGTCTGCTCGTGCCCGTGATTGCGGTCGTGCTGATGCTGGCGTCGTGTGGTGACGACGACGGCGCCGATGTTCGCGAGTCGGGATCGGAATCAGGGTCGGGATCCGAGTCGGGGTCCGCGAGCGGCACTGCCAGCGGGGAACCGCCGGTCTCGCTCGAGGGCACCGTCAACGATCGCGGTGTGGCGGAGATAGAGAACGACGAGCTGGAGCTCGAGCTCGACGACAACTACTTCGCGCCGACGTTCGCCCGGGGAACACCGGGCGAGGAGGTAACCGTCGAGCTCGTCAACGAAGGCAACGCCACCCACACGTTCACCAGCGACGCGCTCGGCGTCGACGAAGAGCTCAGCGGGGGCGACTCGGCGTCGGTGACCATCACCCTGCCCGACGAGGGCGCCGTCGAGTTCCATTGCCGGTTCCACGAGGCCCAGGGGATGAAGGGCGCGTTCTTCTTCAACGAGGGCGACCAGGTCGACGCGGGTTCGTAGCCGGCGGCACTCGTGAAGTCGGCGGTCACGCCGGCGCAAGGACCTCGAAGGCAGGGTGGCGGGGCGCGATCGCCCGCAGCTCCTCGTCGCTGGAATCGGGCCCAGTGCCCTCGAAGAACACGCCGACCTCGAACTTCCAGCGCTTCAGGTAGGCACGCAACACGGGAACCTTCTCGTCGGCGCCCAGCTCCCGGGCGCGGAACTCCTCGACCCGCTTGCCCACTCGGAGCTGTCCCGTACCCGCTGCACGCAGGTTGCGCACCCACTGCGCCTCGCCCCGCGGCGCCACGAGGTACCGCTTGCCCTCCCGCTCGAGGAGGTTCACGGGCGTCGTGCGCCACTCGCCGCTGGTGCGACCGCGCACGGCGAGGACGCGCGAGCCGAGGAGGCTCACACCGTGGCGGGTCAGGAACGCCACCGCGGGGTTGACGACGTTGCGGGTGAACCAACCGGGAGCGCGGTAGTGAGCGGCCACGGGGCCATTCTGCATCGGGGGACGACGACGCGCTGAACGGTCTGGTGGCACCGGTCCGCCGGGCGTGGCCGCCGGCGTGACAACATCGGCGACCGTCGCCGTCTTCCTGGCATCCTTCCGAAATCATGTCCCTGCTCGACCGCATCCGATCGCTGCTCGCCTCGCTGCTCCGCCGCCTCCGATCCCTCCTCGCCTCGCTGCTCCGTCGCGCTCGACGGCTCGTCGGTCGCGCCAGGTCACTGATCGCACGGCGGTCACGGCGCTGGCGCCTTGCCGCCGGCGGTGTGGCCGTGTTGGTCCTGCTGCCCCTGGTGGTCTTCATGGCAACACGAGGCGGGAGCGCTTCCCCCGAGCCCACGACGACCACGACCACGGTGCCGACGACTACGACGACCGTACCGACCACAACCACGACGACAGCCCCGCCTCCGGTGGCGCCGTTGACCGGAGTTCCGGGCGACTTCCGGCGGCCGGCCCTGATCGTCAAGATCGACAACGTGTCGGCCGCCCGGCCGCAGTCCGGGCTCAGGCAGGCGGACATCGTCATCGAGGAGCCGGTCGAGGGAAACCTGACCCGACTGGCGGCGGTGTTCCAGTCCACCGACGCGTCGGTCGTGGGTCCGGTCCGCTCCATGCGCACCAGCGACCTCGAGCTCATTCCGCTGTTCGGCCGCCCCCTCTTCGCCGCGTCGGGTGGCAACGCCGGAGTCGTTCCCCAGCTCCACCAAGCCAACGTGGTCGACATCGGCAACAACGTGAGCGGTCAAGGGTTCCGGCGTGACCCCGGACGAGCAGCGCCTCACAACCTGTACTCGTCAACGCCCGAGCTCTACCAGAAGGCTCCGGAGATGCCGCCTCCGCCGCGGCCGCTCTTCAACTACCTCGGGCGGGGCGAGCGACCGGGTCCCGGCGCGAGACCGGTCCATGGCGTCGCCCTGCGCTTCGGTGGGACCGAGATCTCGCGGTTCACGTGGGACGCGGCTGGTGGCACTTGGTTGCGAAGCCAAAGCGGCACGCCCCACATGGCTGCCGAGGGCGTACAGATCGCACCCCGCAACGTCGTCGTCGCCGAGCTCGACTACGACCGGTCCGGCCAGCGGGGTCGGTCGGTGCCCCACGCCGTGATGACCGGCTCGGGCCCGGCCCTCGTGCTGACTCAGGGACAGGCCATCGGGGGGACGTGGGTCCGACCGACGCTCGCGGATCGACCCAAGTTCGTCGCCACCGATGGCAGGACCGAGATCAAGCTGACGCCCGGGCAGACGTTCATCGAGCTTCCCAGCCGTGGCGGCGCGACCTTGTTCTGAGGTCGCATCGGTGTTCGACACACGAAACCCCGCAGGTTTGCTGGCTCTTTGGCACGCGATGGTGTGCCGGCAGCCGTCGGCCAGCGACCAGCGCGTGGCGTGCGACGGCACGTCGGCCCCGACGGGAGGCCGCGAAAACCCGGTAATCACAAGGGTTCTCGCACCGGGGTGATGCGCTCGGCGGAAAAACCCGTAAGAATACAGCGGTATCCGCGTGTCGTGGGTCCGATTTGAGGAAACTGAGCAAGCGATCCGGACCTAGGAGGAACCCGTGAACCGTCGTGATCTCATCCAAGCCGTGTCCACGCAGACCGGGATCGAGAAGAGAGAAGTCGACTCGGTCCTGCAGGGATTCACACGAGTCGTCACCGCGGTCGTGTCGAAGGGCGAGCCGGTGTCGATCTCAGGCTTCGCCAAGTTCGTCAAGGTCGACCGCCCCGCCCGCATGGGCCGCAACCCGCAGACCCAGGAGCCGGTGCGCATCAAGGCGTCCAAGAAGGCGCGCATCACACCGCTCAAGGCGTTCAAGGACGCGGTGGTGATGACGAGCCTCGCCCCCAAGCTCGAGCGGGGCGTCTGGCCTCCGGCGCCCGCGGCGGCCAAGAAGTCGACGGCCAAGAAGTCGACGGCCAAGTCGACCGCCAGGAAGTCGACGGCCAAGAAGTCGAGCGCCAAGAAGTCGAGCGCCAAGAAGTCGAGCGCCAAGAAGGCACCGGCCCGCAAGACAGGCGCCGGCAAGGCTGGCGCCCGCAAGTCCACGGCCAAGAAGTCGGCGACCAAGCGGACCACGGCCAAGCGGGCGACCACGCGCAAGGCTCCGGCGCGCAAGACCCCCGCCCGCAAGACCACGGCCCGCAAGACCACGGCCCGCAAGACCACGGCCCGCAAGGCCCCCGCCCGCAAGACCACGGCCGCCCGCAAGACCGCGGCCGCCCGGAAGACCGCGGCCGCCCGGAAGACCACGGCCGCCCGGAAGACCGCCAAGCGCTGACGCCCACCGAGCGGCGGCGACCCCGGGGCGACCCTCCCCAATCGGGGGGTCCATCGGGAAAAAATCCACAAACCTCTACACGGCGCGTGCCTCT
>DASSDL010000174.1:0-5526 GCA_035697145.1 Acidimicrobiales bacterium
GGGTCGTACCCAGATGCGTCAGTAGCCGACCCCACCCCCGGCGGCGCCACCGCCCATGGTGAGAGCGAGGATCACCACAGCCGCGGCGACGACTGCGACAGAGATCCAGAAGATGGGAGCACGAAGAACTCGTTGCATGATGGTCGTCCTTGTCTTGAGAGTGGGCAATCCAGGTGGATCACCGCTTCACCGATCAATACGGGCGCCTAGCGAGATTGGTTCGCGATCCGGCCTACCGGTGTGCATGGGTCACCACGCGGATCATCGGAACCGAGGTGCCCCGCCCCGATTGCCCAGTGAACCGCGACCAGTCGCCTGCCCGATCGTTAGCACTGAACGACGAGCCACGCCGATCGACGCAGCTATGGGCGGGTGGGTGTGCGGGCGGTGTACCCATGGGACACTCGGCGGGTGGGCGATGAGCCCCCGATCCACATCGAGTCCAAGGTCACGACGGCGGGGGGCCGAGCGGACGCGGCAGATGTCGCTCCGGGCCGATGGTCGTCGGCGAGCCGGGTCGTGCGTGGGCCTGGGCGCTGGTCTCGGCGGGTGGCGGCAGTCGCCTTGGCGGGGCTGCTGGCCGGCGGACTGCTGTGGTGGGCAAGCGATGGTCAGGGAGATGACGGCGGCGCTGAACCCTATTGCGGCATCGCCGGGGACAGGGAGCGGGCCGCGCGTATCGCCTTCTTCGAGGCTGGGCATCGGCTGTTACAGGCCGGCTCGTTCGCCTACCGGGGCGAGATGCACGCTGCCGAGCAGAGCTCGTTCCCGCTTGGTGGGTGGACGGCAGGCGAGGCAACCGTCGAGGGCACCGTGGTCCCCGAGCGTGGTCTCACCCGTGACATAGCCGTCTATGCAACTGGGCGGGCGGTGGAAACCGTGACGTCGGGCCCCGACTTGTGGACCCGCAGCGCATCGACGGCCGAGGCGCTCGGCGCCGAACCGTGGGCGTTCCGCACCTCGGCCGGCCCGCTAGAGCTAGCGCTCGGGCCGACCGCCGTGCTCCATCTCGTCTTGTCGGCGAGGCACCCCGGGGAGGAGGCGCCTGACGGCGCCGGGCGGTGTGTCATACGAGCCACGGTGCCCACGGCGGACCCGTATGACGTCTACGGCGAGCTGCTGGCCGGCGCGAACGTGTTGCTCACCCTCGACGAGGACCGCAACATCGCACGTATCATCGTCAGATCGGCGCCCGACGATCCCGAGCTTGTGGTCGAGCTTGACGTTGCACGTGTGGATGAGCCCCCGGCCATCGCACCACCCCACAACGGCCGCTAGCCCGCGTCGAACGGTCCCCGTCGCCGAGCTCGATGCGGCCGGTGCGCCCCGCCGAGGTGGAGCGCCTCCGTACTTCAGCTGCCGGTACAGATTGCTCTGGAGCGATCTCGCGGGCCAGAGCGGGCTGATGGGATTAGCGGCTGGCGCCAGCGAGGAACGTGGCGACGATTTAGGTGGCGTGTCGGTCCAGGGAGACGCGGGCTCGGTCGGCCCGTGTAACGGGACATTGGGGATGGTCGCGAGCAACGTCACGTCAGCCCCCTAGCTGATCATGCGGTCAGGGACCGTCCCAGCCGGTCGGCGGCTCGACCGCGCCAGCTCCGGGCCCGGCGAACGCCGGGTAGGCGGGGACTGTGACGTCTGGCCACGCCTCACGGGCCTGCTTGGCCAATACGCCAGCGAGGCGGGCCAGCGCCGGGAAGGCGGCGGCCCCCGGTGCGGCGAGGAAGCCCTCCAGCCAGGCCCGCAGGCGGGGCCGCATGGTCGTGGTGCCCCACAGGTCGCCACTGTCCTGGCTCCACACCCGTGCGATGGTGTCGCCGCGCGCGACGAGCCACCGGCCAGGGCGGCGGCAACCGCCCGATCCCAGTCGCGGCCCGGCCCGTGGGCTGGCTCTTGGCCTGCCGCGGCGAGGCTGGCGTGGTAGGCGGCGAGGGCCGGTCCCACGGCCTCGGCGGGTAGCCCGGCGAAGCACCAGCAACTCGGGAACGGGGCGATCAGATACGCGGCGTCGAGCACGACCGAACCCCAGCTCGACCGCTCAAAATCCAGCAGGCAGCACCGACCGTCGATCAGGACGATGTTGTCCGGGCAGGGATCGCCGTGCACGAAGCCGGGGGCGATCTCGCCGTCCAGGATCTGCTCGATCTCGGCGATCTCGGCGTCGGCCCCGGCGGTGGGAAGCCCAAGGTCGGCGGCGAACGCGAGGAAGCCCTCGCGGCGCCGCCCGATCACGCGCACCCACCACGACCCACCGCCTGGATCGAGTCCCCGCCGGCGGCACGCGGCGGCGTGCTCGGCTGCTCGATCGCGAGACCCGGCCCCGACGGCCGCCAGCGCCTCGGCGTAAGCGACCAGGTCGGCCCGGGCTGTCACGGGGTCGGACCCCAGCAGGGAGTGGGCGAGCAGTCTGCCCGGCGGCAAGTCCTCGATGACGATCAGCCTGCGGGTGGCGTCGCCGCCGAGCAGCCGGGGGGCGACGGGCTCGGGCATGGCGCCGAGCAGATCGAGCGCCGTCCACTCGGAGGCCAGGCCCGCGGGCTCGTCACCCCACCGGCCGCCGCCGCTGTCCGTGGCTCGGGACCGCTTGAGGATCGCGGTCCGCCCGTCGTCGGCCGACAGCCGGACCACGTGGCGCCGTCCGGCGACGACCTCGGCGGCCCGGACCGCGACGGCCTCACCCCAGGCTTCGGCGAGGATCCGCTCGGCCGCCCGCCGCTCGTCCGAGCCCAGCATGCTCGCCGACCCTACCGGAACGGCAACGGACAAGCGGCTCCCCGACATCGGGGCGGACATGGCTACAAACGAGCCGCCTCCGCCTCAGAACGGCCCAGCAGCGCGGACGAATGCCAACGGCGCGTCAGCGAGAGTCGACGCCACACTTCTCCCATGACTGTGTCCCTGCATCACATCGTCATCGACGCCCACAGCTTGCCCAGCCTGGCCCGATTCTGGAGTCAGGTACTCGATTGGAAGATCCTTTCCCAACGCGAAGGAGAGATCGTCATCGGCACCGACCCGGGCGCCGCGGTCGGGATCTGTCTGATGCCCGCAGGCGACGAGAAGTCGGTGAAGAACCGCGTCCACCTCGACCTCAACCCGGGTGGCGACGCCGGGCCTGACGTCCGGGACGCGGAGATCAGGCGCATTCTTGCCCTGGGCGCCCGGCGCGTGGACATCGGTCAGTCCGGCAACGAGTCCTGGACTGTGCTGGCCGATCCTGAAGGGAACGAGTTCTGCGTCGTCCGGCCGAAGCGGACGTTGATCGGCTGAGCTGGGCCCGACATCCCACGCGCTGCGTCGGTCATGCTTCACGCGACTGAAGTGTCACCGCGCCAGCCGGGCTGCCCGCACACCCACCCTGTCTTCAAAGGCCGGGTAGCCGCCTACGTTTGAGCGAGTGACTCGACCGACGCCGACCACGCCACACCAACGAGGAATGGCAAAACGAATCCTCGTTGGCCTCGGACTGATCGCTGCCATCTACCTGGTTGTGCGGGGTATAGCCGAGCCGTTCCTCATCGCCGTCAACGATCCGGTCAGCTATCGATCGGACTGGGGCGGGCCGTCTCTGATCGGCGTACTCGCCGTGCACTCGGGCCCAGCGCTCGCGATCGTCACGGCGGCCGTCGTCTGGTACGTGCGACGCCGCGGCCGATACGCGAGCGGAGCCAACCATCACTGATCGCTGGCTCAGTCGCCGCTGGGGCACGCTCATGCTCGTGGCGGTTCGCTGACCCGGGCAACTGCGACCCGGTCGCCACTGCTATGTCCACTTGTGCCTCCGCTGCCGCGTCACCGGCACGATCGCCGGTGCGAGTTGCGCTGCCGCGCACATTCACCGCTCAGGAACCGGCTATCGGATCGGGAGCGATCGCGGAAGCCCGAACAACGGCAGCACGCTCTTGTCGAAGCGGGTCATGGCGCAGATCCGATCGCCGGTGAGGGTGATGACGTAGAGGCCGATCCCGTGGCTGATGCCGCTAGGGGCCCGTAGGTAGGCCCCGAACGCCGGCTGACCGTTGGCTCGCGTCCGCACGAGGTCGAACCGCCGTCCCGAGCCGAAGATGCTGGCGCAGAAGCGGGCCACGACGTCTCGGCCCTCGTATTCGAAAGGCATCGGCGGCATTGAGGCGAACACGTCATCGGTCAGAAGGGCCACCAGCGCGTCGAGATCGGCGGACTCCCACGCGCGGACGAACTTCGCCACTGTCGCATGCTCGGAGGCCGAGTCGGAGGCGGGAGGCGGTTCGCGGTCGCCGGTCGGCTGCCGTAGGCGTTGCAGGCTGGAGCGGGCCCGTTTGAGGGCGCTGGTGACCGAGTCGACGGTCGAGTCGAGCATGTCGGCGACCTCGTTGGCGTGGAAGCCGAGGACGTCGCGCAAGACGACGACCGCGAGCTGGCGCGGCGGCAGGACCTGCAGGGCGGTAACGAATGCCAGAGAAATGGACTCGGTCTGCTCGTAGCGGGCTTCCGGGCCGAGGGGCGCGTCGATCGCACCCTCGAGGAGGACATCGGGATACGGCTCGAGCCACACGACTTCGCCGAGCCGGGTCGGCTCGGGCGGTTCAACCTCGGGCACGTCCCACTCCTTGGCCGGGCGTCGGCTGGCTGAGCGACGCGCGTTGAGGCACCGGTTGGTGGCGATCCGGTAGAGCCAGGTGCGCAGCGAGGCGCGTCCCTCGAACCCTGCGAGGCCTTGCCAGGCGGTCAGCAGGGTGTCCTGGAGGGCGTCCTCGGCGTCCTGGAAGGATCCGAGCATGCGGTAGCAGTGCACCTGTAGCTCGCGGCGGTGCGGCTCGGTCAGCTCACGGAACGCGTCGCCGTCCCCCGCCCGCGCCCGTGACAACAGGTCGGCTGTCTGCACCCTCGCGTCACCTTCCTCCGCACCTTGCCGCATGTCCATGCCTGTATAGACACCGGCCGCGGGGCGAACTGGGCGGTTGGTTGCCGCCCAGTTTCCCGGTGCCGCGGTGTCTACATCATCGACGGCTCTGACGACCCGACGTCCACAAACGGCGAAGCAGCCACCGCGGGTGCGTTTCAGCCGTCGGTCTCAACGCGTGAGGTGGGCGCATGCGCGCACCCGGACACAGAAAGGAACCAGAGATGATGCTGAAGGACAAGGTTGCGGTGATCTACGGAGCGGGCGGCGCGGTCGGCGGCGCGGTAGCACGCGCCTTTGCGTCTGAGGGGGCCAGGCTCTTTCTCACCGGACGCAACCGGGCACCGGTCGAAGTGGTCGCCAAGGAGATCATTGCCGCCGGCGGATCGGCGGAGGCGGCCGAGGTCGACGCCCTGGACGAACAGGCTGTGGAGACGCATCTCCGGTCTGTGATCGACACGGCGGGCCGCGTCGACATCTCGTTCAACGCGGTCGGCATCCCGAGCACGAACGTTCTGTATGTCCCTCTGGCCGAGCTGGATGTCGAGCATTTCTCCCGGCCGATCACGACCCTGGTAACGCCGTACTTCGTGACCGCACGCCTGGCCGCACGCCACATGATCCCGAACGGATCCGGGGTGATC
>DASSDL010000175.1:0-6467 GCA_035697145.1 Acidimicrobiales bacterium
CGTGGGGCCCGACAACAAGGTCAAGCTCACGCTCACCTACCCCCAGTCGACCGGTCGCAACTTCGACGAGCTGCTCCGGGTGATCGACTCGTTGCAGCTCACGGCCAAGCACAAGGTGTCGACGCCGTCGGACTGGAAGCAGGGCGAGGACGTCATCATCATCCCGGCGGTCTCTGACGAAGAGGCGAAGGAGCGCTTCCCCGAGGGGTGGGACGCCAAGAAGCCCTACCTCCGCCTCGTACCACAGCCGCGAGACTGAGCGGCTCGGGTAATACTTCCTGCACGCACGGCCAGCGCCCGCCCCGTCGGCACCACCGGTGGGGCGGGCGCTGACGCGCCGGCCCGCACGGTCCTCGGCGCCATCGCCGCCGAGTGATAGGACGAGTGCGATGGCTGGCTACTCGGGAACCCCGCTGGCACGCAAGCTCGGTGTCCGACCCGGCGACAGCCTGGCATTGCTGGGCGCCCCCGACGGCTTCGCCATCGACGACCTGCCACCGGGTGTCGAGGTGCGCCACCGGGCCCGGCCGGCAAGCGACGTGATCGTGTCGTTCCACACCCGTCATGCGGAACTGGCCCGCCGATTCCCGATCCTCATGCGAGCACTGGTGGCAGACGGCGGCCTGTGGGTGGCATGGCCCAAGCGGGCGTCGGGGGTGGACACCGACATCACCGAGGACACCGTGCGCGAGGTGGCGTTGCCCACCGGCATGGTCGACAACAAGGTCTGCGCCATCGACGACACCTGGTCGGGTCTGCGCCTGGTGCTCCGCAAGGAGCTCCGCGGCGGCCGGACCACCGCGGGCGGCTGAACTCCTCCCACGCGGGGTGCCTGCGGAACGCCCTGTCCGCTAGGCCTCTCAGTCGCGCGCCGGCCGCATCGTGGCGACGTCGTAGAACGTCCGGTTGGAGGTGATCTTGCCGTCGGTGTCGAAGCTCATGTGGTCGATGACGTCGAACGTGTAGGTCTCACCCCCGAGGTTGGGGCGGGCCTCGAACGTGAACGCAGCCTCCTGCCCGATGATGATGCGGAGGTCACCTGCCCTGAGCTCGATGCGGTCGGGGATCGCGTGAGCCTCGTCCCAGAAGTCGCCGATCGCCTCGAGGCCCTCTCGGCGTGCCGTCCCGACCGGGTCCTCGATCCAGGCTCCGTCGGCGAAGCATTCGAGCCATCCCTCACGGTCCGTGGCGGAGAAGGTGGCGAAATAGGTGTCGATGGTCGTCATGATGCTGTCGCGGCTGCCGGCCATGGACCGAAGCTACCTGACAGTGCGTCAGGATCTGGTGTTATCCACAGCGGTTTTTGCACGTTCCGTAGCCGTGGCCGGGCCCGGGCCGGAGTCGCGGCGCAGGATGATGCGGGGACCGCGATCCCAGGTGAGGTACCCCCAGGCCCAGTTGAGCAGCACCGAGGCCCGATTGCGTACGCCCGCGAGGTAGAGGATGTGGAGCCCCAGCCACGCGAGCCAGGCCAGCGTCCCGTGGAGCCGTATGCGGCCCGGCAGTTCGGCGATCGCCGCCCGCCGTCCGATCGTCGCCATCGTACCCTTGTCCCGGAACCGGAACGGCTGGGTGGGCTTGCCTTCGGCCAGGCGACCGATCTGCCGGGCGACGTGGGCCCCAGACTGCATCGCCACCGGCGCCAGCTGCGGCAACACGCCGGACCCCCGCTTGGCGTGAGGAGCTGCGACATCGCCCACGGCCCACGCGCCCTGGTGGACATGCTTCCCGCTCCCACGGCCGCTCGGGACATGCCTTCCGCTCCCACGGCCGCTCGGGCCGGGCACCGACAGGTCCGCGGCCACCTCCACCCGTCCGGACGTCGTGGTCGCCAAACCCATCGCCCGGGCAACAGGATGGGCGCGCACGCCCGCCGCCCAGATCACGGTGCGGGCCGGGAGGACCTCACCCGAGGTGAAGCGCACGTGGTCGGGCGTCACCTCGTCCACGGTCTCCTCGAGGCGGACCTCGACCTGGCGCGCCCGCAGCGCATCGAGCGCGGCCCGTTGAGAAGAAGAGTGGAACGGCGGCAGCAACCGATCCCTCGTCTCCACCAGCACGACCCGGGCCCGGCCGACGCCCAGCGAGGGGTAGTCACGCTTGAACACAACGGCGAACAGCTCCGCCAGCGCCCCCGCCATCTCCACCCCCGTGGGGCCGCCGCCGACCACGACGAAGTTGAGCTCGCCGTCGTCGACGAGCGATGGATCGGCGTCGGCAGCCTCGAAGCGCGACACGACGTGGTTGCGGACCTCGACAGCGTCCTCGAGCGTGTACAGCGGCAGCGCGTACTCCGCGGCGCCGGGCACGCCGAACCACGTGGCGACGGCGCCCATGGCCAGCACCAGGTGGTCGAACGGCACGGGCTGGTGGTCTGCTAGCAGTACCTCACGCCTCTCCCAGTCGACACCGGTGACGTCGCCCACGAGCACCCGCAGGTTCCGCTGCCGGTGAAACAGGCCGCGTACCGGGTGGGCGACGTCGGCGGCGTTCAGGCCCGCGGTGGCCACCTGGTACAGCAGCGGCTGGAAGGTTGTGAAGTTGTTGCGGTCGATGAGCGTGACCTCGACGGGCAGGCGGTCCAGGCCCCGGGCCACGGCGAGACCACCGAACCCGGCACCGACGATCACGACGTGCGGTCGCACACCCATGGGATACCTCCCGGTGGGTTAGTGAATCACTTCACAATCGTCAACGGTCGGGGGTGCAGCGACATTCCGCATTTTGTTCGCGGGATCGGCTGCCAGAGCGACCAAGAACGTGCGCGGATAGACACGTAATCCTGGCTCTCGGTGGTCAGCGCTGCTGGGAGGCCCAGCTACGACGCGACCGCGTCGAGGCGGAACGTCCGCCGGTACGCCGCCGGAGACGTGCCGGCCACGCGCCGGAAGTGCGTGCGGAACGAGGTGGCGGTGCCGAACCCGCACTGCTGCGCCACGAGCTCGATGGGCAGGTCGGTGGCCTCCAGCAGTCGCTGGGCGTGGAGCACCCGCTGGCGCAGCAGCCACTGCATGGGCGTCGTCCCGGTGACCGCCCTGAACCGCCGGGCGAACGTACGGGAGCTGAGCAACGCCCGCCTTGCCAGATCGTCCACCGTCAGCGGCTCGTGGAGATGACCGGCGGCCCACTCGAGGGTGCGGCCGATCACGTCGTCGTCGGGCGTGGCCGGCACCGGCGCGTCGACGAACTGCGCCTGGCCCCCGTCGCGTTGCGGCGGCACGACCATGCGCCGTGCCACCTTGTTGGCGACGTTGGCACCGTGGTCCAGCCGCACGATGTGCAGGCACAGGTCGATGCCGGCGGCGGTGCCCGCCGACGTGAAGATGCCGTTGCCGGCGTCGACGAATAGGACGTTCGGGTCGACGTCGACCTCGGGATAGCAGCGAGCCAGCTCACCGGCGTACATCCAGTGCGTCGTCGCCCGCCGGCCGTCGAGGAGGCCGGTCTGCGCCAGGAGGAAGGCGCCCGAGCAGACGCTCACGAGCCGCCCACCGCGGTCGTGGACCGCGCGCAGCGCGTCGAGGAGGGCCGGATCGGCCCGGGCGTCCAGGTCGGGCCAGGTCGGCACTATGACCGTGTCGGCCTCGGCGATGTCCTCGAGCGTCCATGGTGTGCTGATCGACCAGTCGCCGTCGGTCACCGGAACCGGGTTGCCGAGGACGGCCACCACGCGGAAGTCGTACCAGGGATCGGAATACTCGGATCGGTCGAGCCCGAACACCTCGTGGGCGACGCCGAGCTCGAAGGCCGCAACGTGCGGGCCGACCACCGCAGCGACGAGGTGCGGGCGGCGTGCCCGCCTCTCACGAAACCGGGCACTGTGGCGTTGCACAGATGTCATGCCGGTAGTTTGGCAGAAACCTTTCGAACATGTGCGGCGCTGCCACTCGTCAGATCCGCCCGGCCGATGGAGGATGAGTACATGTTCAGCGTGAATTGCCCTCGACACGGCAGCGAGGTGCTGCTCAGCGAGAGCCGGATCCTCGGCATCGACCGCACCGGCGACCACCTCACGGTCCGCTGGGTTTGCTGGTGCGGACACGTCGGTTCCCACCACTCCGGCCGCCCGCGCCGATCGCTCGAGATCATCTGACCCCTTGTCACCGAGCCGTCGCCAAACTTTCCGCCGACGGTGTTTGTCCACCGAAGGCATGGGGTAGCGTGGGGTAACAGGCCAGCTGGGGGCGGGGTGCCTGTCCGCCCGCCCGCCCCGCCCCCCTGGCTGTTTCGTACATCGGGCGGCTCAGGCGGCCCGGTGGCGCGTCTGGGGCTAGAGGCCCAGCGGATAGGGCGTTCCGCAGGCACCCCGCGTGGGAATTTGTTGCCGGGTCGCAGCTCAACAGCTGGGCCTCCCAGCAGCGCTGACCACCGAGGGCCAGGATGACGTGCCTATCCGCGCACGTTCTTGGACTCCAGGTCAGGCGCAGATGCCCACCTGTAGGCTGACGTGGTGGCCGAGTACCAGACTCCCGAGTTTCACCCCGCTTTCGAGGAGTATTGCGAGGCGATCTGGGAGCTGAAGGAAGACGACGTCGACGTCATCCAGGCACGGATCGCCGAGCGGCTGCACATCTCGCGGCCGGCGGTGTCCGAGATGATGAAGCGCATGCAGGTCGAGGGCTTCGTGGCACTCGACGGCTCGACCATCAACCTGACCGCTGATGGCCGGCACCTGGCCGAGCAGGTGGTCCGCCGCCACCGCCTGGCCGAGCGCCTGCTCACCGACATCCTGGGGCTGTCGTGGGCCGACGCCCATGTCGAGGCGGGCAAGTGGGAGCACGTGATCTCCGAGCCGGTGGAAAGGGCCATCAACCGGCTGCTCGACCACCCGACCACCTGCCCCCACGGCAACCCGATCCCCGGGTCGAAGTACTCCGCCCCCGCCGCGGTGGCCCTGTGCGACGTCCCGGTGGGTACGGCGTTCACGGTGACGCGCATACCCGAGGAGCTGGAGTTCACGCCCGGCCTGCTCGAGTTCCTGGAGGATGCCGCGGTGCAGCCCGGTCACTCCGGCGTCGTCACCGCCGTGTCGCCCGACCACACGACGACCGTGGAGATCGACGGTCGCCACGTCGGGATCGGGGCATTCGCCACCGCCAGGATCCTGGTCACGGCCGACGCATCGACGCCCGTCCCGGCGGGAGCCTGAAGGCGAGGATCGCCGCCGCGGCCAGCGCCGCGAGCCAGGCCCCCTGAAGGGCCCAGTCCCCCGCGTCGGGGTGGCGATAGTCGGGGAGCAGCAGGCGCCAGGCGCGGTACAGCGGATTGGCGGTGGATTCGAAGTCGACGAGCAGGGTGCGCCGGCGATCGAGCACCTCGGCCACCAGCCAGCCCCACGCCAGGGCCCCGAACGCCCCGGCCACGGCGATGAGACGCCGGGCCACCAGTGCGCGGCCCGCCCACCAGGCGACGGCGAGCACGAGGCACGGAACCACGACCACCACCTGGCGCCCGGGCCACCACCAGCCGTGCATGGTGAGGGCGACCCACGTCGCCGTGGCCCAGCCGGCGGCGAGCGGCGCCACCAGCGTCCACCACCCTGCCGGACGTCTGCGCGCCAGCACCACCAGGGCGGGGACGGCCAGCAGGTAGGCCGGCATCCACGCCGCCAACCCGAAGCCGCGATCGAGCAGCAGACCGGCCAGCCGCTGGGTGCGTCCCAGGTAGTCGGGATCCCTCCCCATCACCGTCAGCTCGCCGCCGGAGAAGTGGTCGCCGGTGGCATACACGGTCCAGCCGCCGTACAGCAGGCGGTGAACGCCGAGGTAGGCCACCCCGGCCAGGCCCAGCAGCACCACCAGCGAGACAGCGGCCCGGGGGCGGCGTTCGCCCAGGAGGGTGCCCACCGCCACCACCACTAGGGCGGCCGCGACCGGTGCGTACTTGACCCCCAGCCAGGGCAGCGCCGTCACCGCCAGCCCGAGGCCGACCAGCGCGGTACGCCCCCGGCCACCCGTGAGTAGGGCGATCGCAGCGGTCACGGCCAACGCCGCCGGCAGCTCGGGATAGACCTGCGTGGCGTAGGCCGTGAGGGGTGCCGTCACGACGAAGGCCATGACCGTGCCGGCAGCGACGTCGAGCGGCACCGCGAAGCGCCGGTTCGCGGTCCACACCAGGAGCGCCGCCAGCACTCCGCCCAGGACCGCCAGCGTGGCTTTGGCCGCCGCCCATCCCCCCAATCCCATGGGGACGGCAAGGATGGCCGGCAGCAGAGGGTCGTGCGGGCTGACCTGGCGGCCGTTGTCCAGCACCTCGGTCTGCACCGGCGGGTCGAGCTCGTGGAACGGCACGAACCGGGCCTCGGCCAGCTCGTCGTCGATGTGGAGGTCGCCGTCCTCGAACAGGCTCAGGGCCGTCAGCAGGTACTGCGGCTCGTCGGCCGTGGTCAGGGTGCCGTAGGTAGCGCGGGCCGGGATGGCGATCATCGCCCATGCGGCCACCACGACGCCGACGATCGTCGCCGCCCC
>DASSDL010000176.1:0-11914 GCA_035697145.1 Acidimicrobiales bacterium
AGGTCTGCGGTGTGCCGATCCCGGCGGGCGCCAGCATCGTGTGCAGCCTGGGGTCGGCCAACCACGACGAGTCGCGCTGGCCCGACGCCGAGCGCTTCGACATCTTCCGTGAGCGCCGGCCCCACATCGGCTTCGCCCACGGCCCTCACATGTGCCTCGGGATGCACCTGGCTCGCATGGAGACCCAGGTGGCGTTGGGGGCGCTGTTCGATCGCCTACCGGGCTTGCGCCTGGACCCGGCCGAGCCCGACCCCTACATCTCGGGCCGCGTGTTCCGGGCGCCACCCAGGTTGGACGTCGTCTGGGATTGAGGGCAGCGTTTGGGGCGTGAGGACCACCGACGCGACGACCACCGACCGGACAGACCCCAAGCTGGCTGACGAGCTGGTCGCCACCGTGCGCGACTGGGTGCGCAAGGACGTCGTGCCCGTGGCGTCCGACTACGAGCACGAGGACCGCTTCCCGGAGCCCCTGGTGGCGCAGATGCGGGCATTCGGGCTGTTCGGGTCGAAGGTGCCCGAGGACTACGGCGGGCTGGGTCTCGACACCGTCACCTACGCCCGCCTGATGGAGGAGCTGTCGTACGGCTGGATGTCGCTGGCCGGCGTCCTCAACACGCACACGATCCTGGCCACCCTGCTGGTCCGCCACGGGACGGCGGATCAGAGGGCGCGCCTGCTCCCCATATTGGCCAGCGGCGAGGTGCGGGGCGCGTTCTCGCTGTCAGAGCCGGACGCCGGCAGCGACGCCGGCGCCATCCGCTGCAAGGCGACTCCCGACGGCGACGAGTACATCCTCGACGGCACCAAGATGTGGGTCACCAACGGCGAGCGCGCCGGCCTCGTCGCCCTCGCCGCCCGCACGCCCGAGGGCATCACCTGCTTCGTGGTCGAAAAGGATCCCGGGCCGGGCTTCGGTGGCATCGCCACCAGCAAGACCATCGGCAAGCTCGGCTACAAGGGCATCGAGACCGTGGAGATGACGTACAGCGGCCATCGGGTGCCGGCATCGACGGTGCTCGGTGGCGATGAGGGGCGGGGGCGGGGACTCCGCTACATCCTCGGCGCCCTCGAGGTCGGTCGCGTCAACATCGCCGCCCGGGCGGTCGGCGTGGCCCGGGCCGCCTTCGACGCGGCCATGCGCTACGCCCACGAGCGGGAGACATTCGGCGTGCCCATCCACAACCACCAAGCCATCCAGTTCAAGCTCGCCGACATGGCGACGCGCGTCGAGGCCTCCCGACTGCTGACCCGTAGCGCCGCCGAGAAGGTCGATGCCGGCGAGCGCGCCGACGTCGAGGCGGGGATGGCCAAGCTCTTTGCCTCGGAAACGGCGCTGGAGGTGGCGACCGAGGCCATGCGCATCCACGGCGGCTACGGCTACACCACCGAGTTCCCCGTCGAGCGCTACTACCGCGACGCGCCCCTGATGATCATCGGCGAGGGCACCAACGAGATCCAGCGGTTGGTCATCGCCCGGGGCCTGTTGCGCCGCTGGGCGGAACGCCCGGCCTAGTGGGCACTAGAAAACGGGCGTGCCGACCAGGGGCCCTCTACGGCGCCAGGGCGTCGAGACCCGCGCCAAGCTGCTCGACGCCGCCGTCCCGGCGCTGGCCGAGAACGGCTACCACGCCACCCGGGTCGACGACATCGTGCGCATGGCGGGGGTGTCCCACGGCACCTTCTACCTCTACTTCGCCAACAAGGAAGACCTGTTCCGCACGCTGGCGGAGCGGTGCGCCGACGAGGCGGACGCTCTGGCGGAGTCGCTAGGTGTGGTCGACTCCGGTCCCGCCGGAGTCGCCACGTTGCGGGCATGGCTGGCCGAGTTCGTCACCTTCTATCGCCGCTACGGCGTGGTGATCCGGGCCTGGGCCGAGAACCAGGTGACCGACCGGGCGCTCGCCCGGCTCGGGGCCGCATCGTTCGAACGCATCACGACCACGCTGCAGGCCTCGATGGCCGGCGGGCCCGACGATGGCGACTCGCAGCGTCGGATCGAGCTGCGGTCCGCGGCGCTGCTGGCGATGATCGAGCGCTTCGCCTACGTCACCACCAGCCGCGACCTGGGGTTCGGGGAGGACGTCCTGCTCGACAACCTGGCACTGGTGGTGCACCGCGGCTTCTTCCGCCCGCGATCGGTGCGCATGTCAGGGCACTAGCCTGACGCCCGTGTCAGGCCAGGGCTGGAGGGGGCCGGCGCGGCACCGGGGCATCGTCTCGCCGCTCGTGGGCGCCGTGGCGCTGTCGTTGGCGTCGTTGCCGGGCTGCGGTGGAGGGGACGATACGGCCGCTCCCGACCCAATCGACGAGTGCGACTGGCCGATGTGGGGCCACGGGCCAAGCCGCACGTTCTCGTATCCCTGCGACACCGCCCTGTCGCCCGGCACCGTCGGCACGCTCGAGGAGGCCTGGTTCTTCAATGCCGAGGACGCGGTCACCGCCACGCCAGCGGTCGTCGACGGGACCGTGTACGTGGGCGACTGGTCGGGGACCTTCTACGCGCTCGACCTCGACACCGGCGAGCCGCGCTGGACGTTCCGGGCCCGGGTTCATCCCCGCGTGTACGCCGGGCAGATCGTCTCCTCGGCGGCGGTTGCGGACGTGGCGGGCGGGCGGACCGTCTACTTCGGCGCCGGCAACACGCTCTACGCACTCGGTGCCGGCGACGGCGAGCTTCGCTGGGAACACCAGCTCGCCCCGCCGGGCGACAACGACGATCCCCGGGAGATCGAGTCGTCGCCGGTCGTCGTCGACGAGATGGTCATCTTCGGGTCCGACGTGCACAACGCCGACGACGGCACGCCGGCGGCCGTGTTCGCGCTCGACGCCGCCACCGGCCAGGAACGGTGGACGACGGTGACCGCCCCGACAGACGAGGCCGTGGCCGGCGGTCCGCCCGGCGACCGGCCGACCGGTCCCGGCTGCGCCGACGTGTGGGGGTCGCCAAGCGTCGACCTCGAGCGCCGGCTGGTGTTCGTGGGCACGGGAAACTGCACCGCTGCCGATCGCTGGGGCGGCCACTCCGAGGCGATCATGGCGCTCGACCTCGACACCGGGGAGGAGCGCTGGTCGTACCAGCCGCACGAGCCCAACCGCGACGACCTCGACTTCGCCGGTGCGCCCAACCTGTTCGACATCGACGGCCGGGCCGCCGTCGGTCTGGGTAACAAGGACGCCGTCTACTACGTCGTCGACCGCGAGACCGGTGAGCCGCTGTGGGACACCCGGGTGGCTGAGCCCGGCATCCCCGAGCCGGGCAGCGACTACTCGACCGGCGGCTTCATCGGCCCGACCGCGCTCGCCGACGGGGTCATCGTCGGCGGCACCGCCGTCGGGGGAGCGCCTTACCTGCACGCCGTTGATGCCGCTTCGGGCGGCGTGCTGTGGCAGCAGGACGTGGCCGGCCCCACCTACGCGGCCGCGGCCGAGGCCAACGGCGTGGTGTTCATCGGCGGCATCGACTTCACGTTCCGGGCCCTCGACGTGCGCGACGGCGACATCCTCTGGGAGCGCGAGCTGAGCGGCGCCGTCTCCGGGGGCGCGGTCGTGGTGGGCGACGACGTCATCGCCGTCGCCGGCATCCGCGCTCCGGGTGTCGACACCACCAGCGAAAACAGCGGCGTGTACCGGTTCTCCCTGGGATCCGGTGGCGGGACGGCGTCCTCCGAGGCGTACAGCACGACGGCGGGCACCGCGACGAATCCGCCCGGTCCCGCCGCGACCAACTCGCCCGAGGCGCTCGCCCAGCCGTGCGTGGCAGCGGCCTGCCCGCTCGACTTCACCATCAGCGCCGAACGGGTGGGAGGCGAGACCGGGCGCGGGACGGTGAGGATCCAGCTGGATCCGTTCCGGGTCGAGGTCCGGGCCGAGGGGCTCGGCTCCCCCGGCCGCTGGCTCCTGCCCGGGAGCCCGCCGGCGTCGGACGGCGCCACCGCCTTCGGGGTGTACCTGTCCCAGGGCACCGACAACCCCGTGGGCGGGCTGGTGTGCGCCCTCGATGCCGCCGACGACTGCACCGCCACCGAGAACCCGGCGCCGGGCGCCAGCTACGACCGAATCAGCATCTTGGCGGTCGACGACCCCGCCACGCTGCCGTCGATCTCCGAGGGCATCCATCGCATCGTGACGACCAACGGCCTGGACATCCCCGTCACCCCGGGAGGGTGAGTGTGACGACAACCCAAACGACCCGGCTGACAGGTGCGCTGGTGGCGGCGGTCCTCGTGGCCGCGTGCAGCGGCGACGACGGGGGCGACCGCGGCGAGGCCGCCTCCGCGACCACCGCCCAGGCGCCGGCCACCATCGTGCTCAGCACCGAGGGCAACAACCTCAACGCCTACGAGCCCGACCCGCCGTTCCGGAAGCAGACCGTGATCCGCACGGCCGCCGACGATCCTGACGGCCTCGACATCAACGGCCAGGTGTGCATGGTGCCCGACGGTTCCGGCCGCCAACTTTTCGTCGCCGGCGAGGACACGGGTCAGCCGGAGCGAACTCCCGGTTGGGGCATCTTCGAGCTCGAGGGCGGGACGGTCGGCGACTTGGAGGCGCGCGAGGTCGGCCGGCTCGTGCCGACATACCAGACCGAGGGTCCCGAGAACTACGGCTGTGGCGTGCTGTCCGACGGTCGCATCGTCACCACCGACATCGGCAACCAGGTGACCGGTCCGCCGACCGGGCAGCTCATCGTGTGGTTCCCGCCGTTCGACACCGACGAGGTGCCGTACTGCAAGATCGACGTGGCGCTGCCGACACCCGGCGGCATCCACGTCGTCGACGACGTGGTGTACTTGGCGGCGGCGCGCCCACCCGGCAACGGCATCGTCCGTTACGACGGCCCGTTCCCGACGTCCGCCGACGCCGCCGGCGGCTGCGGCCGGGTCGACGGCACCGGCGCCCCGCTGGCCGACGAGGCGGACAAGGGGCCGTTCATCCCGGCCGACGAGCACGTCGCCACGCCGAACGCGGTGGTCGGTGCGCCCGGCGGCGGGTTCTATGTCTCGAGCGCCTTCACCGGGGTGCTGGCGGAGTACGACGACTCCGGGCACTTCGTCCGCACCTTGGTGACGCCACCGCCCGGTGAGCAGCTCGGGGCCGAGCCGTACTCGACCGGCGCGCCCATCGGCATGGGTGTGGACCCGACGACGGGCTCCCTCTACTGGGCCGACCTCGCCATCGGCATCACCGACAGCATCGGTCCGATCGACGGCGCCGGGACGGTCCGGCGCATCACCTTCGACGCGGACGGCAATCCCCGGCCGCCCGAGACCTTGGACGAGGGCCTCGACTTTCCCGACGGCATCGGCATCTACGTCCCGGCGGACGCTTGAGCGGCCGTCCCACCCCTTTGACTTAGAGCGCGCTCGAACCCGTACGGTCGTGCACAGGTCGCTGCGACGCCCGCAGCGCCGCCACCCGAGGAGAATCGCCGTGCAGCTCGGAATCCACGTCCCCAACTTCAAAATCATCGGCGGCACGCCCGCCATCGCCCCCGAGCTGGTCCGAGTGGCCGAGTCCGCCGAGGCCGCGGGCGCCACATGGCTGTCGGTCATGGACCACTACTTCCAGATGGACCAGATGGCCCCGGCCGAGGATCCCATGCTCGACGGCTACACCGCGTTGGGGTTCCTGGCCGCCCACACCTCCTCGATCCGGCTCGGCCTGCTGGTCACGGGCGTGACCTACCGGCATCCCGGGCTCCTGGCCAAGATCGTCTCGACGCTCGACGTGCTGTCGGGCGGCCGGGCCGCCCTCGGCATCGGGGCCGCCTGGTACGAGCGGGAGCACCGGGGCTTGGGGGTTCCGTTCCCGCCCGTCTCCGAACGGTTCGAGCGCCTCGAGGAAGCGCTGCAGATCTGCCTGCAGATGTGGGACCCCGCAAACAATGGTCGCTACGACGGCCGGCACTACCAGCTGGCCGAGACCCTGTGCTCGCCCCAGCCGCTCAGCCAGCCCCACCCGCCGATCACGATCGGCGGCAGCGGCGAGCGGAAGACCCTGCGCCTGGTGGCCCAGTACGCCGGTGCCTGCAACCTGTTCGGGGCGTCGACCGACGAGGTCGCCCACAAGCTCGACGTGCTCCGCCGGCACTGCGACGAGGTGGGCCGCGACTTCGACGAGATCGTCAAGACGATCCTTTACAGCGGCCCGGAACTGGACGGCGGCGACATCGACGGCTTCGCCGCCGAGATGGCCGGCTACGCCAAGCTCGGGGTGGACGGGGTCATGGTGATGCCGCTCACCGACCGCCCGGCCGACTGGGTCGAGCAGCGCTGCATCCCGGCGACCGCCCGCCTGGCCGAGCTCCCATAACCGTCGGCGCGCGCCGGGCGGGCGGGGCAAAGTGTCGCCGTGCGAATCGGGATGCTGGCACCCATGCCGTCGGAGCTTCGGCCGCTGGTGCGCAAGCTCGGGTTGCGGCCCTCGGCGGCACCGGTGGGAACGAGGGTCCACGAGGGCCGGTCGGGCTCGGCGTCCGTCGTGGCGGCGACCACCGGGATGGGCACCGCCGGGGCCGCGGAGGCGGCGCGGCGTATGCTCGATGCCGTCGACGTCGATCACGTGATGGTCGTCGGCATCGCCGGTGGCATCGACGACCGCCTCGCCATCGGCGACGTCATCAGGCCCGGCGTCGTCATCGACGGGGCGTCCGGAGCCGAGTACCGGCCCCACCCGCTGGGCGAGCGGACCGATCCGCCGGACCCGGGCGCCCTCCACACGTCGGACGAGTTCATCGTCGATCCCGACCGGGTGGCTGCGCTCCGTGCCCGAGGCGTGATCGCCATGGACATGGAGACGGCCGCCGTCGCGGCCGTGTGCGAGGAGCGTGGCTGCCCCTGGTCGGTGATCCGCGCCATCAGCGACCGGTCCAGCGACGGGATGGCCGACGAGGCCGTGTTCGAGCTCGCTCATCCTGACGGCACACCCGACTTGCGGGCCGTGGCGCGCTTCGTCGCTCGTCACCCACGGCGCCTCCCCCAACTGGTCCGGCTCGGACGAGACGCCAGCGTCGCTACCAGCGCCGCCGCCACCGCCGCCGCCGAGGCCTGTCGCCGGCTGTCACCATGAACGCCGAGTCGGGCGCTGCCCCCGCGTCGGTCCTCCCCGACATCCGCTACCTGCGCAGCCGCGGCGGGGAGCAGCGCGCGACCTATTTCGAGCTGTTCTTCGACCTCGTCTACGTGTTCGCCATCACCCAGCTCTCGCACCACCTGCTGGCGGACCTCACGTGGGCGGGTGCTGCCGAGGCGGCACTCCTGCTGTGCGCCGTCTACTGGGCCTGGAACTACACCACGTGGATGACCAACTGGTTCAACCCCGACGTGTCGGTGGTCCGGTTGGTGCTGGTGCTCGTGATGCTGGCCAGCCTGCTCATGGCCGTCGCCATCCCCGAGGGCTTCGGCGACCACGGGTTGCTGTTCGCCGCCAGTTACTGCGCGCTGCAGGTCGGGCGCAACGCCTTCGTCGTGGGCGTGACCCCGCCGGGCCCGTTCCACCGCAACTTCCAGCAGATCCTCGCCTGGAGCGTCCTGTCGGTCCCGCTGTGGATCGGCGGCGCACTGGTGCACGGCAATGCGCGCTGGGCGTTGTGGCTGGCGGCGTTCGCGCTCGACCTGGCGGCGCCGCTGGCCCGGTTCTGGCTCCCGGGGTTCGGTGGTGGCACCCCGATGATCGAGTGGGCGATCGACGCCGGACACTTCGCCGAGCGCTTCCAGCTGTTTGTGATCATCGTCCTGGGCGAGAGCATCGTGCTCGCCGGCGCCACCGCCACGGACGTCGGGTTGGAGGCGTCGGTTGTCGTCGCCTTGTGCTTCGCGTTCCTCTCGTCGGTGGCGCTGTGGTGGCTCTACTTCGGCCACGTGGCGACGGTGGCGGTACGGCGCATGGCCGCCGCCGAGGTTCCGGGGCAGGTGGGCCGCGACGCCTACACCTATCTCCACCTGCCGATCGTCGCCGGGATCCTGCTCGCCGCCATCGGCGACGAGCTCGTGATCGCCCATCCCGGTGACGAGCTGGGGACGGCGGGCGCGCTGGTCACCCTGGGAGGGCCGGCGCTGTACCTGCTCGGCGTCGTGGCCTTCGGCGCCCGCGTCGGACGCCACCAGCCGTGGACGCGTACGGCGGCGGCCGCGCTGCTCCTGGCGGCGGTGCCGCTGGCCGCTGAGGCCCCGGGGTTGCTGGTGGCGGGTCTGGCGACGGTGCTGCTGATCGCCTTGGTCGTCGGTGACCGCCTGGGCGTCGGCCACCCGATGTCCCGGGACCCGGGTCCCTGATCCCACGGCCTCGGCCGCGTGACGCGGGTCAGGCGTCGGGCTTGCCGAGCGCGTCGAGGAAGGCGGCGACGGCGGCGGCGGAGTGGTGGCGCCACATGGCAACGTGATCCGTCCTCGGTGGCTCGACTGCCCGTTGGTCGAGGAGACCCGCGAACGCCCCCCGCTGGGCCCGGACGAGGTCGTCCGGCTCGAGACCGAGCTGTTCGGTGATGACGAGCTTGAGCAGGAAGGCGTTGCGCACGTCGCGGATGTGTTTGACGGGCGTGACGAGCCAGCCCCGAAGGTCTGCGCGCCCCCGGGCCGTGGGACCGTAGACGGTGCGGGGCGGACCGGCGGTGCTCGGCTCGGTGCGGCTGGGTTCGACCAGGCCGAGCGCCTCGAGCCGTTCGAGGGCGCGGTAGACGAGCTGTCGGGTCAGGTGCCAGACGTCGCCGATCGGGGTGCCGGCGCGGAGCGCGGCGGCGATGTCGTAGCCGTGGCGGGGCCGCTCGGCGAGCACCCCGAGGACGGCCCACTCGTTGAGCGAGAGGGTCGGGCGGCGTTCCACGCCCCCGAGGTTGCCACGACGGCCCGCCGAGGCGCGACTGCTAGGTTCACTGCGACTAAACACCCCCCGGGGGAACCATGAAGCTCCGTGTGCTGCGGCTTCTCGCCGTCGTCAGCGTGCCCGCCCTGGTCTTGGCCGCGTGCGGCGGCGATGACGCTGCCAGCTCGTCGACGCCGGGGGCGCCCGCCGACGAGCCCGCGCTGGATGGCGACATCGCGGTGTTCGCCGCCGCGTCGCTGACCGACGCGTTCACGGAGCTCGGGACCGCCTTCGAGTCGGAAAACGAAGATGTCTCCGTCGAGTTCAACTTCGGCGCATCGTCGGCCCTGCGCGAGCAGATCCTGGCCGGCGCCCCGGCCGATGTCTTCGCATCGGCGAACACCTCGAACATGGACCAGGTAGTCGACGGCGGCGCCTCCACGGGTCCCGAGAACTTCGCGACCAACCAGCTGCAGATCGCGGTGCCGGCCGGGAACGAGGCGGGAGTCACCGGGCTGGACGATTTCGCCAACGCCGACCTGCTCATCGGGCTGTGCGCCGCTGAGGTGCCATGCGGGGAGTTGGGCCGCGAGGCGCTGGCCAATGCCGGGGTCGCCCCCTCGGTGGACACGAACGAACCGGACGTCCGGTCGTTGCTCACCAAGGTCGAAGCCGGTGATCTCGACGCCGGGATCGTCTACGTCACCGACGTCCTCGCTGCGGGGGACGCCGTCGAGAGCATCGACATCCCCGCCGACGAGAACGTGATCGCCACCTATCCGATCGCGGCACTCACCGGCGCCGCCGACGCCGCCGTCGCCGACGCGTTCGTCGAGTTCGTGCTCTCGGACGCGGGCCAGCAGGTCCTCGACTCCTACGGCTTCGACGCGCCGTGAACCGCCGGCGCCCGGGTGCGAGGAGGGCGAAACAGCAGCGGGCCCCGTGGCTGGTCCTCCCCCTCGCGGCCGCCGCCGTGGCCTATGTCGCCGTGCCCTTCGTGGCGCTGCTGCAGCGCGCACCGTGGTCGAATCTCAGTGACCTGGTCGGGCGCCCGGTCGTCATCGACGCCCTGCGGCTCAGCATGACCACCGCCCTCGCCGCCACCGGGATCGCGTTGCTGCTAGGCATCCCGCTCGCCTGGGTGCTCGCCCGCACCCGTTTCCCGGGACGATCGGCGGCGCGGGCGTTGGTGATCCTGCCGATGGTCCTGCCCCCCGTGGTGGGTGGCGCCGCGCTGCTCTTCGCGTTCGGGCGGCGCGGCCTGCTCGGCGGCCCGGTCTACGACTCGACCGGGTTCCTGCTGCCCTTCTCGATGTGGGGCGTCGTCGCCGCCAACACGTTCGTCGCCATGCCGTTCCTGGTCCTCACGGTCGAGTCCGGGCTGCGCGCCGCCGATCCCCGCTACGAGGACGCCGCCGCCACCCTGGGCGCAAGCCGCTCGATGATCTTCCGGCGCATCACCGTGCCGCACGCGGCGCCGTCCATCATCGCCGGCGCCGTACTGTGCTGGGCGCGGGCCCTCGGGGAGTTCGGCGCGACCGTCACCTTCGCGGGCAACCTCCAGGGCCGGACCCAGACCATGCCCCTCGCCGTGTTCCTCGCCCTCGAGTCCGACCGCGACGCCGCCATCGCCCTGTCGCTCGTGCTCATCGCCGTGTCGCTGGCGGTGCTGCTCCCGCTCCGCGACCGGTGGCTGTCCGTCTGACGTGCTCCACGCCGCCATCGAAGTCCACCTCGGCGCCTTCCGGCTCGACATCGACGTTGACGTCGACGACGGCGAGGTGGTCGCCCTGCTCGGGCCCAACGGCGCCGGCAAGACCACCGCCTTGCGCGTCATCGCCGGCCTCCAACCCCTCGATAACGGCCGCATCGAGCTCGACGGCTCGGTGCTCGACGACCCCGCGGCCGACGTCTTCGTCCCCACCGCCGAACGCCCCATCGGCGTGGTGTTCCAGGACTACCTGCTCTTCCCCCGCCTCAGCGCGCTCGACAACGTCGCCTTCGGGCTCCGTGCCCGCGGCCACGGCAAGGCCAGCGCCCGCAACCGGGCCCGCGACTGGCTCGAACGCTTCGCCCTCGCCGAGCACGCCTACGCCAAACCCCGCACGCTCTCCGGTGGCCAGGCCCAACGGGTCGCCCTCGCCCGCGCCCTGGCGACGGACCCCCGCCTCCTGCTACTCGACGAACCCCTCGCCGCCCTCGACGCCGGCACCCGTCTCCAGGTGCGCACCGAGCTGCGCCGCCATCTCGCCACCTTCCACGGCGCCCGGCTTCTCGTCACCCACGACCCGGTCGACGCCCTCGTCCTCGCCGACCGCCTCGTCATCGTCGAACAGGGCCACATCACGCAAACCGGCACCCCGGCGGCCGTAACCGCCCGGCCGGCCTCGCGCTACATCGCCCAACTCGTCGGCATCAACCTCCTCCATGGCACCGCCACCGGCGAACACACCGTTCGCCTCGACACGGGCGCCGAGCTCACCGTCGCCGACCCCCTTCCCGGCCTCGACATCGCCCTCGCCATCCGTCCCCAAGCCATCGCCCTCCACCGCCAAACTCCCGACGGCAGCCCCCGCAACGCCTGGGCCGCCACCGTCACCGACCTCGAGGCCGACCGCGACCGCGTCCGCGTCAGCCTCGCCGGACCCGTTCCCGCCACGGCCGAGATCACCCCGGCAGCCGTCGCGGACCTCGACCTCGCACCGGGCATCAGCGTCTGGGCCACCGTCAAGGCGGTCGATCTGACCGCCTACGAACGCTGAACCCGCCGTGGGGACAAACTGGGCCGATGGGCGGTGGTCCTGCCGCGGCCCACCGCCCACCGGGCGAATCGGTCAATCGACCAGCGCTGGCTGCGGCACCCGTGAGGGCTCCGGGACGGCCGGGCCGCGGCCGGGCTCGTAGTCCGGTTCCGGCAGCCCGGTGCCGCCCTCGACGTCGAGGTTGGGCAGCCGCCGGTCGAGCCAGCCGGGCAGCCACCAGTTCCAGTCGCCCAGCAGCTTCATGGTGGCGGGGACCAGCACGATCCGGACGATGGTGGCGTCGATGAACACCGCGGTGGCCAGCCCGAGGCCGAACATCTTGATGATCGGGTCGTCGCCCAGCACGAAGGC
>DASSDL010000177.1:0-6423 GCA_035697145.1 Acidimicrobiales bacterium
GGCAACCCCCACCGGCGAGCCCCGAGCCCTACACAGGAGGAGAACCATGCCGATCACGGACTTCGACCGCTACCCGCTCACCTTCGGACCCAGCCCGGTCCACCCGCTCGACCGACTCACCCAGCACCTCGGCGGAGCCCAGATCTGGGCCAAGCGCGAGGACTGCAACTCCGGGCTCGCCTTCGGCGGCAACAAGATACGCAAGCTGGAGTACATCGTGCCCGACGTGGTCGACTCCGGTGCCGACACCCTCGTCTCGATCGGCGGCTACCAGTCCAATCACACCCGTCAGGTCGCCGCGGTCGGCGCCAAGCTCGGGCTGAAGGTCAGGCTCGTGCAGGAGCGCTGGGTCAACTGGGACGACCCGGTCTACGACAAAGTCGGCAACATCCTGCTGTCGCGGATCATGGGTGCCGACGTAAGGCTCGACCCGGCCGGGTTCGACATCGGCATCCGCGAGTCGTGGCAGGAGGCCCTCGACGACGTCGCAGCTAGTGGCGGCAAGCCCTATCCCATCCCCGCCGGCGCCTCCGAGCACAGGCTCGGCGGACTCGGCTTCGTCAACTGGGCCTACGAGGTGGCCGGGCAGGAGAAGCAGCTCGGCGTGTTCTTCGACACCATCGTCGTGTGCACGGTCACCGGGTCCACGCACGCCGGGATGATCGCCGGATTCGCCGCGCTGGAGGAAGCCGGCGGACGACCACGACGGCTGCTTGGGATCGACGCCTCCGCCACCATCGAGAAGACCCGGGACCAGGTCGGCCGTATCGCCCGCCACACCGCCGACCTGATCGGACTCGGCCGCGAACTGCGCGCCGAGGAGATCGTCGTGCTCGAGGGCTGGGCCGGCGACCGCTACGGAATTCCCGTCGAGTCGACCGTCCAGGCCATCCGGCTGTCCGGTCGTCTCGAAGCCATGATCATCGACCCGGTCTACGAAGGAAAGTCGATGGCCGGCCTGATCGACCTGGTCACGTCCGGTGAGCTCGGCACAGACTCCACCGTCCTGTACGCCCACCTCGGCGGCCAGCCTGCCCTCAGCGCCTACAGCAGCATCTTCGACAGCTGATCCAGCCGCTCAGGGAATCACAACGTGACTGTGACCCGGCCGGGGCCCAATCGCCGAGCGGCAGCACAGCGTCATCTCGTACCGCTGGGGCCGGTGCTCTCCGTGTCGGCGGACCTACGAGCGAGGTTGGCGTCGGCGGCCAGATCGCGGAGCAGGGCTCGAGTGCGGACGGCGTCGTCGCCCTGGCCGAACTCGGCGGCGACGAAGTCGGTCACCCCGACGCCGCCCAGGGCATCGATCTGCGCGGCGACCGCGGCCTCGTCGCCGACAATGGCCACGTCGGCCGGTCCAGCGGCGCCCTCCTGGTCGAGCATCGCCCGGTAGGACGGGAGCTGGCCGTAGATGGAGAACACCTGGGCGGCCCGCTCCCGGGCGCCGTCCGGATAGTCGGTCACGCACACCGGGAGCAGGCACACGACCCGCGGCGCTGGACGGCCCGCATCGGCGGCTGCGGCGGTGATCGCCGGGACGATGTGGCTCTCGATCGTGGCAGGCCCCGTCATCCACAACACCGTGCCGTCCGCCTCCCGCCCGGCAAGTCGCAGCATCCGCGGTGCGAGCGCCGCGAGCAGCACGGGCACGTCGTCATCGCGGGGCGCGGTCAGCCCGATCTCGGCTCGCATCGTCTCGCCGGCGAAGCTGACGCGCCCCTCCCGCAGGATGGGGAGCAGAACGGCCAGGTACTCGCGCATGTGGCGGGCCGGCCTCTCGAACGAGTAACCGAACATCCCCTCGATCACGATCTGGTGGGAGAGGCCGATGCCGAGTGTCAGCCGCCCGCGGAGCGCAGCCTGGGCGGTGAGCGCCTGCTGGGCCAGGGCGGCGGGATGCCGCGGGTAGGTGGGCACGACGGCGGTGCCGACCTCGATGCCCGGCACCTGCGAGCCGGCGACGGCGAGCGCGGTGAGGGCGTCCAGCCCGAAGATATTGGCCAACCAGGCAGACGCCAAGCCGTCGTCTGCGCTCCTCTGGAGCTGGTCGCGCAGGCGGCCCAGAGGGTCCGGCCCCGGCGGCGGCTCCGCTAGCGACACCCCGATCCGGATCCCCCGATCCCCCACTGATCCCCTCCATTCCGCCCGTTGAGCCCGGCCGGCACCCTACGGTCCCGCTCCCAGCAGCTCAACACGGTGCCGCGCTGTCGTCGGCAGCCCTCGGGCGGTCGCCGTAGCCTGCCGTTCGTGGCGAGCTCGGGCGATCGGGATTCGACGCGCGTGGACAGGTGGCTCTGGGCGGTGCGAGCGGTCAAGACCCGCGGGGCGGCCACCGCGGCGTGCCGCGGTGGGCATGTGCGCGTGAACGGCCAGGCGGCCAAGCCGGCGTCGCCTGTACGGGTGGGCGACCGTGTCGAGGCCACTCTCGCAGGGCAGCGGCGTTTCCTCGAGGTGGTGAGGATCATCGACAAGCGGGTGGGTACGCCACTTGCCAGCAAGTGCGTCATCGACCATGGCCCACCGCCGCCGTCGCGGGCCGAGCTGGGGGACGCCGCGGCGTTCCGCCGGGATCCGGGCGCCGGGCGCCCCACCAAGCGGGATCGCCGCCAGCTCGATCGCCTCCGCCGCCGCTGACCGACCCCAGCGGTCGTCTTGATCCCGGTATAGGGACACCGCGTCGAGGAGGACCCGACCTCGACCCCAACCTGACGGTCCGCGCGGGCCGCGTACCGTTCGCCACCGACCCGTCGAGGTACGAGCGGTCCGGTGCGCATGTCGCCGTGCAGCACCCCGATGATGGTCACGGCGCCAGCCTCAGGTGGAACGACTTGGGCCGGGTCACGCTCGAGAAGCCGAGCGTCGACAGCGAGGCGCCCCGGCCCGAGTCCTTGACGCCCGTCCACGCCAGCGCCGGGTCGAGGTAGTCGCAGCTGTTGAGGTACCACGTGCCGGTCTCGACTCGATCGCCGACGGCCAGCGCGGCATCGACGTCGGCGGTCCAAATCGACGCCGTCAGTCCGAACACGCTGTCGTTCATGAGCGCGACGGCGTGGTCGTCGCCGTCGACCGGCATGATGCCGACCACCGGCCCGAAGCTCTCCTCCGTCATCACCCGCATGCCATGGTCGACGTCGATGAGCACCTGCGGTGCGAGGTAGGGCGTGCCGGGGCGGTCGCCCGGGAACGACGCCGGATCGATGAGTGCGCGCGCTCCCTGGGCCACCGCGTCGGTGACCTGGCCGCGCACGAACGCCGCCGCCCCCGGGCGCACGACTGGCCCGAGCGTGGTGTCGGCGTCGAGCGGGCTGCCCAGGACGTAGCCGCGAGCCGAAGCGACGAACGCCTCTACCAGCTCTCCGAACCGGTCGCGGTGCACGTAGATGCGCTCGATTGCGCAGCACGATTGACCCGCGTTGAAGTACACACCGTCGACCAGCTGGGCCACGGTTGCCTCGAGCGGGGCGTCCGCGCGCACGTAGGCCGGGTCCTTTCCGCCCAGCTCCAATCCGGTGCCGACAAAGCGCTCTGCCGCCGCCCGCTGCACCGCATGGCCACCTGCCACCGAACCGGTGAAGGCCACGAACCCGACCCGGGGATCGGCCACGATCTTCGCAACGGCGTCGTGGTCCGCATCCACGTAGTGGAACACGCCGTCGGGCAGCCCCGCGGCCGCCAGGCCCGCGCCCCAGCGGTCCGCCACTAGGGGGGTCTGCGACGACACCTTGAGGACCACCGCGTCGCCTGCCAGCAGCGCCGGTACCACGGCATTGACCGAACACAGATACGGGTAGTTCCAGGGTGCGACCACCAGCACGACGCCCACCGGCTCGTGGCGAATGAAGCGGCGGCAACCCTCCCGCGGCTCGACCTCGGTGTCGGCCAGGGCTCCCGCGGCCGCGCCGGCTAGCCAGGTGGCGCGCTCGGCGAAGCCCCTGGTGAGCTCCGACGGCGAGTGGGCCACCGGCCGGCCCATCTGCCAGCTCAGCTCGCGTCCGATGGCATCGGCGCGGTCGACCATCCAGGTCACCAGACGCCCGATCACCTCCGCCCGCTCGCGGAGCGGCACCTGCCGCCACGACCGCTGAGCGGCGACGGCGCGATCGAGCACGGCGTCGATCTGTGCCGGGGTCGCCAGGTCGCGCTCGGCCACCACCGAGCCGTCTACCGGGCTGATCGTCTGCTGGACGTTGGTGGAACCGGCCATTTGCCGCTACTCCGGAGTGCCGCCGGCGGCGGTGATGCCGGTGTCAACGAGGAGCTCGGCGCCGGTCATGAAGTGCGACTCGTCGGACGCCAGGAACAGCGCCGCCTGTGCGATCTCGGCCGCGTCGCCCAAGCCGCTCTCGAGGGCGTACAGCAGGGACGTCTCCGGCCCAACGCCAGTGATGAACGATCCCGAACCGTCAGGCTTAGCCATCGGTCCCAAATCCTCTCGGAGCAGTGCTCCGCTCGCAATCAGTGATCAGGTAAGCGCGTTCGCGCGGAGCGCCAGAACGTATTTCTCCTTGTCGCCGGCTCCGATTGGGGGCACGCTCGTCAAGACTCCTATCTGGAGGGTGATGCGATGGCCAAGTCCCTCCGGCCCGCCACGCGGCCCCACTCGACGGCACGGCGAGGACGCGGATCCTCGATCTCGCCCAAGGCTTGCGCCGGGGCTCGGGCGGGCGACATCGGCCCGATTCGTCGGGAGATCATCTTCGAGCCGGTGCACGAGGTACCCGCCCCCGTCGAGGCCCCGCCGGCCGCCCCGGAGCCGGAGCCTCAGGAGCCCGTGCCGGACAGGACATGAGCTACGTCTACGAGGTGTGTGGTGGCGGCCATGCCGGGCGGGACCTGGTCCCCGGCGCCTTGCGGGGCTACCGCACGTGGCGGCTCCTGGGACGGCGAACACACGTGCCCGATGGCAGCCTGCCGTTGACCTCGGTGAGTCGACGGCGTGTCGTGTGGTGCCCCAGCCTGACGGCGCGCTGCAAGCGCGGCGACGCAGGTATGCGAGGTCAGTCAGCCTCGACGCTCGACGACGACCACCCCGCGCCCCAGGTGGGCTGTGGCTGCGGCATCTACGGCTGGTACTCGCCATCCGACACCAGCATGGTCAGCGCACGTGTCTTCGGCGTTGTCGAAGCCTCCGGGCTCATCCTCATGGGCGAGCGGGGCTTCCGCGCTGAAAGAGTGAAGATCGTGGCCGTGGTGACTCGGAATCGACGTGTCGCGACCGCATGCGCGCGCGCCGGCATCTCGGTGTACCGGCGCCGACGTGACCTCGTGCGCGACTACCCGCCCGAGGACCTGTCGTCGCTACTCGCCGACACCCACGGGCCAGCGCCGCCGCCCGCCGTTGCACCGCAGGCGCCTCTCCTCTTCGACTGGCTCGCCTGTCTAGCTGTTTGGGGTCGTGGCGCCCTGATCGCTGCAGCTCTGATTGCACTGCCCACGGCACCTGCACTGATCGTCGCCTTGGCGGCACATTTTGCCGTGATCGGACTGATCGCTGCTCGGGTCCATTGACCGGATTGTCGCCTGCGTGCCGCAGCGATGGCTGGCGGGCCAGTCCGGCAGCCACCAGTTCCGGCGAAAGTCGGACTGTGGCATGGAAGGTGCGGCCACAGGTCTCCCCTCGCCATCGCGGGCATCGGTCATGGGTGGTGCCTCGAGGCCGGGCATGATCCGCAGGACAGGCGCTCGTCGGCCCGAGGGACACTGGCGTTGGCGTCGGATCGAGCGATGGGACGCGGCGGAACGGGCGCGGAAGAGTTGCTCGGTGGCGAAAACTGGCGCCACGCCGACGCAGCCCTGCGGCTCCGGGCCGATCATCTCGGTGATGCCGAGGCGGATGTCATGACCACGATGGCAAGGAAACCTTCATGAACCTCACGGACTACGACGTCCTCAGCTTCGACTGCTACGGAACGTTGATCGACTGGGAAGCGGGAATCACTGCCGTGCTCGGCCCCTGGGCCCGCCGCCACCAGCCGGATCTGACCGACGAGGACGTGCTCGTCGCCTACTCCGGCAACGAGGCGGAAGTCGAGGCCGCGTTTGCCGACATGGTGTACTCGGACGTTCTGCAAGAGACGTTCCGTCGCACGGGTGCGGCCTTGGGCTTCGAGGTCACCGACGCCGAAGCCGCTGCATTGGGTAGCTCGGTCGGTGATTGGCCTGCGTTCCCTGACTCGGCCGAGGCGCTAGCGCGACTGAAGCAGCACTGCCGGCTGATCATCCTGTCGAACGTGCACCGCGAGGGTTTCGCGGCGAGCAACAGGCGCCTCGGAGTCGAGTTTGACGCGATCCTGACCGCGCAAGACATCGGCTCCTACAAGCCGAACCCCGCCAACTTCGACGCCCTGCTCGCCAAAGCCGATGAGATGGGTGTGCCTGAGGGCAGGTTGTTGCACGTCGCCCAGTCGCTGTTCCACGACCATG
>DASSDL010000178.1:0-10816 GCA_035697145.1 Acidimicrobiales bacterium
AGCGGACGGGCATCACCGCGCACACGCTGCGCTACTACGAGCGAATCGGGCTGCTGGACGTCCCCCGCGACCACGCCGGACGGCGCTGGTACACCGAGACCGAGCTGGCGCGCGTGGTGTTCATCACTCGGCTGCGGCTCACCGCCATGCCCATCCGCGGCGTCCAGGCATACTTCCGGCTGGTCGACGCCGGACCGGGCAACGAGACCGAGCGCCTCGCCCTGCTCGAGCGCCACCGCAGCCAGGTGAAGGACCGGCTCGTCGAGCTCCAAGCGGCACTCGACGTGATCGATTTCAAGATCGCCACCTACGGGGGCATGTGAGACCCCTGACCCAGCGGCAATCCCCCGCCCCCCACCTCCAAGGAGCAAGCCATGGCTTTACCGTCTCGCGCTCTCGGGCGCTCCGGACCCACCGTGTCGGCCCAGGGCCTCGGCTGCATGGGCATGAGTTTCGCCTACGGCACCCCCGACGCCGCCGAGGCCACGGCCACCATCCACAGGGCCCTCGAGCTCGGCATCACCCTGCTCGACACCGCCGACATCTACGGCTTCGGAGAGAACGAGCAATTGGTCGGCAAGGCCATCGCCGGTCGCCGCGATGATGTGGTGCTGGCCACCAAGTTCGGGATCTTCATCGACCCCGAGGGCCGCGACGTCCGCGGCGTCCGGGGCGACCCCGAATACGTGCACCAGGCCTGCGACGCCTCGCTGGGGCGGCTGGGCGTTGACCACGTCGACCTCTACTACCAGCACCGGCCCGACACCGACGTGCCGATCGAGGAAACGGTGGGCGCCATGACCGAGCTTGTCGACGCCGGCAAGGTGCGGCATCTCGGGCTGTCGGAGGCGTCGGCCGACACGGTCCGGCGGGCGGCAGCCGTCCACCCCATCGCCGCGCTGCAGACCGAGTGGTCGCTGTTCTCGCGCGACATCGAGGCCGAGATCGTGCCTACGTGCCGGGAGCTGGGCATCGGGCTGGTGCCGTACAGCCCGTTGGGACGGGGTCTGCTCACCGGCACGGTGTCCAGCCTCGACGAGCTCCAGGGCGATGACTTCCGCCGCACCCAGCCGCGATTCCAGGGCGACAACCTCGAGCACAATCTCGAGTTGGTGGCGGTGGTGCGGGAGATCGCAGCCAACCGCAACGCCACACCGGGGCAGGTTGCGCTCGCCTGGCTCCAGGCCCAAGGCGACGACGTCGTTCCCATCCCGGGGACGAAGCGCCGCACGTACCTCGAGGAGAACGTGGCGGCGTTGGGCCTAGAGCTGTCCCCGGATGACATCGCCCGCCTGGAAGGCCTGACGCCGGTCGGCGCCCGGTATGCCGATTCGGGCTGGGTCAACCGCGACACGCCGGTCCAAACCCCACCGTCGGCCCCGTGATGGCGTCGGTCCGACCGCCGACTCAGGGCCGCCCGCGGGGGCGCGCAGGCGCGCGGGGAACCGTCCGCCAACCCCCGGCAGCTGGCGGACGATCACCCCACTGATCCAAGAGCTTGCCATCCGATGCAAGCGCGCTTCGCGCTGGCATCGCCACTCAACTCGCTCGTTGCTGGCTTTTCGGGGCCTCTCACGGCCGGCTACTGACGACACCGCAGGTCACACCCTGGTGAATACACGAGGAAACCTCGGTAGCGAGTTTGTGCTCGTCCCAGCCGTTGAAGAAGTCGGCGTGCCCGCTGAGCAGCGAACCCGAGGCCAGCGACAGCGCGTGGCCGTCGCCCGTCACCGGATACCCGATCGAGAGCAGCAGTTGGGGCACGGCCACCGGATGTGATTCCAGGCACGCGCCGTCGGCGCTGCGCGCCATGTGGCTGACATGGTCGTCGCTGTCGAGGTGTTCGCCGTCCCAGCAATCCGGGAAGCTCACCAACAGCCGCAGCGGCCGGCCCTCGGGGCATGTGGGCGGCGTGGCATGGCGTTCGGAGCCCGTTCCGCACGCCCACGCGACGGTGTCGAGTGGCTGCGGCGCGGAGGCACCCTGGTCGCCCCCGATCATCTTGAGGCCGAACGGATAGGGCTCGACCGTGTCGGGATCGACGCCTACGCCCGGGCGGTAGTAGGCGGCGGCACTGGTGGGCGCCACCAGCCGGCCGCGCTCGAGCAGGGCCGGCGCCCAGTACGCCGCCCGGTCGAGCTTCTGCTCGCAGGTGGTGCTGCCGGCGGCCAGGTCGTCGGCCGTGGTCGAGGCGTCGGTGACGGTGCTACCGAAGAACGTGTGCAGGTGTGACCGGCCGTGATGACCAAAGTGCACGATCGGGTCGTCGGGGCCGGCGTGGCTGAAGCGGCATTCGACGACGAATTGGGGCACCCGGCCCTGCGGTCCCGCCTGCGTCGGCGAGACGCGCACCGCGGCGACCGGATCGCCGGCGATCGACCGGCCCTCGTCCCCGCCACACGCTCCCAGGAGCGCGATGGCGAGCACCACCGCGACGATCCTCGGGGTCATCGGCTGTCGCTCGGCCTGTCCGGCACCTCGATGGTGTCGATGTCGACGTCGCTCGGCACGTCGGTGGCGGGACGGGCAGGCGCATCCTCGGCGTCGGGCATGTTCTCCTGGTCGTCGGGCACCGGGGACGTCTTGTAGTCACCCGACGGCGGCTTCTCGGCCAGGAACCGGCTCAGGTCCAGCGCGCCAGCGGTCCAGTCACCGCCGTTGCCCTCACCCTCGCAGGGCGCCAAGCCCTCGAGGTCGGTGGGAGCAGTCCTGCTGTACTCGTTGTCGGCGAAGCAGTTGCCGAGCCCGGACACGTCGACCAGCGACCCGATGCCGATGTCGGCCATTCCCGAGTCCTCGATCACATTGCCGACGATCCGGTTGTCCCGGGGGTTCCACAGCACGGTGTCGGGGATGGTGGCGGGGTCGGCCGTGGGCTCGCCCTTGGCCTCGCTGCATGGCTGGTCGTCGTCACTGGGCGGCGGGACCACGTCGTTGGCATCCTCCTCGGGGAAGGGGAGCAAGGCGATGCCGGTGAGCTCGTGGTCGTAGACCAGGTTTCGCTCGATGACGTTGCCCACGCCGCCCGCGGGGACGATGCCGGTTCCCATGACCAGGAGCGCCACGTCGATCGCGGGACTGTCCGCCTGGTTGTTGGAGTACACGAGGTTGCCCACGATCGTCGTGTCGCGCTCCGGGTAGCACAGCTCGTAGCTGCCGGAGTTGGGCACGATCCCCGCCCGGTTGAAGCGGAACGTCGAGTTGACGATCAGCAGGTTGCCGCCCGAGTTGGTGCCGGAGTAGCCGAGCCCGTTGTGCTCGGAGACGACGTCGTCGATGACGGCGTCGCACGGGTAGCACTGGCCGATGTAGACGCCGGCGTCGGGGCTGCCCGACGTGTAGCTGTGCTCGATCTGGCCCTCGACCGAGTCGAAGGCGTAGATCCCGTAGTCACCGATGCGATAGGTCGTGAGGTAGGACGCGCGATAGCCCTCCACGCCGGTCCAGAAGAAGCCGTTCTCGGTGTAGTTGCGGGCGGTCATGTTCTCGATCGCCACGCCGGCGGCGCCCGTCACCCGGATGCCGTTGTCGAGCTCGAAGCCCCCGTCGAGGATCACCTCGTTGCGGTCGACGCCGCGGATCGTCAGCTCGTCGGTGGTGACGCTGACCGATTCCTCGTAGGTCCCCGGCTGGATGAGGATCAGGTCGCCCGGCTCGGCCGCGTCAACCGCGGCCTGGATCGTGTCGTGGTCGTCGGGGACGTTGATCGTGCTGCCGTCGCCGGCGTCTCCCTCGCCCTCGGCCGACCCGCCGTCATCGTCGTCACCGCCACAGGCGGCGAGGGCCAAGGCGCCGGCCAGCAGCACCGCGAACATGCGTCGAGTGGTGGGCATGCGGGTCTCCTCGGTCGGCTCAATCCGTGACGACGATCGTCCCGATCATGCCAGCGTCGGTGGTGCCGTGGATCGAGCAGTAGTAGCGGTACACACCGGTTTCGTCGAAGGTATGCGAGTAGGTGGCGCCCGGCTGGAAGTCGTCGACCTCGACGCCCCAATCGTCGCCGTCCACGTGGAGCACGTTGTGCTCGTTGCGACCCTTGTTGGTCCAAACGACCTCGGTGCCGGCCGCCACCTCGATGTTCTCCGGACGGAACGAGTTGTCGAGGGCGGTGACCTCGGCGGGGTCGGTGTCGATGACAACCACGTCCGCGGGCACCGAGCCGTTCGACGAGCCGCCCGACGTGGAGAGCCCGCTGGCGCCGCCGGCGCTGTCGTCGTCGCCACCACAGGCGGCGAGCGAACCGGCGACGAACACGAGGCCCAGGAGCGACGCGGTGGCACGCTTCATCGTTCCGAGAGTAGATGTAGCCTTACACCGTCAGGGAATCGGGAATGTTGTAGCGGCGACGCCACCGACGTACGTTGCGTCGGCCGTCTGACGAATCGTCAGAAGCCATCGAGCACCGAGGGTCCTAGCGGATGCCGATCACCACCGAGCTCCACGACTCCGGGGTCGCCGAGGTCGTGATGGAGAACCCGCCGGTCAACGCCCTGACCGTGGCCGGATGGTTCGAGCTGGCCTCCACGGTGCGGGGGCTAGGTGAGGACGCCGCAGTGCGCGTGGTTGTCCTGCGGGGCGAAGGGCGAGGATTCAACGCCGGCGTCGACATCAAGGAGATCCAGGCATCGCCGGAGGGGTTCGACGCCCTCGTTGGCGCCAACCGGGGCTGCTTCGAGGCGTTCGCCGCGGTCTACGAGTGCAAGGTGCCGGTGCTGGCCGCAGTCCACGGCTATTGCCTCGGTGGCGGCGTCGGCCTCGTAGGCAACGCCGACATCGTGGTGGCGTCCGACGACGCCACGTTCGGCCTGCCCGAGGTCGACCGCGGTGCCCTGGGTGCCGCCACCCACCTGGCGCGGCTGGTCCCCCAGCACAAGATGCGCGCCATGGTCTACACCGCAGCCACCGCCACCGCCGACGAGCTGGCGGCGTTCGGATCGGTGCTGAAGGTGGTGCCCCGCGACGAGCTACGGGCGACGGCGCTCGAAGTGGCCGAGGCGATCGCCGCCAAGTCGCCGACCGTGATCCGCGCCGCCAAGGAGTCGCTGAACGGCATCGACCTGTGGGACGTCAGGCGCAGCTACCGCTTCGAGCAGGGCTTCACTTACGAGCTGAACTTGTTGGGGGTGGGTGACGAGCACCGCTCGCGTTTTCTTCGCGGCATCGGCCGTTCCGACGACCATTCCCGCGGGGAGAACGAGGCGGGGGCCCATGACTGACAAGCTGATGACCGAAGAGGAGGTGGCCGCCCGGTTGCGCTCGGGAATGACCATCGCCATCGGCGGGTGGGCCAGCCGGCGCAAGCCGATGTCGATAGTCCGGGCCATGGTGCGCAGCGACCTCACCGATCTCACGATCGTCACCCACGGAGGCCCCGACCTCGGCCTGCTGTGCGCCGCCGGCAAAGTCCACAAGGCGATCTACGCGTTCGTGTCGCTGGACTCGATCCCGCTCGAGCCCCACTTCCGCGCCGCCCGCCAGGCGGGTGCCATCGAGGACGAGCCCCTCGACGAGGGGCTGTTCCACCTCGGACTGCAGGCGGCGGCGTGGCGGTTGCCGTTCCTGCCCAGCCGGGCCGGGCTCGGTTCCGACCTGCTGCGCGACAACGTCCGCCTGCGGACGTTCACGTCGCCGGTCCCGGGCCCCGACGGGGAGCGCGAGGAGCTGGTGGCCATGCCCGCCTTTCGGCTCGACGCCAGCATCTGCCACCTCAACCGGGCCGACCGCCGCGGCAACGCGATGTTCCTCGGGCCCGACCTGTACTGGGACGATCTCATGCTGCAGGCCGCCCCCGACGGCGGCCGCTTCATCTCCGCCGAGCGCATCGTCGAGACCGCCGACCTACGCGACCACGGGTGCATCCACCAGTTGCGGATCAGCCGGATGATCGTCGACGGTGTCGTGTCGGCCCCGGGCGGCGCCCACTTCACCCTGTGCGAGCCCGACTACCCCCGGGACGAGGCGGTGCAGCGGGCGTACGCGGCGTCGGCTCGGTCGCCCGAGGCGTGGGCGGCATTTCGCACCGAGTGGATCGACATCTCCGAGGCCGAGTACCAGCGCAAGGTCGGGGAAACGACGGCGTGAGCCTCCACGTCACTCGAGCCGAGGTGTGCATTGTGGCAGCCGCCGAGTGCTTCCGAGGCGACGGCGAGCTGCTCGCCAACCCGATCGGCACCATCCCCATGATCGGCGGGCGGTTGGCGCGGGCAACGTTCGAGCCGAACCTGGCCATGACCGACGGCGAGGCCGCGCTCGTCGCCAACGACCGGGCTATGGTCCCGCCCGACGAGCGCGTGATCGAGTACTGGAACCCGTACCGGTCGATGTTCGACTGGGTGTGGTCGGGTCGACGCCACGTGATGATGGGGGCCTCGCAGGTCGACCGGTACGGCAACCAGAACCTGGCGGCCATCGGCGACTACGGCCGGCCCACGGTGCAGCTGCTCGGCTACCGCGGCGCCCCTGGCAACACCATCAACGACCCCACCAGCTACTGGGTACCCAACCACAGCCCCAAGGTCTTCGTCGAGAAGGTCGACACCGTCACTGGCATCGGCTGGGATCGGGCGGCGGCCCTGGGGCCGGCGGCGCGCTTCGTCGACATCCGGCGAGTGGTGTCCAACCTCGGAGTCTTCGACTTCGAGACCCCTGATCGCCGCATGCGGCTGCGCTCGGTCCACCCCGGTGTGACGGTCGACGACGTCGTGACGGCCACCGGCTTCGAGCTGGTGGTGCCGGCCGACGTGCCGGAGTCACGCCTGCCCACGCCCGAAGAGCTCGAGCTGATCCGCCAGGTCATCGACCCCGAGGGCGCCCGGGAGCGCGAGGTGCCCGAACCCGATTGACCGCGGCCACCGCGAACGTTCTCATCTCAGGCCCAGCGGATAGGGCGTTCTACAGGCACCCCGCGTGGGAATTTGTTGCCGGGTCGCAGCTCAACAGCTGGGCCTCCCAGCAGCGCTGACCACCGATAGCCAGGATGACGTGCCTATCCGCGGACGTTCTCAGGGCAGATCGACGAACTGACCCAGGAACGCCCTGGCGGAGGCCGTGTCGAGCCGGTACGTCTTGTCGGACGAGCGGCACTGGGCGTCGCCCGTCACCGTGAGCGACACAAGCAGGTTGCTGTCCTCGCCGCCGAGGAAATGCGGTCCACCCGAGTCACCGAAGCAGGTGCCACCGTCGCCGGTCGATGGCTGTTGCGACAGGCCGAGCCAGGCGCCTTGCAGCGACTTGAAGCTCTGCGTGACGAATCGGCGGATGCCGTCGGAGAACAGGGCGTGCGGTCCGCCGGTCTTGTCCTCGCGCACGGCGCCGTAACCGACCGCCGTAAACGTCGCGCCGATCAGGTCGTGGCCCGCCTTCAGCTCGTCGAGGAGGCCCTCGGCCGGCAGCTCGGCCGGGACGAGGCCGGGGGCGGTGTCGAGCAGCACCACCGCTTGGTCGTGGGGATCCGATGCGCCGCCGGGACCGGAGAAGCCGAAGTCGGGGTTGGTCACGAACGAGCCGGCGATGATGCCGGCGGGCGCGGGCGCGTCCTCGTCGTACTCGGGAACGAAGGTGACCCACACCTCGCTGATGCCCTCCTCCTCGAGGAACGACGTGCAATGGCCCGCGGTCAGGAAGACGTCGGCAGCGATGAGCGTGCCGCTGCAGAGCTGGTCGGGACCAGGGCTGTCGGGGTCGTAGTCGGCCAGCAACGCCCCCACGTTGGGGTGCCGGTTGCCGTCCGGTTGACCAAAGGTGATCGCCCCGGCCGGGCCGACGGTGGCGAACAAGAACGCTGCGGCCGCCACCACCGTGACGAGAACGGAAGAGACGGGTCGCTTCATGCCTGCCCTCCGGATCGGTGACCCCTTGCCAAGCGAGACCGTAGTGGAGCCGGACGCCGGAAGTTGCCGGACCTGTCAGTCCGGCCCGACCCCCACCCGCCACCCCGTGATGGCGTCGGTCCAGCGACCGACTCGTCAAGCCTCGAGGGCGTCCGCCTTGTTGGGCGCCGGGGTCCCGGGCTGGTGGAGCAAGTTCACCACGTCGGTGACGCCAGGCGTCGCCCGCACTTCGCGCTCGACGTGCTGCGCCGCCTGCGCATCGGGTACCTCGCCCCGGAGCGTCACCACCCGGTTGTTGACGTCGATCGTCAGGTGCGGACCGTCGACGCGCCCGAGCACCTCGCTGCGGATCTTGTCGGCCAGCGTCATGTCGTCCTCGGGAACATGCGGCTGGGGATGGCGGAGCTTGTGGATCACGCCCTCGGCCCGGCCCTTGCCGTAGCTCGCCTGGCGTTCGACGGCCCGTACCTCACGGCGCACGGTCGCCCGGCCCCGATCCTTCAGCTCGGCCCGGCGTCGGCGCCCACGGACCGGATCGAACACGTAGGCGAGCGTGGCCCCCACGGCGGCGGCGATGGTCAGCTTCACGAGGTTCGCGGCCCTCATGGGATGCACCTCCTTGTCGGCTCACGGCCCGCCTCCCTCAGGCTACGACCGCGCACAAGGGGTGTGACCCGGACGGTGGCGGGTTCGTCGGACCGGCTCGTAGTCTGAGCCGGATGTCTGACGCCCCGTCAGGTTCCGGGCTGCACCCGGCGCTCCACACCCGGTTCTGCGACCTGGTGGGCTGCCGTTATCCGATCGTGCAGACCGGGATGGGCTGGGTGTCGGGCGCCTCGCTCACGGCCGCAACGAGTTGCGCCGGTGGGTTCGGGATCCTCGCCGCTGTCACCATGGCGCCGGATCAGCTGGCCGACGCGATCGCCACCGTCAAGGCGCGGACGCGCCATGCATTCGGGGTCAATCTGCGCGCCGACCAGCCCGACCTGGCCGACCGCATCGAAATGTGCGTGCGGGAAGGCGTCCGGATGGTCAGCTTCGCCGGCGCACCCACCAAGGATGCGATCGCCGAGCTCCATGCCGACGGGGTGCTGGTCATGCCCACGGTGGGAGCTCGGCGCCACGCCGAGAAGATGCTGGCGTGGGGCGTCGACGCCGTCATCGCCCAGGGCGGAGAGGGCGGCGGACACACCGGCGTCGTGCCGACATCCCTGCTGCTGCCCCAGGTGGTCGACGCCGTGGGCGCCGAGATCCCAGTGCTGGCGGCCGGGGGGTTCCACGACGGGCGTGGCCTGGTGGCTGCGCTCGCCTGGGGGGCCGATGGGGTGGCCATGGGCACCCGATTCCTGCTCACCCGGGAGAGCCGCGTGCCCGAAGTGATCAAGGGCCGCTACCTCGAGGCAGCCGTGACCGACACGGTCGTCACCACCGCGCTCGACGGGGCACCACAACGGGTCATCCGCACCGAGACGGTCGACCGTCTGGAGCGGGCCTCGCCGCTGAGCCGACTGCCCCGGGCGCTGCGTGCGGCACTCGCCTTCCGCCGGTTGACCGGCACCCCGCTGCCCGACCTGGTCCGCGAGGGCGTGGCCATGCGCAAGAACCAGGGGTTGTCGTGGTCACAGGTGGCCATGGCCGCCAACGCGCCCATGCTCATCAAGGCGGCGCTGGTCGACGGCAGGGCCGAGGTCGGTGTGCTGCCAACCGGGCAGGTCACCGGGGTGATCGACGAGCTGCCAACGGTGGCCGAGCTGCTCAACCGCATCGCCGCCGAGGCGACCGTCACCCTCGAGCGCTTGCGGGGCGGCTCGGACGGAGTCTGAGGAGGAGTCACATGATCGAGGCCTACATCGTCGACGCGGTTCGCACACCCGTCGGCAAGCGCGGTGGCGGGCTGGCCGATGTCCACCCCGCCGACCTTGGTGCTCACAGCCTGAGGGCCCTGGTCGAGCGCACGGGCATCGACCCGGCGGCGGTCGAAGACGTGATGTTCGGCTGCGTCGACACCGTCGGCGGCCAGGCCGGCGACATCGCTCGCACGTGCTGGCTGGTGGCGGGGCTCCCGGAGCACGTGCCGGGAACCACCGTCGACCGGCAATGCGGATCTTCCCAACAGGCGATCCACTTCGCCGCCCAGGCGGTGCTGTCGGGGACGATGGACGTGGTCGTGGCCGGCGGCGTCCAGCAGATGTCGCAGATCCCCATCTCGTCGGCCATGACCGCGGGCCAAGCGTTGGGCTTCGACGATCCGTTCACCGGGTCGCCGGGGTGGGTCGCCCGCTACGGCACCCAGGAGGTGAGCCAGTTCCGGTCGGCGGAGTTGATCGCCGAGAAGTGGGACATCGCACGCGACGAGATGGAGGCGTTCGCCGTGGAGTCGCACACCCGGGCGATCCGGGCCCGCGACGAGGGCCGCTTCGACGCCGAGAACGTGCCGCTGGGCCGGTGCACCGCCGACGAGGGCCCCCGGGAGCCCAACTGGGACAAGATCCGCTCACTGCCGGTGCTGACCGAGGGCGGGCGGCTGACGGCGGCGTGCTCGTCGCAGATCTCCGACGCCTCGGCGGCATTGCTGATCGTCAACGAGCGGGGCCTGGCCGACCACGGGCTCTCACCCCGGGCCCGCATCCACCACATCTCGGTGCGGGCCGACGACCCGGTGTGGATGCTGACGGCTCCCATCCCCGCCACCGCCCACGCACTGGCCAAGACCGGCATGCGCCTCGACGACATCGACCTGGTCGAGATCAACGAGGCCTTCGCCTCGGTGGTCATCGCCTGGGCGCAGGAGGCCGGCGCCGACATGGCCAAGGTCAACGTCAACGGCGGCGCCATCGCCCTTGGTCACCCCCTCGGCGCCACGGGCGCGCGCCTCATGACCACCCTGCTCCACGAGCTGGAGCGCCGCGGCGGGCGCTGGGGTCTGCAGACGATGTGCGAGGGTGGCGGCCAAGCCAACGTGACCATCATCGAGCGGCTGTAGAGCC
>DASSDL010000179.1:0-11515 GCA_035697145.1 Acidimicrobiales bacterium
GAGGTGCGCGATCGCGCCGGCCAGGTCGTCGCGCGCGCGGCCGAGCTCGCTCCGCGTCTCGCGCACCGCCGTCGCCGTGGCATCGAACTCGTCGCGGGTGTCGAACCAGGCGCGCGCCCCGACCCACACGCCGACCTCGACGCCGGTCGCGATGAGCGTCGGCACCAGGATCCGCCGGAGGCTCCCATTCCACCGCCGGGGCTGCGCATCCTCACGCATCCGCCGTCCGATCCTCCGATCCCCCCAGCGCTAGCTCGGCTTCTCACCCACGTGGCGGGCACCGGCATCGACGGCGCTGCCCGCCGGAAGCGTAGTTGCGAGGCGGATCCGATCGCCGTCCCCGAGCCCCCCGGGAAGGAATGCCGCGGCGTGGAGGAATCAGTCGCGAGCGGGCAACTGCTGTACGGCCCAGCCGTTGCCGTCCGGATCGCTGAAGAACACGAACCGGCCCCACGGGAAGTCCTGGATCTCGCCGGTCTCGACGCCCCGCTCGGCGAGCTCGGCACGGGCGGCCTCGATGTCGGCGACAACCATCTGCAGGCCCTGCGCCGAGCCCGGCGCCACCTCGGTGAGCCCCATGCCGAAGGCGATCGAGCAGGCCGACCCGGGCGGGGTTAGCTGCACGAAGCGGATCTCATCGCTGACCGTGTGGTCGTGATCGACGTTGAAGCCCGCCTTCTGTGTGTAGAAGTCCTTGGCTCGATCGACATCGGAGACGGGGACCGCCACCAGCTCGAGCTTCCAATCCATGCTGTGCTCCTCGTAGGTCGGAGATGGGCTGCGGTCAGCGGGGTGACCACCCGGGATCTCGCCCGGTGAGCCCGATTATGCGATCCAACAGTGGGGCGTCGTCCGGCACCGGAACCTCGGGCCCGAACATCCCCTCCCGTGCCGCCTCCTGCCCGGCGCCCGAGAACTGCTTCACGAAGCCGTGCACGGCCTCGAGCGACTCGCGGTCCGCCTCGAAGTCCTGTCCGCTGGCGCGGGCGACGTCCCAGCCATGGACCACGAGCTCATCCAGGGCGATGATCCCGGCGAGCTCGCCGGGCAGGTCTATGCCACCGGCCATCGTCATGCCGCTCCACGCCGGCGGGTCGCGCCACGCCTCCGCGAGGGCGGCCAGGTCGCGAGGGATCAGTGTTCGCCAGGCATCGCCGAGCCGCGAGGCGTCACCGGAGGCCCTTCCGGACGTCATGCCGGCGGTGTCCTTCCTGGCGGCGGCGGTGAACGCGAGTGTGAACCCGCGGATGTGATCGACCAGGTCACCGAGGGTGTACTCGGGACACGGCGTCGGTCCGCCGAGCAGCTCGTCGGGGACGCCCTCGATCAGGGCGGCCATCCGCTGCGCCGCCGGCCCCAGCTCAACCATGGGCATCACGGCCCTCCTTCGGTGTAGTGATCGACTTCATGATGGCCGAATCGGGGCACTGCCAGGGGCGCGATCAGATTGAGTGCCCGTTAGCGTCAGATACCTACATGGCGACCGAGACCGACCGTAAGCCCATCCTGCTGACCGTCGACGACGACCCAGGCGTGTCGCGGGCCGTCGCCCGGGACCTCCGCCGCCAGTATGGCGAGGACTACCGCGTGGTCCGAACCGAGTCCGGCCCGCAGGCTCTGGAGACGCTGCGCGAGCTCAAGCTGCGCGGCGACCTGGTCGCGGTGCTGCTGGCCGACCATCGCATGCCCGAGATGAGCGGGCTCGAGTTCCTCGAGGAGGCGATGGACCTGTTCCCGCACGCCCGCCGGGCGCTGCTCACCGCGTACGCCGATACCGACGCCGCCATCCAGGCGATCAACGTCGTCGACCTCGACCACTACCTGCTCAAGCCCTGGGATCCCCCCGAGGAGAAGCTCTACCCGGTCGTCGACAGCCTCATCGAGATGTGGCAGGAGAGCGACGAGCAGCCGGCCACCCAGACCCAGGTGGTCGGGCACCGTTGGTCGGCTCGGTCCTTCGAGGTGCGGGACTTCCTGGCCCGCAACTCCGTGCCCTACCGCTGGCTCACCAGCGAGGAGCCCGAGGGGCAACGCCTCCTCTCGGCCGCCGGGGTAGACGTCACCAGCATCCCGCTGGTCGTGACGCCGGACAGCGACTACCTGGTCGACCCCACCGTCGGCGAGCTGGCCGCCAAAGTCGGGCTCTCGACCACGCCCTCGACCGACTTCTACGACGTCGTCATCGTCGGTGGGGGGCCCGCCGGCCTGGGGGCGGCCGTCTACGCCGCGTCGGAGGGTCTGCGCACCGTGCTGGTCGAGCGCCAGGCCACCGGGGGCCAGGCGGGCCAGAGCTCCCGGATCGAGAACTACCTGGGATTCCCCGACGGCGTGACCGGCAGTCAGCTCACCGACCGGGCCCGACGGCAGGCCCACAAGTTCGGCGCCGAGGTCCTGACGACCCGCGACGTCGTGGGACTCGACGTGCGGGCCTCGTCACGAGCGGTTCGGTTCGCCGACGGCGGCGAGGTGGTGGCCCACGCCGTGCTGCTCGCCACTGGCATCGCGTACCGACGGCTCGACGTGCCCGGGGCGGACGCCCTGACCGGGCGCGGGTTGTTCTACGGCTCGGCCGTGACCGAGGCATCCGCCTGCGCCGGAGACGACATCTTCATCGTCGGAGGCGCCAACTCGGCCGGTCAGGCGGCCGTGTTCCTGGCGCGCACCGCCCGCCAGGTCACCCTGCTGGTGCGGGCGGACACCCTCGAGAAGTCGATGTCCTACTACCTCATCCGCCAGATCGACGAGATCCCCAACATCGAGGTCCGGCTCAGCACCGAGGTGGTTGCCCTGCACGGTGACGACCACCTGGAGGAGATAACGATCTGCAACAGCACGACCGGGAAGCAGGAGACGGCGCCGGCCAGCTACATCTTCGTGTTCATCGGTGCCGCTCCCCGGACGGAATGGCTCGAGGGCGTGCTCGAGCGGGACGCGCGGGGGTTCGTGCTCACGGGCCCCGACCTGCGCGACGGCGGGCACCGTCCCCGGGCCAGGGGTTTCGACCGCGACCCCTACTTCCTCGAGGCCAGCGTGCCCGGCGTGTTCGCGGCCGGGGACGTGCGGGCAAACTCGGTGAAGCGGGTCGCCTCGGCCGTCGGCGAGGGCGCCATGGCCATACAGCTCGTCCACAGCTACCTGGAGCGCTCGTGAGCCGGCTACGCCCAGTCGAGGTGATCTCGTGAATGAGCCCGAGCGGTTGGCGGCTGGCCAGCACGAGCGGTTGACGCCGAAGGAGCTGCGCACGCTGTTCTTGTTCGAGGAGCTGAGCGACGACCAGTTGGCCTGGCTGGCCGAGCGTGGCCGGATCGTCGAGTACCCGGAGGGTGCGACCATCCACGCCGAGGGCGCCCCGGCGTCGTGCTTCATGGTGCTGCTCTCGGGCACGCTGGCGATGTACAAGCGCGTGCAGGGCGGCGAGCTCGAGCTGTTCCGCAGCGACTTCTACGGCGCCTACACCGGGGCCTTCGACGCCTACGTGCCGGACCGGGGCGTGCCCAAGGTGTACCTGAGCACGGGCCGGGCCATCACTCCCTGCCGCCTGTTCGAGATCCCGGCGGCCGACTTCGGCCGGGCGGTGTGGAAGTGGTTCCCGATGGCCGCCCACCTCCTGGAGGGGGCGGCCACCCAGGGGGCGGACGCCAGCAACATCGTCGAGCGACACGAACGCCTGGTGGCGCTCGGCTCAGTGACCGCTGGGCTCACCCACGAGCTGAACAACCCGGTGGCCGCGGTCTTGCGGGCAACCGCCACACTGCGGGAACGGCTGGTCAGCATGCGTAGTGAGATCGGCAAGGTGATCCGTAGTGACCTCAGTGGCAGCCAGCTCGAGGCCCTCGCCGACCTGTCCGGGTGGGCACTCGACCACCGCAAGGACGCACCGCAGTTGTCGCCGCTGGAGTCGTCCGATCGCGAAGACGAGCTCGCCACCTGGCTCGAGGACCACGACGTCCCGGACAGCTGGGAGATCGCGCCCACCCTGGTAGCCGCCGGCTTGGATGTGGAGTGGGTCAAGCAGATCGCCAACGTCGTACCGCCTCCGGACCTTGGTCCGGCGCTGGCGTACCCCGTCCGTTCCCTGGAATCCGACAGCCTGCTCGACGAGATCACCGACGCCGCCAGCCGCATCTCGGACCTGCTCATCTCGGCCAAGCAGTACACGCAGATGGACCGGGCCCCGCTGCAGACGTTCGACGTGCACGACGGCCTCGACGCCACGTTGACCATGCTCGGCCACAAGTTCGGCGGCGGTGTCGAGGTGGTCCGAGACTACGACCGCTCCCTCCCGCACATTGCCGCCTTTCCCGGTGAGCTGAACCAGGTGTGGACCAACCTCATCGACAATGCCGTGGATGCCATGGAGGGGCACGGCACGCTCACCGTGCGCACCCGTCCCGGCCTCGACGACCGCCTGGTCGTCGAGATCGGCGACACCGGGCCGGGGGTCCCAGACGAGGTCCGCAGCAGGATCTTCGAGCCTTTCTTCACCACCAAGCCGATGGGAAAGGGAACGGGCCTCGGCCTCGACATCGCCTGGCGGATCGTTGTCGGACGGCACCACGGCGACATCCGACTCGACTCGGAGCCGGGCGACACCCGGTTCCAGGTCATCCTCCCCCTGCGAGAACCCGATGCACCCCAAAGCTGACCACGAGATACAAGCTGGCAAACACCCGGTGAACGGTGTAGGAACCAACATTATGGCGGAAGAGTTGATCGCCGACTCACCCAGCGTGGAAACTGCACGACCCTTCGTCGTCGATCTGGCCGACGACGTCGCCCAGGATCCCGGTCTCACCGGCGGCAAGTCGGCGGCGCTGTCACGGGCCACGGCCGCCGGGCTCAACACTCTTCCCGGCGTTGTCCTGACCACGGCCTTCTGCGATGCCGTCGATGGCGGTGCGGACGTCGCACAGCACGCGGCGGTGAAGGAGGCCTTCGAGCGGGCCGGTGGCGACAACCGGGGGCTGGTGGCCCGCAGCTCCTCCGTCGTCGAGGACACGGCCGAGTCGTCGATGGCGGGCCAATTCGAATCGGTGATCGGGATCAACGGGTTCGACGAGTTCGTCACCGCGGTGACGGCGGTCCTCGACTCACGCGAGCGTGCCGGCGCCACCGACCAGCCGATCGCGGTGCTGGTCCAGCCGTTGATCGAGCCCCGGTTCGGCGGGGTGATGTTCGGGGTCGATCCGGTGTCGGGTCGCACCGACCGCCGGACCGTCAGCGCCGTGCGGGGTGGGCCGGAACCGCTCGTGAGCGGCGAGGTCGACGGCTCCCGGTACGTCCTCGAGCCGACGACCGCCAAGGTCATCGAGTTCGCGGCCAACGATGGGCCCAAGCTCCCGGCGGCCGACCTCCGGCAGCTCATGGCGCTGTCGACGAGCGTCGCCAAGGTCTTCGGCGGCCCACAGGACGTGGAGTGGGCCATCGGCACCGAGAAGCAGCTCTGGCTGCTCCAGTCCCGCCCGGTCACCAGCGAGATCCGCGGCGCACCACGAGGTCCCATCTACGGTCCCGGTCCGGTAGCGGAGACCTTCCCTGCCCCACTCACCGAGCTGGAGCGCGACCTCTGGGTCCCCCCGCTTCGGGAGGCGGTGGCCGAGGCCGTGATCCTGGCCGGGACGGCGACCCAGGCGCAGGTCGACGCCAGCGATGTCGTGGTCAGCGTCGACGGGCACGTGGCCATCGACCTGCGGCTGGCGGGCGAGATCAGGCCCAAGCGGAGGATCCTGCACAAGCTGAACCCGATCCCCGCCAGTCGTGAGCTGCGGGGGTCGTGGCGGGTCGGCCGGCTCCGGGGCGCGTTGCCGCGACTCGCCGAGCACCTCCTCGACCGGACCGACGCCGACCTGGAGGCGGTCCCGCCCCTGACCGACATAACGAGCCGACAGCTGATCGCGCTGCTGCACCGCAGCCGCGTCATCCTGCGGGCGCTCCATGCGCACGAGATCCTCATGGGCATGCTCACAGACACCGGCGGCAACCGCATGACCGGCGCGTCGGTGGCGCTGCGGGTGCTGGCCGAGGCTCGCCAGGACGGCCTCAGCGACAAGGAGATCGTCGCCCGGAGCCCGTCGGTCCTGGCGCTCACCGCGCCCCGGGTCGCCCCGGAGCCGGAGCTGCCCGAAGAGGCGACGGCGGTGTACACCGCGACGGGCTGCCAGGCCTGTAGCGACAATGGCATCCTGCGCGAGGCGCTGCGGCTGCGGGTGCGCTGGGTGCAGGAGGTGTCGGGCCGGGCCGCCTGGGAGCTGGGTGAGCGGCTGGCGGCCGCCGGTGACCTCACGGAGCCCGAGCTCGTCCGCCACATGACCCTCGAGCACGTCGAGGCCGTGGCCACCAAGCGCGCGGTGGTGGTGCCCGCCCTGGTGTCGAGCCACGCCCACGACTTCGGTGCGCCCCTCCCCGCCTGGTTCCAGCTGTCCGACCTGGGCAGGCCGATTCGGGCGCAGTGCGCCTTCGAGGTGGGCGGCGGCACCGGCGCCGGCGGCGGCTCCGGCAGCGGGCCCGTCACCTACGATGGCAACGATCCCCCGGCGGGCTCGGTGCTCGTCACCACCACGCTGTCGCCCGGGCTCGGGCCGCTTCTGTCCCGGCTCAAGGGCATAGTCGCGGAGACGGGCTCGGTGCTGTCGCACCTCGCCATCCTGGCCCGGGAGGCCGGGGTGCCCACGGTCGTCGGCTACGCCGGCGCCACCGACGATCTTCCCGAGGGTGCCGTCGTGCTGGTCGACGGCGACACGGGACGGGTGACCATCCAGGAGAGGACCGAAGAACAGGACACCGCATCATGAGGATCATCGCCTGGCTGGCCGGTATAGGGACGCTGCTGGCGGGCGCCCTGTACATGATCGTGTCGCTCAACCGCTGGGAGTGGAACCGGGCGCTGTTCTTCGGGTTGATCGTCCTCATCGCCGAGGTCGGCCTCGCCACCGGCCTGGTGCTGAGGCGTCTCGCCCGGCTCGAGTACCGCACAACTCGAGTCGACCCGGCCGTGGCCAACATCCTGCGGGAGACCCGGCCGCCGTCGGCCGATCGCTTCGCCTGGCTGCGCGAGCCCTCCCGCGACCTGAACGTGTTCATCACTTTCCTCGTCGGCGGCGGCGTGCTCCTCTCGGGCATCGCATGGGTCGTCGACCGGGTGGCATCGAAGTCCTCGTCGCCGGCCGGCGAGGAGCGCCTCGGCCGCCAGCTCGACCCCATCAGCTATCCCTCCGGCGGGCTGTTGCTCGACGACATCACGGTGCTGGCCCAAGAGGTCCCGGGGGCCAACGACGACCAGATCCGCCAGCTGCTGCGCCGCGGTGGCCGCCCCTGATCGAGCCGTGATCGAGCCGTGAAGAAGCTCACGCCCCTGCGGCTCCTCCTCGGGGCCATCGGCCTCGCGGTCGGCATCGTCGGGGTCCTGGCCCTGCGCGAGGCCACGCTCTCCACCCACGAGCCGGTCAGCGCGGCCCGCGAGACCGAGCTCGTCGTATCAGCGAAGACCAAGGGTGGCGAACAAGACCAGACCCTTCCCGAGATGGTCGAGGCGCAGCTCCAGACGTGCCGCCTCGAGGTCACCTCCGACTTGGCCGGCCCGATCGAGTCGCTGGGAGACGGGCGCTTCCGTGCCGTGTTCACCCCGGCGATGGACGAGACGAACCAGCGGCAGTTCCGGGGTTGCGTCGAGGACTGGGTGATCGACCACGTCAGCGTCAACGTGATCGAGCTCGCCAACGCCACCTGACAGTCATCGGGGGCGGCTCCCGTCCGATCCGGCCTTCTTGGCCAAGGGCACCTTGTAGAGCCGCGCCCAGTTCTCGCCGACGATCCGGACCTTGACGTCATGAGGAAGCGCCAGGCGCTCCAACGCCTCGACAGCGTGGGGGTACAGCGAGTCGCCGTGCGGGTAGTCGGTCGAAAACACCAGGTTGTCGGCGCCGAACCAGTCGACGTAGTGGACCGCCGTCGCCTCGTCGGCTTCCAGCGAGATGTGGCAGTTCCGCCGGAAGTACTCGGACGGCTTCAGGCTCAGGTCGGTGGCCTCGTACCACCCCGTCCATTCGTGGTGCTCGTCGAGCCGGTGGAGCAGCCAGGGTGCCCACGAGCAGTTGCCCTCGAGGAGAGCCACCCGCAGGTTGGGGAACCGCTCGAGCACGCCGCCGGCGCAGAGGCACACGGTGACGAACTGCATGGCGAGCGGCTGGTTGAAGGTGTGCCACATCATGAGCCGGTCGAGCACCTCCAGGGAGAAGTCGGGGCGGAGGTACGTCTGGCCGCCGCCGTGGAAGGCCACCGGGACGTCGAGCCGCTCGATCTCCGCCCACAGCGGGTCGTACGCCGGATGATGCCAGGGCCGGCGATTGACGCAGCCCGGCGCCAGGAAGACGGCCCTGAATCCCAGCTCGTCGACGCAACGGCGTGCCTCGGCCACGGCCCCGTCGATGTCGTGGGGGGCGACCATGGCGGCGCCGTACATGCGGTCGGGGGCGTGGCCACAGAAGCCGGCCAGCCAGTCGTTGTAGGCCCGGGCGATGGCGCTGGCGTACTCGGGCTCGAGCCCGTCGGGCCCGATCATGTCGATCGAGTCGAGGCCGAGCACGAACAGGCCGCGCGATGGGAACAGCACCGCCATGTCCAGCCCCTCGGCATCCATGGCCTCGATCTGCGACGCCGGATCCCAGCCCCGCGCCTCGGCGCCGGCGTAGACGCTGTCGTGCTCGGGCCGCCATCCGGTCCTGCGTCCCTCTTGCCGCACCGGTCGCACCCGTCCCAGGCGCAGCACCGTGTGGTTCTTCACCCGCACCCGCATGTCCCGAGGGATCTCCGTCAGCCCGATGGGGGCGGCATGGGCGTAGGCCGGGTCGATGTAGCGCTGCCACAGGTCGGGCGGCTCCATGACGTGCAGGTCGCTGTCGGCGACGACATGCTCCCTCAGCGACTCGTGCTCAGGCACCCCCGTCGATCCCCTCATCGCCGAGGACGTCGGCGGCGACGCGCAGGGCCTCGTTGGCGGCGGGGACGCCCGCATAGATCGCGGTCTGCATCAGGACCTCGATCAGCTCGTCACGGGAGAGCCCCACGTTCAGGGCGCCCGCGAGGTGGGCGCGCAGCTCCTCGGTCCGGCCGAGGGCGGCAAGCTGGGCCACGGTCACCAGGCTCCGGTCCCGGATGGGCAGGCCCGGCCGCGACCAGATCATGCCGAAGGCCGACTCCGCCACGTAGCGGTAGAAGTCTGGGGCCAGCCGGGCCGCGGGGAAACCACCCGTGGTGGCCCGCATCTGCGGCCACAGCCGCCCCTGGATCTCCCGGCCCCGCTCCAGCAGCTCGTCCCCCATTGGTCTCCCCTCCTCGCTCGGCCCGTTCGGTCGGGCTCAGTCGGCCTGGAACAGACTCACCGTGCACACGCTGCCGCCGCCGACCAGGTGCGCCAGCGCCGTCCGGGCGCCCGCGACCTGGCGCTCCCCCGCCTCGCCCCGCAGCTGCTGGACGATCTCGTGCACCATCGCCAACCCAGTGGGCCCGCCGGGATGCCCGCGGGCGATCAGCCCGCCGTCGGTGTTGAACGGGATGGAGCCACCGAGGGCGGTGACACCCTCGTCGACCAGGCGCTCGCCCCCGCCTTCGGGGCAGAACCCGAGGAGCTCGTAGTACTCCAGCTCCTCGTTGGCGAAGGCGTCGTGGCACAGCGCCAGGTCGACATCGCCCGGGCCGAACCCGGCGTCGTCGTAGGCGGCGCGAGCGGTGTCACGGGTCATGGTCGCGGGACCGACCACCGGCCCGAGGAACGTGTGCCCGGGTGCGTAGGTCTCGGACCGCAGTGCCGACGCCACCGGCCGTACGAGCCGACGCCCGTCCTGGCGGTCCCGCACGCGGTCGACGGAGGCGACGATCGCACAGGCGGCGCCGTCGTCGGCCGGACAGGCCATCATCGCCGTCAGCGGCTCGGCCACCAGCTGCGAGGCCAGGACCTCGTCGGCGGTCACGCGGTGGTCGGGACGGCGATCGCTCCAGGGGCACAGCGCACCGTGGTTCCAGTTCTTGGCGGCAATGGCGGCGAAGTGTTCGGGTTTGGTGCCGTAATCGTGCATCCGCCGCTGGGCCCAGAGCGCGAAGTACGCCGCGGGGAGGATCGTCGTGTCGATCTGGTCGCGCCCGGCGCCCCGACCTGATCCCCCGCCCCGGGCCATGTCGGTCATCTTGTCGAACGCCAGCGCCAGCGCCACCTCGGCGCGCCCCGACGCCACCGCCCACGCCGCCTCCCGAAACGCCACGAGCCCGGTGGCCGAGGCGTTCTCGACGTGGGTGACGGGCAGTCCGGTCAGGCCCAGCTCCTTGACGGCCTTGATGCCGAGCAACGACGCCGGCTGGATGTAGCCGACGAATGCCTCGTCGACGTCGGCCAGGGACATGCCCGCGTCGTGCAGGGCGGTTAGCCCTGCCTCGCGGGCGAGATCGGGCCCGCCGCGATCGGGGTACTTGCCGAAGCGGACCATCCCGACGCCCGTCACGGCCACGCCCTCGATCCTCACGCCCGACTGCTCTCGCCGGGGGGAGTGGGGGAGCCGACCGGGCGGAAACGGAAGATCACGACCTCGTTGCCCTCCGCGTCCTCGCCCAAGGTCTCGAGGTCGAGCTCGACATCCATCCCGATGCGGAAGTCGTCGCTCTGGCCCAAGAGGATCCCCTGGACCCGCGGGCCCTCGGGCAGATCGACCTGTGCCACTCCGTACGAGGACATGTTCGCCGCTCTTGGCGCCTCCGGCGCCGGGCCCCTCGGGCGTCGACGCGCGCTCCCCGCTCCACGGCCGCTCGTGCCGGGGGCCCGCCCAGCGGCGTCCCCTCTGGCCTTGCCGTCCCGCTTGGCGAAGAGCGGCACGTGGACATACGTCCAGGTGTAGATGTGCCCGCGGGGGCCGAGCAGGACGTCGACACACCCCTCGGCCAGGCAGCGGGCACAGACCATCCGCCGAGGGAAGAAGTGCTCGCCGCACGCCGGGCACCGGCTTCCGAGCAGGCGCGGCGCCTCGCCCGGCTCGTCCGGGATCGTGAAGTAGCCATCCTCGATCGGCCGGCGCATCGGTCGGCGGGCCACAGGCTGCTCCTAACAGTCGTGTCAAGTCGCGAGGCGATCGGGCTACGCTCCGGCTCGCTCGGCTCGAGGGGAGGGAGAGACCATGGAGCGTGTCGGGGTCATCGGACTCGGCAACATCGGCGGGGCGATCGCCGCCAACCTGGTGGCCGACGGCCATAGCGTCACGGTCAGCGACGTCGATCCCGCCCGGGCCGGCGCTGTCGCCGGCGCCGAGGCGGCCGGCGATGCCGCGGCGGTGGCGGCGGCGAGTGAGATCACGATCACGTCGCTGCCCACCCCCGACGCGGTCGCCGCTGTCGCCGGCCAGTGGGTCGAGGCGGCGCCGCCGGGCTCCATCCTGCTCGACATCTCGACCTCGGCCCCCGCGACCAACCGGGAGCTCGCCGCGAGGCTCGAGGGCAGCGGGCACCACTTCGTGGAGGCACCCCTCACGGGCGGCGC
>DASSDL010000180.1:0-8712 GCA_035697145.1 Acidimicrobiales bacterium
GTCTCCTACATCGTCTCGCTGTCGGTGCCCGTCGCGAAGTTCCGCGATCGGCTCGCCGCGATCGATGGCGCTGTCTTCGTGCGCGAGTTGCCCCCCGAACGGGTGGTCGTCGTGTTACCGGCGGGCAAGGTGGCCCTTCGCCGGCTCAAAGGCCTCGACGGCGTGGACACAGTGGTCGCCGAACGTGTGGAGCACCTTCACAGCGATCGCTGACGACCGCGCGCTGCCCGGGCGGATGCGTGTGGGGGCCCGGTCGTCGGGCCGCCACGTTTGAACTGTCCGGCTACTGCACGGTGATCGGGTCGACCTCGGTGGTCGTGCCCACGACGAGCGGCGTCGTGACCGACGTCGTCACGTTACCGACCCCGGCCTGCTGGCCGAGCAGCTCGAAGCTGTAGCTCAGAGTGCCGCCCGGGGCCCCCGGCGTGCTGGTGACCTGGAGGTCCTCCGTGGGCAGCCCGGCTATCTGGTCCCCGGCCGAACCGTCGGCGTTCTCGGCGCCGACGTTGAAAGGCAACCCCGCCGGGTCGGCCGGAAGGGCCGCCGGGTCGTAGGTGAACGTGACGTCCTCGACCCCGTTGATGCCGATCCACGTCTGGAAGTGGCGGTTGCTGGTGGTGCCGAAGACGTTGAGGCTCCACTCGATGACGACCCAGGTGTTCACACCGTCGGTCAGTGTGGCCGCCCGGATCCCGGGCGCGCCGGCGCCGTCGAGGTCGGTCCAGAACGGCGCGAGAACGCCGTTCGGGCGTGCCGGGTTGGGGAATGTCTGTGGAGCGAAGTCGATGTCGGCCGCCGCGGCGCCCCCAGCCACCGCGTAGCCGTTCGATGTGACCCCCAGCCTGTTGAAGGTCGCACCGGCGTAGACGAAAGCCGGGACGTTGAAGTTGAGAGCCTGCTCGTCGCCGATCGGAATTGGGGCGACGCCGAAGAGCTCCAGCGGGATGAAGCCGGCCGGCGTCGGCCCCGGCGCGATGGTGGGCGCGTCGGGCTGCCGTCCCGCCAGGTTGGCGGTCGCAGTGACCTGGCGGTTACCCGTCTGGGTGGCCCCGCTGACCGAGGTCAGGCGCAGGTTCTGCGCGAGGTTGCTCGTGGCGTCGACGGCCGCCGGCTGCAGCGAGGTGTTGTGGACGCTCACCTGGCATGTCGAGCGGCCGGTGTTCCGCGGGATGGTGGCCGGCGCGCAATCCTGCGCGAGGGTCACGGCGCCCTGCTGGCGGAAGAACGCCACGGGAAGGTGCAGGTCTCGGTCGCCCCCCGTGTGGTCGAGGTTGATCCGGCCGAAGTACTGCCCGACGGCCAGCGCCGGCCCCGAAATAGTGATTGTCAGCGTCCGCGTCCTGTTCGGCCGGACCGTGAAGTTCTTCGGGCTCACCTTGATGTCCGCGCCTGGTGGGCTGTCGGTGGTCACCTGGTAGGTCAGGTCCTGCGCCGACACGTTGCGGAAGGTGCGGGTCGTGGTGATGTCCCCCGGCATCGTCGGCGCGTTCACCGACGGCAGGTTGAGGTCGATGCGGTGCAGCGGGTCGGCCGCGGCGGCCGCGTAGTTGGCGGCAGTCTCGTCGACGGTGAGCCCGGGGTCACCCGCCCGGTCCAGGTTGATGCGGCCGCCGCCCATGTCGAATGGGTCGGCCGGGCTAACCCGGTCGTGCTTGACAACCTCGGAGATGGCGGTGGTTTCGAGGGCCGACTTGACCTGCCCCGGCGTCCAGTTCGGGTGGAGGGCGAACAACAGCGCCGCGGAGCCGGCCACGTGGGGCGACGACATCGACTTGCCGGCAATCGCCTGGAACAGGTTGCCGGGGGGCCCGCCAGCGACGTCGTCCGGGACGGGTGTGTTGCCGGCCAGGATCTGCAGCCCGGGTGCCGTCACGTCGGGCTTGAGCCAGTCGCCGCCGGGTCCGCGGGACGAGAACGCCGTCATCACGTCGCCCTGCCAGGTGGTCGGGGCACCCGTGGTGAAGCTCGCCGTCGCGCCCGGGTTGGCCGCCAGAAACGCCAGCAGCGCCGCACCCTCCGGCTGCTCGAGGTGAACCGCGGGCAGGAAGTGGTTGTCGGTCATGGTCTCGGCAAGCGTGGCGTTGTAGAGCAACATCCCGGCGGCCCCGCCCTGAAGGACGTTGAAGCCTTTGGCGATGCGGCCGGGACCCCGCTCGCAGGCGACTATCTTGCCGGCGAACACGCCGGCGGGCGCCGGCGCGGTGCAGAGCGCGTTCGAGTACGGCGGTGCCGAAGCGAGCACCACCGGCAGCGGCGACGGGATACCAGCGGTGATCGACGATCCGCCGATGGTCGCGGTGGCGCCGCCGGTTCCGTTGAGGGTCACGGTCGACTGGAACGTCCGCGTCTGCGTCGACGCGGCGACGGTGGTGACCCACGGGCTCCGGTGGTTGGTGGTGCCGGCGCCGGGGCCGTCGTTGCCGGCGGACGCCGAAACCAGCACGCCGGCGTTGTAGGCGTCGAGGAAAGCCAGCTCGACCACATCGCCGAATGGATCGTTACCCCCTGAAATCGAGAAGTTGATCACCCGGACGCCGTCAAGGATTGCCTGCGCGACCGCGGCGGCCGAGTCGGAGGGGAAGCAGCCCTCGAGGCCACACACCTTGTAAACCGACACGTGGGCGGCCGGGGCGATGCCGTGGATAGCGCCGCGGCTGATGCCCAGGGGGTTGGCGTCGGCGACGGGCCCGCCGGCGGAGGTGCTGGCGGTGTGCGTGCCGTGCCCGTTGGAGTCGCGTGCGCTGTCGGGGAACACCTCCCCGCCGATGACGGCGTTGTAGGTGTCGAGGAACGGCTGGGCCCCGATCAGCTTGTTGGTGCACACGAAGGCGTCGGCTGCCGGGGTCAGCGGGTTGTCGCCGAGGTCGCACGTGCGCGGCGTGCCGTCGACCTTGGACGGCGGTGCCGGTAGGTTGCCGTTGTCGGCGAACGACGGGTGCTCGGGCCACGCGCCACTGTCGAGCACGCCGACGATGACACCCTCGCCCGACTCGGCGCTGCCACCTAGCTGGTTGTAGATGGTCGGGGCGCCGATGAACTCGGGGCTCGAATCGGTGAGCGGCTGTTCCGGCTGGTCGGGTTGCACGGCGGCCACGCCGGACAGCGTGCGCAGCGTGTCGATCTGGTTGCCGGGCAGCTCGACGGGGATCCCGCCGTAGACGACGCGCAGCGGCTCTCCCGTGCTGGCCCGCGGTATCTCGGCGTCGAGCGCCTCGAGGAACTCACCCTCGACATCCTCGATGTAGCCCTCGTAGCGGTCGACGTTGCTCGAGCTGAGGTCGAGGGGCTCGCGGGTCACGGCGGGGCTGGTGGCCGGCAGGCCGGCCACGTCGCCGCGGTAGGCGACAAGCGAGTCGTAGTCGAGCTTGACGACCACCCGGCGGGGCGCGCTCGAGCTGATGTCGAGCAGGGCCGGATCGGTCTCGGCCAAGCGCCCGCTCGTCGACTTTGCCCCTTGGACCAACGTGCCCTCGACGGGCGTGGCCTGCCACTCGGGCTGCTCCTGGGAGGCGGCGGGGGGCGCGGTGGCTGCGGTCAACCCGAGCAGGCTGATCGACAGCGCGGCGAGCCCGACGACACGGCGCCAGCGGGCTCGCCTCGGTGCGACCGACGAAGCGGACTGCCGGTTCCTGGCCATTCGGCCACCCCCTGTGCTGACGCCCCGCTGGACTCCGTCGTCCGCGGCCTCGACGTGCGGCGTGCAGCATGTACCGCCGCACGCGGCGTGTCAACGAACTGGCGGACCGCGCGCTCCATGGCGGGTGGCCCACAGGCTATTCATAACAGATTGATTCAATAAGCACTGAGGCATAATCTTTAGGCGGTGATGGTGGGTGAAGGCGCCGCCGCCGGAACCGAGGGGTGCTGCGTCAGCGCCGGACTGTCGAGGAGGAGGCCCCACGATGCCCGACCTTGATTCGCTGAGCCCCGATCAGCGGCTCGCCCTGAAGACCGCGGCGCACAACCTCCAGGGGGAGTTCGTGGGGTCCTTCTCGGTGGAGACGATCGAGCTGTTCCTGCAGACCAGCTACAACCAGTTCGCGGATCGGGCCAAGTTCACGAACTTCTTGCCATTGATGGCCGAGCGCTTCGCCCGCCAGCGCCTCACCGCCCTGGCCCGGGTGGAGGGCAAGCACGACGACGGGTTGCCGATCGTGTTGTTCCTATGCGTGCACAACGCGGGGCGGTCCCAGATGGCGCTGGGGTGGTTCAACCACCTGGCCGCCGACCGGGCCATCGGCTGGTCCGGTGGTTCCACACCCAGTACGGAGATCAATCCGGCGGTTGTAGACGCCATGCGCGAAGTCGGCATCGACATCGCGGGCGAGTTCCCCAAGCCCTGGACCGACGAGATCCTGCGGGCTGCGGATGTGGTCGTGACCATGGGTTGCGGGGATGCGTGCCCGATCTTTCCGGGCAAGCGTTACGAGGATTGGGAGCTCGATGATCCGGAGGGCAAGGACGTCGAGGGCGTGCGGCCGGTCCGGGACGAGATCGGCGAGCGCGTTCGAGGCCTACTCGCCAGCCTCCGGGTGCCTGTCAGCTGATCGTCTAGACAAACGACCGGCCAGTTGACTCAATAGTCACTGAACTATACGTTCGCCGTGTGAACGCGGCGATCGACGCGCGGGCGGCACTGCACGCGGCCCTGGGTGATCCGGCGAGGCTCGCGATTGTCGAGGAGCTGGCCATCTCCGATCGTGCGCCGTCGGCGCTGTCGGCTCGCTTCGGTCTGGCCGGCAATCTGCTGGCTCACCACCTCGACGTCCTGGAGGGGGTCGGGCTCATCGAGCGGCAAGTTTCCGCGGGCGATCGCCGGCGACGCTACGTGCGGCTCCGCCGCCACACGCTGAGGAACCTGGCACTCGGAACGACACCTCCGCGGGCTGGGCGGGCCCTGTTCGTGTGCACCCAGAACTCGGCCCGCTCCCAGTTGGCCGCCGCCCTGTGGCGGAAGCGCACCGGTCGGGACGCCACCAGCGCCGGCACCCACCCCGCCGACCGGGTACATCCCGGCGCCCTCGCCGCCGCACGTCGGGCCGGCCTCGACCTGACCGGCGCTCGCCCTCGGGCGCTCGGTCCCGACGACCTCGACGTCGACGTGGTCGTGACCGTGTGTGACCGGGCACACGAGGAGCTGGATCCGCCGGAGGACTGGTGGCACTGGTCGGTCTCCGACCCGGTCGATGCAGGCACCCGCCGGGCTTTCGATGCGGCGCTGACCGAATTGGACGAACGCATCACGGCGACCGCGCTCGACGTCGACGCCCGGGCGTGACCGCGACCGGCGACGCCACCGCTACTGGCCGTCACGTCGGCCCGGTCGACCTCGAGAGCGACCAGCCGCGTCCCCCAGCACATGTCCCTCCGCTCGCCCGCCGTTTGGCCGCCGAGTTCACCGGTAGTGCGTTCCTGGTCGCCGGCGTGGTCGGATCGGGGATCATGGCCGAGCGTCTGAGCGACGACGCCGGGCTGCGGCTCCTGCAGAACACGGCAGCCACGGCCGGGATCTTGGTGGCGCTGATCCTGGCGCTGGGCCCGGCGTCGGGCGCCCACTTCAACCCGGCGGTGACCCTCGTCGACCGGTTCTTCAGCGGCATCGACACGCCGACCGCCCTCGGCTACATCGTCGTCCAAGTGGCGGGCGCCATCGTCGGGGCCGTCACCGCCAACCTGATGTTCGACCTGCCGGCCGTCGAGTGGTCGACCACCGAACGGTCCGCCGGGAACCTGTGGTTCGCCGAGGCCGTCGCCACCCTCGGGTTGTTGGTCGTGATCTTCGGGGTCGTGCGCTCCGGGCGCAGCACGGTGGCGGCCTTCGCGGTCGCCGGCTACATCGCCGCTGGCTACTACTTCACCTCCTCCACCAGCTTCGCCAACCCGGCCGTCACGATCGGGCGGGCGTTCAGCGACACCTTCGCCGGCATCGAACCCGCCTCGGTCCCCATGTTCATCGTCGCCCAACTCGTTGGGGCGGCCGTCGCCGCCGCCCTGGTCCTCCTGATCTACCCGCACGTCCGCGAGTTCGCCGACCAGGTCATCATCCCCCACGAACCAATCGAGTCGCACCCCGAACGCTGATCGGCCGTCGCTGCGAGCCTGCTCAGGCGGTGGCCGGTACCGCGGGAGCGATCCCTTCACCGAGCGCGGCCCGGACCGCGGCAAACCGATCGGGCCGGAGCCGGAACCACGCCCACTTGCCGCGCTGTTCCCGGTCGATGAGCCCGGCGTGCACGAGCTGGGACAAGTGGTGGCTGACCGTCGGCTGGGACCGATTCAGCAGTCCCGGCAGCTCACAGGCGCAGACCTCGCCGGTCGGTGACGCGGCGATGATGCTGACCAGCCGCAGCCTGACCGGATCGGCCAGGGCCTTGAGCACCCCAGCCAGCTCCGCCGCCGCGCTCTCCTCCAGTCGGCCGGCGGTCACCGGCGGGCAACACAGCGCCTCGACAGGAATGCCATTTTTCACGACCAACATATTGACAACTTTCGATCTAGAGGCGCTATCGTATCGACGAACATCATATCGACATCAGTCGAAACGACAACCATCCGGATCCGCCGGAGAAGGAGGACCCATGCGTCTCCAACTTGCTCTCAACGTTTCCGACCTGGACAGGGCCGTGGACTTCTACACGCGCATGTTCGGGGTGGAGCCGGCCAAGACCAAGCCCGGCTACGCCAACTTCGCCATCGCCGACCCGCCGCTGAAGCTCGTGCTCTTCGAGGATGCGGGCGGCGAGGGCGGCACCATCAACCACTTCGGCGTCGAGACCGAGACCACCGAGGAGGTGGTGGCTGCCGAGGCCCGCCTCACGGACACCGGACTCGAGACCACCGGTGTCGACGACACACAGTGCTGCTACGCCACCAAGACGGAGACCTGGCTGACGGGCCCAGACGGCGCCCGCTGGGAGTGGTACGTCAAGACCGGCGACAGCGACCAGCTCGCCAACATCGTCGTCAACTCCGCCGGTGGAGGGGGCTGCTGCGCCCAGTAGACACGCCAAGCGCCGGACCGCGACACGGCTCGGGTCCCCCGAGGCGCATTCCGAAGGAACTGATGTCCACCGATCAAGTCAGCCTGTTCTTCGCGTTGCTCGCCCTACTTGCCGAGATTGCTGCCGTGGGGCTCGTCGCCGCGCTCTTGGTGCACGCCGTCCGGCCCACGACCCCGTGGCCTGCCGACCTGCTCGACGCGGTGCGGTCGGTCGCGCTCGTGGTCGCGGCCGGCGTGGCGATCGTTTCGACGCTCGGCAGCCTGTACTACTCGGAGGTGGCCCACTTTCCGCCCTGTCGGCTGTGTTGGTTCCAGCGCATCGGGATGTATCCGCTGGCGGTGATCCTGCCGATCGCGGCGTTTCGGCGTGACGTGGCCGTACGTTGGTACGCGTTGCCTCTGGCCGTGGCGGGCGGGCTCGTGTCCGTGTACCACGTGCTGGTTGAGCGCTATCCCTCGCTCGAGTCGGGTTCGTGCGACCCCACCAACCCGTGCTCGATCATCTGGGTCGAGCGGCTCGGGTACTTGACCATTCCGACGATGGCGTTGTCGGGGTTCGCCCTGATCGCCGTCCTGCTCTTCCTCGCCAAGGAGACTTCATGACCCGCTCCTCCGTGTCTGCCACCCGCCGGCGGGCTGCCAAGCGGGGCCGCGCCCCCTTCCTCGTCGTCGCCGGCGTCGTGGCCGCCGTGCTCGTCGCCCTGCTGGTGGCCCTCGCGGCCGGCGGAGGCAACGGGGATGACAGCGCGACCGACGCGGGCGGCCGTAGCGGCGACGCAGCGACGACCGGCACGGTCACCGCGTCGGGGGACCCGCTCCCCCAGTTCACCGACAGCACCGACGACCCCTCCGTCGGCATGACCATGCCCAGCCTCACGGGAAACGACCAGAGCGGCGACCCGATGACCATCGGCGCCGACGGGCGCCCGACGATGATCATGTTCGTCGCCCACTGGTGTCCGCATTGCCAGCGTGAGGTGCCGGTCGTGCAGCAGTGGGTCGATGACGGTCGCCTGCCTGAGGCCGTCGACCTGGTGTCGGTGTCCACGGCCATCGACGCCAACCGCCCCAACTACCCTCCAGACGCGTGGTTCGCCGACGAAGGCTGGACCGCGCCGGTGCTCGTCGACGGCGACAACACCGCGGCCCAAGCGGCCGGGCTGCCGGCCTACCCGTTCTTCGTCGCCATCGACGGCGACGGCGCGGTCGTTCTGCGCGCCAGCGGCGGGCTCACCACCGACCAGCTAGACACCATCGCATCGACGCTCGTGCAGGGGACCCCGAACCAGTGACGCGACCGAATCGCAGGTCGACCCGGATCGGCCGAGGGATCAGGTGTGAGGTGATCGCCTGGAGCGGATGAAGGCGAAGGCGCCGCCGGCAACGCCCAGGATCACCACCGCGGCGACCACGAGGGGCACAACGTCGCTGTCGGATTCGTCGTCGGTGCTCTGGGATGCTGCCTCGCCGGTCTCGGTGGTCGTGACCGCGATGGTCGTGGTGGTCGTCGAGGCGGTGGTTGTGGTCGTCGGAGCGGTGGTGGCCGGGATGGTGCCGGGCCCACCGGGGACGAGGTCGAGCACGGGCCCCGGGGCCGGGGGTTCGGGGGCACCTTCCGGCCAGTCGTCGATCCAGCGATCCACTTCGCCGTTGTCGTATGTCTGCACCGTCTTGAACTGAAGCCGGCCAGGTTCGCTGGGCAGCGGCCCGAG
>DASSDL010000181.1:0-8162 GCA_035697145.1 Acidimicrobiales bacterium
GCCCGACCCTCCGAAAGCGCCACCCACTACGCCTACTACGCCGGGCCAACCTGGAGGGGCATCGAGTTCTTCGTAGGGCACGGGACCTTCGCCGGTGTGTTCCCCACCAATGACGGTGAGGCCTGCATCTGGGTGTGCAGCGTGGCGGGCCAGGCCGAGACGATCCGCCGGCGTACCGCCTCGCTCGCCGAAGCCTTCGACGAGATGCTCGCGGCGGCCGCCCCCGAGCTCGCCGCCCGGCTGCGCGGGGCCCGCCGCACGTCGCCGGTGCGCGGCGCCCTGCGCCTCCCCAACCAGGTACGCCAGGCGTTCGGCCCGGGCTGGGCCCTGGTTGGCGACGCCGGCTACCACCGCGACCCCATCACCGGTCACGGCATCAGCGACGCGTACCGCGATGCCGAGCTGCTGGCCGTCGCCCTCGACCGTGCCCTGCGGGGCGAGGTCTACGACACCGCCGCTCTCGCCGGCTACCAGCGCCAGCGCAACGCGGCCCTGCGGCAGATATTCGACATCACCAGCGCGCTGGCCAGCTACCCCCCGGTGACCGAATTCGTCCGGCTGCAGAAGCGTCTGAGCCGAGCCATCGAAGCCGAGGCCGAATCCTTGGCCGCCCGCCCCGTTCCCGGCGAGCGTCAGCTCGCCGCCGCCTGACCAAATCACGAGAAGCGAGACACCAAATGCAACTCATCTACACCGAAGAGCTCGTCCGAGCCCGGCTGGCGGAACGCCTGGCCGAGATCGACCTCGCGACCGCCCCATTGCGGATGCGCCCCGCCCGTCGCAGCGGTCGCTTCGGTCGACTTAGACGCCCAACCGGCGTCGAGTCGATCGCCTGAGCGCCCGACCCACACCCGACCACGATCCCCAGCTCACCCACACCAAAGGCCGCGGGCTCAGGCCTTGCGAGCTCGCCACACCTCTTCGCAGGGCCAGCGGCGGGCCCATTCGGCGGTCACGAAGTCGTAGCTGCTGGTGGCGCCGGGCGGCGCCGCGATCTCGATGAGGTCCTCAACCTCGAGGCCACAGCCGCGGAGCAGGCGGATCCAATCGCCGTGACCTAGGTGGAACTCGATAGTCGGGTCGTCGGGCCATGCGAAGCGGTGCATGCCGAAGTGGTCACGGAGAAGCCGGTCGCTCGCCGCCTCACCCATCTGGTCGGGCACGCACAGCATCAGCAGAGTGCTGTTGCCGAGGAAGACCAGCTCGCCGCCGGGTCGCAGCAGTCGGGCGGCCTCGGGCACCCACTTGTAGGGGTCGGCCCAGATGGCGGCGCCGTACTCGCTGATGACGTGATCGGCGGCGCCATCGCGCAGCGGGACCTCCTCGCCGACGGCCCGTACCAGCGGGAACGCCAGCGAGAACTCGTCCTGCAAGTGCCGGGCGATGCTCAACTGGCCTTCGGCCGGGTCGACGCCGATCGGCCGCGCTCCGGCGCGGGCGAGCCAGGCTGATACGTACGCCGTGCCGCAGCCAAGCTCGACCACATCGGCGCCGTGAAGCTCAGCCGGCAGCAGGCCGACCTGGCATTCGGGCACGTCGAAGATCCCCCACCGCGGTTCGGAGTCGCGCCAGCGCCGGCGGGCCAGCGCCATTTGGTCGTCGCCGCGGGTGTTCCACGCCGCCACGTTGATCGACACGTAGTCGAGCCGTTGCCGCACCACCACGCCACGGTACGCCTCGGCCGCATGCCAGTTGTGATGACGGCGATGATCTGGAGAGCCGGGCAGCCTTCGGCGGCCGGTTGCTCGCCGAACGCCCTCAGCTGGGCCGCCGCATCTCACGCCGATCCAATGAGCGTCGTCCGCAGATCCCGCCGTCGACCTCAGCCGTAGGCGACTCGCGAGCGGTCCTCCACCGCGTACGCCAGGATCAGCGAGAGCGGGAAGAACAAGAGGCTGAGCAAGAAGTAACCGATGAAGCTGTGGCCCTTCCGCGCGGCAACCCTCGCGGGCCAGAAGGCAATCGCAATCCAGATGATGAGGCCGATGATTCCCAGTCCTAACCACATGATGATCTCCCGTTCGTTCGTGTTGGGATCGCTGTCCGGAAGCACGGCCGGCGACTATCTCGTCAGTACCACCAGGTCGTGACCTGCACACGGATGTGTTGGCGACACATCCCCTCTCGCCCGATCGTCTCCGGTGGGAGGCAGCGACCGGAATCACCACGAAGCCCGGCCTCCGCTCCCCGGGTGACTGTGAGGCCGTGGCCACGGCCTGGCATCATCCCACCGGGATGATCAGCCCGGACAGGGGCCCGAGACGGTGGTCGCCGTGGGCAGCGTCATCCTCGTCCTAGGCATCACGCACCTGATCGCCTCCCCCAAACCGCCGCTCTGACGGCGTCGACAACGTCACCCCATCAGGAGGATGCGCGCGACGGCCTTGTCGGCTTTGCTGGCGTCAGAGACGCATCCATTGCCGATGCGGATGGTCTGGCCATCCCCCCGGCACCTACGAGGAGGTTCAGCATGAAGGCCCGTTCGGCCATCACGGCGACGGCGCTCGAGTGCTCCTTGGACGAGCTGGGCGGCTCGTGACACCGGCGCGTGGTCTTGCGCAGGAGCCGAGAGAGGGAGATTCGGATGACCAACACACCTGACCGGAATGCGCGTGCGATGTTGCCGATCCCTGATCGCCCGTCGCCGGGTCTGACCACCTATGACGCCAAGGACCCGGACACCGCCTACCCTCCGATCGAGCCGTTGCTCCCGCCGGAGGGGGCACCAAACGTGCTGATCGTTCTGCTCGACGATGTGGGCTTCGGCGCCTCGAGCACGTTCGGCGGCCCTTGTCGTACGCCCACGGCAGACCGGCTGGCCGCCGCCGGGCTGCGCTACAACCGCTTCCACACCACGGCGTTGTGTGCCCCGACCCGGGCGGCGCTGCTCTCCGGCCGTAACCACCATTCGGTTGGGATGGGCAGCATCACCGAGACGGCGACGTCGGCACCCGGCAACAGTTCGTTGCGTCCGAACACGAAGGCGCCGCTGCCGATGACTCTGAAGTTGAACGGTTACTCGACGGCGCAGTTCGGCAAGTGCCATGAGGTGCCGGTGTGGCAGTCGTCGCCAATGGGTCCGTTCGACGGGTGGCCGTCGGGCGGTGGCGGGTTCGAGAGGTTCTACGGGTTCATCGGCGGGGAGAACAATCAGTGGGATCCGGCGCTGTATGACGGTACGACACCGGTCGAGCCGCCCGCGACCGCGGAGGAGGGTTATCACCTGACCGAGGATCTGGCGGATCGGGCCGTGAGTTGGGTCCGTCAGCAGAAGGCGTTGATGCCCGACAAGCCGTTCTTCGTGTACTTCGCGCCGGGGGCGACCCATGCCCCGCATCACGTTCCCAAGGAGTGGGCCGACAGGTACGCGGGTGAGTTCGCTGACGGGTGGGACGTGCAGCGAGAGCGGAGCTTCGCTCGCCAGAAGGAACTGGGAATCGTTCCGGCGGACGCCGAGCTCACCGCTCGTCACGCCGAGATCCCCGCGTGGGACGACATGCCCGACGAGCTCAAGCCGGTGCTGGCGCGCGAGATGGAGGTGTACGCCGGCTTCCTCGAGCACACTGACCATCACGTCGGCCGGCTGATCGATGCCATCGACGACCTCGGAGTCCTCGACGACACGATCGTCTACTACATCATCGGCGACAACGGCGCCTCCGCCGAAGGCACGCTCAACGGCGCGTTCAACGAAATGGCGAACTTCAACGGGATGGCGGCGCTGGAGACCCCCGAGTTCATGGTGAGCAAGATGGACGAGTTCGGCTCGCCCAGCTCCTACAACCACTACGCCGTCGGTTGGGCATGGGCGATGAACACCCCGTTCCAGTGGACGAAGCAGGTGGCCTCGCACTGGGGCGGGACCCGCAACGGGACCATCGTGCACTGGCCGAAGGGGATCGAGGAGCGCGGTGGGTTGCGCTCGCACTTCACCCACGTGATCGATGTGGCCCCGACGATCCTCGAGGCCGCAGGCCTGCCCGAACCGACCATGGTGAATGGCGTACTGCAGTCGCCCATGGAGGGCACGAGCATGCTCTACACGTTCAGCGACGCGGCGGCGCCGGAACGCCACGACTTGCAGTACTTCGAGATGTTCGCCAACCGCGGCATCTACCACAAGGGCTGGAGCGCGGTGACCAAGCACCGCACACCGTGGGTGATGGTCGGCGGCGAGCTGCCGGCGTTCGACGACGACCTCTGGGAGCTCTACGACGGCAGCAGCGACTACAGCCAGGCTCGCAACCTCGCCGCCGACAAGCCCGAGATGCTCGCCAAGCTGCAACGGCTCTGGCTCATCGAGGCCACGAAGTACAACGTGCTACCGATGGACGACCGCACCGCCGAGCGGTTCGACCCAGGCATGGCGGGGCGACCGACCCTCATACGCGGCAACTCGCAGCTGTTCTTTGCCGGCATGGGACGCCTGTCGGAGAACAGCGTGGTCAGCATCAAGAACAAGTCGTTCTCCGTCACCGCCGAGGTCGACGTCCCGACCAGTGGTGCGCAAGGCGTGATCATCGCCCAGGGCGGCCGGTTCGGTGGTTGGTGCGTCTACGCCAAGGACGGCAAGGCCAAGTTCGTCTACAACGTGCTCGGCATCCGGGAGTTCGCGACCGAGGCCGACGAGCCGATCCCGGAGGGAACCCATCAGGTGCGCATGGAGTTCGCCTACGACGGTGGAGGGCTGGCCAAGGGTGGCGACGTCACCCTGTACTACGACGGCACCGCGGTCGGCACCGGCCGTGTCGGAGCCACCCAGCCGATAGTGTTCTCCGCCGACGAGACGACCGACATCGGCTACGAGTCGGGCACGACCGTCACGGCCGACTACACCGCTCACGGCAGCCGGTTCACCGGCAAGCTCAACTGGGTGCAGATCGATGTGGGCACCGACGATCACGACCACTTCATCGACCCCGACGAACGCCTCCGCATCGCCATGGCCAGGCAGTAGGCAACCATGAGCGGTACAGGGCCGGAGCGTGCGCCCCTCTCGGGATGCGAGTCGTCCTCGCTCGGCCCCCAATCGCAGCGGCCCCCGTCCATCCCCACGGGCCTGCAGCGTGCGGTCGTCTTCACCGTAGGAGGCCTCGCCCTTCTCGAGCTCCTATGGTGGGTCTCCTATCAGCGACGAAACCTTCGGTGGCGGGCTCAAGGTGCCGTAGCGAGGTGGGAGCACGACGTCACACGCCGTGGGCCGCGGCGCCCCGGCAGCCGAGGCAGAGGGCGCCGCTCGCGCGGCGGCCGTTCCCCCTCTCGGGGCTGAACCGGACGGGCACGGCAACGTGGGACATCCAGGTTCGGAGCAGCCCTTGAGCGAACAGACCACCGGTCGAGCGGCCGAGACGCGGTCTCGCCCCAGGTCACGCTGGCGGCGCGTGGCGGCGTGGGTGGCGCTCGTGCTGGGCTGTCTCGTCTTGCTGGTCGCGAACGTGGCGGTGTTCGCGCGGATCTTCATCTTCGACACCGACACGTTCGCCGACGCGCTCGCGCCGGAGCAGCCCGACGAGGAGGTGATCGCCGGCGTGGCCGACAAGCTGTCCGACCAGATCGTGACGGCGACCGCCGTGCAGGACCGGATCCAGGAGCTGACGCCACGCGACAACGCCCTGGTTGCCGCCACGGTCGCCAACGCGGCCGAGAACATCATCGACGACGCCGTGAGCAGGGTGATGCATAGCGAGCGCTTCCGGGACCTGTGGCGCGATGTGGTGGTACGGGCCCACGGCCGGTTCGTCGCGCTGGTCGAGGGGGACGCCCGCCAGCCGGTCCTGCTGGACCTGCGCCCGGCCGTCGAACAGGTGGACCAGAGCCTCGAGGACCGCGGGATCGACCTGATCGACGACGCCACAGTTGAGGAGGTCGGCGAGGTCGTCGTCCTGCGCCGCGCGCAGATCGACGAGGTGCGCGCGACCGTGGATCGCGCCCAGCGGCTGGCGATCGCGCTGCCGATCGTGGCCCTCGTGCTGATCGCTGCCGCCGTGGCCCTGGCCCCGGATCGGCGCCGAATGTTGGCCCGGGCCGGTGTCGGGATCGTCGTCGCCATGGTCGTGACCGCCGTGGCCCTACGCATCGCCCGGACGGCGGTCACCGACCGGGTCGAGGTCGACGTGCGCCGCGAGGCGGTCGAGTCGCTGTGGGGCCGCCAGTTCGAGACCCTGTTCCAGCAGATCGCAGCCCTGACCGCGCTCGGCCTGGTCATCACCGTGGGCGCCTGGCTGGCGGGGCCGGCGCGGCTCGCGGTCCGGTTGCGCGGCCGCGTCACGTCGCGTGGCGCCGGCGGCGCGGGCGAGCCCGCGACCGAGCCCTCCGGCCTCGCCCGGCTGCTCGGCGCCCACCGCACCGGTGTGCGCCTCGGCATCCTCGCCGTCGCCGCCGGAGCGCTCCTCCTGCTGCCCGGACCGAGCGCGCTGACGATCGTCGTCGTGGCCGTGCTGGCACTGGCCGCCATCGTCGGCGCCGAGATCCTCGCCGCGCCACCCGAGGCACCTGCGGCCTGACCGTGCTACGGGGCGAAGAACCCGGCCTGCAGGTCTTGCACCACGCGGTCGATCGGCTGCCCGCTCACGACGAGCGGCCCCTCCCAGGGCGCGGAGAGCGCGAACAACAGGGCCACGCTCAGTCCGACGACGCAGGCGAGTCCGACGATCAGAAGGGAGGTCCGCGCAGTGCTGCGGAAGGTCAGCGCGCCGGCGTTGCTGACCAACGCCACACCGCTGGCGATCAGCGTGACGACGTAGAGCACCGGCAACTGGCGGGCGGCAGCGGCGATGCGGGTCCGACGACCGACGGTCACTGCGTCGAGGGAGGCGAGGAGCTCAGAGCTCGTCGGCGTCCCGAGTGCCGGGCGGGTCGCTTCGGCCCGGACGTCCCGCTCGAGTGTCGCGATGGCGCGTGTCACGCCGCGATCGGCGCTCTCCGCCGAGTTCCCGCCGTGCCATTCATTGGCCCGCGTCGCTTGCAGGTAGTCGAGCAAAGCTGCCTGGATGGGCTCTGACTCGACTCCAGGGGTGGTGGACGCCCACGCGAGGCGGGATGCGTCGGCAGCCTCCTTGCTCACGATGTCCTGCGCCGATCGCAGGTAGGTGTTCTCGCTCGCCAGCGTCAGCGCGGTCAACACGGCGAACGCGGCACCGAGCGCAGGCATGAGTGGCGCGGCGATTGCCTGCACGTGCTCGCGCTCCGCTGGTGGCACGATCGCCGTGATCACAAGCCGGCTGCCGCCGGCGATCAGCAGGGCGAACACAAGTGAACAAACGACGAGGAGTCCGACGGGCAGCGATGTCAGCCAGACCACCGGCAGGGACTGTACCCGTACCGCTTCGCTCGAGATGCTCCGTCCGCCCCTACAGCGGGTTGCCGCGGGCGTCACACGGTATGGGCACGTCCTGGTCGGTGACCTGCAGCTCCTGGTCGATGATGAGCAGGGTTCGCTCCATCGCCACGGGTTTCAGGCTGCCGACGCCGCCGTGGAAGGGGTTGTCGAGGAACTGGAGGAGGATCAGCAGCGTGACGAGGACCGAGACGACGGTGCCCATGAGCAGCGCCTGGACGACGGCGCGCTCCCCCCGGTCAGCGAAGAACAACATGTAGATGAAGATCACACCAGCGGTGAAGAACAGCACCACCCACAGCGGCGTGGGAATCACCCCGACGGCACCGTGGATCCGATCGTTGCGTGCGTCCTCGCGGTCCGACCTCTGGTCGAGCCACTTGCCGTAGGCGGCCTCCTCGGTGGCCGTCTCCGGCTGAACCGTCAAGAGCGTCCGGAACAGCTCGACGCCCCACGGGTTGAGCTCCTCGCCGAGGGTGCCGGCCTCCATGCGCTCCCACTGCACGCCGGCGACCGACCGCGCGTAGCAGACCAGCTCGCCGGTCAGCTCCCCGGCCACCGCGGGCGGGAAGTGCTGGGCCGTCTCCACCTGCTGCGCCACGATGCCCGCCTCGGCCTCCGCCCCCGCTCTCGCCGAGTCGTAGCTGGTGAAGGCCAGGAAGACCACGAACCCCAGCAACACGGCGAACCCGGTGGCCAGCACGCCGAACACCCCCGCGGCACGGTCGCCGTCGTTGAAGTAGCCACCGTCCGGCGCATTGCGCCGCACGAGCAGCATCGCCCCGACGGCCGCGCCAGTAGCAGCGAGCACGATGACAATTGCGAC
>DASSDL010000182.1:0-3219 GCA_035697145.1 Acidimicrobiales bacterium
GCTCGAGCGGGGCTCCATGCGGGTGCTGGCCACTGGCGGCATCATCGGTCTCGCCACCATCCTCGGCGCCGTGCTCGTAAGCCAAGACGTCGCCGGCTGGATCGTAGGCCTCGCCGTCGGACTCACTTCGGTGGTCCTCGCTGCCCTCTTGTGGTCATCACGACAGCTGTAACCACGCGTACTCGCCCGTCGCGCCGCCAGCCGATCCGTAGAAGGCGAGCGCGGCCGTGTAGAGGAAGAGGTTCTCGGCGGCCGCGGTCGCCAGGGCGCGGCGAACCCGGCGGATCATGTGTGGCGAGCCAGGGGCTCGTGGGTTGGAAACGATGCGTGCTCCTTGCTCGTTGGCATCTACCACTTTCGCGGGCTGGTGCCGGCGCCCTCGGGGACGCCACCCGTGGGGAGACAACTTGGCGCGGCGCGTCTCAACTGAGCAGGTAGCCGACATTGACCGCGAAGGCCGCCAGTCGGCTCTCCGGTTCTGACCGACGACCCGACAGGCACGGCGTTCGGAGACCCCGAAGCGATCGACGAGCATGACCACCGCCCGCCGTTTGCGCTCCGGGGTCAGAGGTTTCCCTCGGCCAGCTCCTTGAGCATTGACTTGTCGAGCTCGGCCTCAGCCAGCAGCTTCTTCAGCCGGGCGTTCTCGGTCTCTAGCTGGCGCGGCCGCCTCGCCTGGTCGCTCTTCATCCCGCCGCACTGAGACCGCCAGCGATTCCAGGTGCTCTCGGCGATCTCGAGGTGCCGCACCACCTCGGTGATGTCCTTCCCCTCATCGAGCAGTCGCTCGCCCTCATGGAGCTTGCGGACGATCTGCTCGGGCGTGTGCCGGTGTCGCTTCATCGTGGTATGTCCTCCTGCCCAGCATGCGGGCTGACGGACCCCCACAACAGGCGGACCACTATCCGGGGCCCGGTCAGTGCGGCCACTCGCCGTTGCGCTCACTGGCCGGCCGCCGAGCTCGCTAACCGTCGACGACCTCGATGCGCTGGGCGAGGCGATCGACACCCCAAGGTTGACCGAAGCGATGTTCCGCGGACACGGGGTCACTGTTCCGGTTGCGTCGCCTGCTCTTTGAGGCCGGCATGGTCGACCTGCTCGCTCACCATCGGCACGAGGGAGGCCCGGCCTCCCGACAAGCCCGGCTCGCGGCGGCCCGGCGTTGCCCCGGGCCAAGGCGTCACGCCGACAGCAGGCGATTGAAGAAGGAGCGGTAGCGCTGGAACGCCACCCGGAGGTCCTCGGTCGATGCCTTGTCCGATGCCTCGTCGCCACCGCCCCAGCGCGCCTCAAGAGCCTCGAGCTCGCTGGCGAAAGTCCGCGCTAGGTCGTCCATGACCTCGGCCAGCAGCTCGTCCGCGCTCTGGACCGCGCGGCGGGGCTCGTCGACGAAACCAGTCTGGATCTCGTTCCAGCGGTCCTGGTAACCGGTTGCGTCGGCCAGCAAAGGCTCGTCCGCCAGGGACGGCCCATCGGTGGCGGCGGCGAGGTGGGCGCCCCCATGACCGGGTTCGAGCTGCGACTCCTCGGCCGGGGGTTCGGTCGGGGCGGTCAAGGGCTCTGCAGTCGAGGGCTCTGCGGCCAGCGGCACTGCCCCCGACGACTCCGCGGGCACGGGCTCTGCATCCACCGGCTCAGCGGCAGCATCCACGACGTCGGTGTCGTCGGCCCCATCGAACTCGCCCGCCGGCACGAGGCCCGCCTCGACTTGGGGATCATCCCCGGCATCGGCATCGGGCTCGTCCTTTACGAGTGCCTCGTCCTCGTCCGTCGGATGAATCGCCTCGTCCGGCGGGTCGGTCGGGACGGGGTCATCCGTCGCGGCTCGTGCCCGCGGTGCGTCCGGCTTTCGAGTTTGCGATGGTTCCGGCTCCGTGGACGGCTCAGTCTCATCCACGTCGATAGCACCACCCGTCGGTGCGCTCTCGCCATCTGTATCGACCGGCGCGGGTCCCGGCGAAGGATCCGGTCCGCCTGTCTGGTTCGCGGTCACAGTGATCTCCCTCCTCAACGGACGTCCTCGTCGCGCTCGACGCGCACGTCCCCCTCGTCCCGTTCTTCGCCCACGTCCCGCGCTTCGCGCACTTCCCACTCGTCCCGCCCATCGCGCACGTCGGGATCGGCGCCGCCACCGCTGTCGGTCAACAGATCCTCGAACAGCGCGCGGTAGCGCTGAAAGGCCTCGCGCAGATCGTCGATCGTCGCCGATTCCTCACCGCTCTTGCGCTGAATGGCGTGCGCCACGCGGTAGTTCTCCGCGAGCTCCGGATGATCGACGGACACCATCTCGAGGCGTTCGTCGAACTCGTCGACGGGATACCCGCGCTCGCGCATCACCTCTTGGACGAGCTCGTCCGCGTCCGCGACCGTTTGGCGCGGGCTATCGACAAAGCGCGACTGCACGTCGCGCCACTGGACCGTGTACTGCGACACGGCCTCATATGACAGCTCGCGGACCTCCACAGCGTCACGCCGCTTGGCCCGATCCCGCAGCGCGGCCTCGGCGCTGCGGCGGTCGCCCTCCTCATCGACGGTGCGGTCGTACTCCGGTCCGAACCGTCGCTTCAATGCTGCGGAACGCCTCTGCCGCATCGCTACCGCCGCCAGCGCGATCACCACGACAACGGCCACCGCCACGATCACCCAAGTCATGAGGACCCTCCCTCCCTCAGCGGTCGTTGCCTACCCGCCGGTGGGCTCCTCAAACGGGCTCTACACGACCAAGCGTGGTCTCGCGTCTGGCGGCGCCTCTGACCGGTCTTACCGAGCGTGGTGACGGTTCCCTACGGCGCGCGTTCCGTTCGCCGGCTTCTGATCGGGCGTCGGCGTGGTGGCACGGCCTGCGCAGCTTGGGCGGCCTCGGCTGAGGGGACGAGGGCCGCTGCTGCGAAAGCCTATGGGACCAGGAGGAGCCCAAGGCTGTCGAGCCGGGCAGGCACCTGCTCCAGATGGCAGTCGAAGATGCATGCGACCGTTCGCAGGTCGTCGCGGCGGATGGTGAGCATGCGGCCGTTGTAGTCGCCCCGCTGCCATTGGATGATGCCTAGGTACCGCTTGAGCATCTCGCCCGCGTGCCCCCCCATCTGTTCGATGGCCTGCAGGTCCAGGGTTACGGGACGGCGGCGGACCCGCTGGGCCAGATCGACCACCGGGGCGTTCCCGTTGGCCGAAGGGAGGCCGAGTTCGTCGTCGTGGGCCAGCATCTGGTCGACGGGAACG
>DASSDL010000183.1:0-3265 GCA_035697145.1 Acidimicrobiales bacterium
GTTCCTGGACCGGCTCCGGGACGACGGCATCCTGTCGGTCACGCGCTACTTCCCCACCGCCGACGCCGAAGGCCGACCCGTCGAGCCGCTCGAGACATATCGCACGATTGCCCTCGCCTCCGAGGTCCTCACCCGGCGCGGTGTCGCCAATCCCCGCGACCACGTCCTCGTGTACCGCGTGCCGACGGGCTACGGCGTCGACCTGGCGACGGTCATGGTGAGCCCCGACCCCTTCTCGGAGAGCGACCTCGCCGTGCTGTCCGAGCGAGCCGACGCGCTCGGCTTCACACCCGTGTTGACACCCGACGACGCAGCCGACCCCGTCATCGCGGCCCTGACAGCGCCTGGGGGCCCCGGCGACGCCATCGACTGGGTCGATGCCGACATCTCGCCCCCGAGCGACAACCGGCCCTTCTTCTTCCAGATGGCGGACGTCGGCACCTTTCTCAACGGCGAGATCGGCCGCGACGACTACGTGACCCGCCCGGTCCTCGTGCTGGGCCTGCTCGCGGTCACGGTCCTGGGCCTGGCGGCATGCTGCGTCGGTCTTCCCCTGCTGCTGGCCGGGCGCACCTCCGCGATCCGGACGAACCGCAGGCGCCTGCTGCCGCTCTACACGTACTTCGCCGGCATCGGCCTCGGGTTCCTCCTGATCGAGGTCGCCCAGCTGCAACGCCTGAGCATCTTCTTGGGCCATCCGACGTACGGCCTGACGGTTTCGCTGTTCTCGATCCTCGTGTTCAGCGGCATCGGCAGCGTGCTGATGGAGCGGATCGTGCGCGACGACCGGCCCCGCTCGCGACTGGTCCCGCTCGGGGCCCTCGCCACCACGGTGATCGTCGCCGGCCTCGTGACTCCCGCGGTCCTCCAGGCCCTGGACGGCGCCACGACACCCGTGCGCATCGCCACGGCCGTCGCCCTGCTGGCGCCGCTGGCCCTCCTCATGGGGATGCCGTTCGCCGTGGGGATGCGGGTCGCGGCAACGATCCCGGGGGCACCGACAGCCTTCCTGTGGGGCATCAACGGCGCCGCCTCGGTGTGCGCATCGGTGCTGGGGGTTGTGATCTCCCTGTTCTTCGGGATCTCGACCGCCTTCTGGGCCGGCGCGCTCGCGTACGGCTTGGCCTGCGTATCCATGGTCTTGCTCTCCCGGGGACGCACAACGGCAGCAGCGGCGACGGTGCCCCGGCCGGGCGAGGTCGTGGGGGTGTCCGGATAGCCGTTGGCCGCGTGACGGCTTTCGCGGCCGTGCCGTCACGGCTGCTGAACCAGACGCTCGAAGGAGCTAGGTTGCCCGGCCGACGATCGACCCGAGGGCCCGACATTCCGACATGAGGACGCTGATCATCATCCCGACGTACCTGGAGGTGGAGAACATCGCCGACCTCCTCCACCAGGTGCGGGCGGCGGTCCCCGAGGCGGACATCCTCGTCGTGGACGACAGCAGCCCAGACGGCACGGCCGAGCTGGCCAAGCAGACCGCCGACGAGGAGGGCCAGATCGAGACGTTGGTCCAGCCGGAGAAGAGCGGCCTGGGCGTCGCCTACCGGGCCGGCTTCGCGCACGGGTTCGCCGGTGGCTACGAGGTCATCGTCCAGATGGACGCCGACTTCTCCCATGATCCGGCGACGCTGCCGGAGCTGCTGCGACAGGTCGACGCCGGCGTTGACGTGGTCATCGGCTCGCGGTACGTCGCCGGCGGCAGCATCCCCAACTGGCCCACCACCCGTCGGGTGCTGTCCCGCGTCGGGAACTTCTACGCGTCAACGCTGCTGGGAGTGGGCATCCGCGACGCGACGTCGGGCTTCCGCGCCTACCGCGCCGGTGTGCTCAGGATCATCGAAGCCGGCGCGACCCGGGCCACCGGCTACGGGTTCCAGGTCGAGCTCGCCTACCGGGCCCACCGCCTGGGGGCCCGCATCGTCGAGGTGCCGATCACGTTCAACGACCGCGTCCGCGGTGAGTCGAAGCTGTCGTTGCACATCATCGGCGAGGCCATGTCGCTGGTTGCGTGGTGGAGTGTGCGCGATCGGCTGCTGCGCAGGAGTGCGCGCCCTGGCCCCACTGTGCCGGATGCTGCGGCCACACCTCCGCCGCGAGCGCGCTGACAACGTCGTTGCGTCAGTACGGCCAGGTCTCGCCGTCGTGGCCCAGGGCCCGGGCGAGCCGGCCGAGGCGTGCCACCAGCAGCACCTTGACCGTGAGGTTGCGCGCGAACCATGGCAGCTCGGCGAGCTGGCGGCCCACGTTGCGGAGCCGCGCCCGGCCGGTCACCGGCTCCCGCCGGTACTCGGCGAGCGACCGGCTGCGTCCGACGTAGCGCCAGCGACGCGACAGCAGCAGCTCGGCGCCGATGGCGGCGCTCACACCCACCGACGAGAAGGCGTCATGGACGAGCATCGACCCGCCCGATGCCACCTTGGCCCCCCAGCTGCGGAGGTCCTGGCGCGCGGGACCGAAGCGGTGGGCGCCGTCGATGTGCAGCAGGTCGACGGTCCCGGCCACGTCCGTGAGGGCCTGGTGGCTGAAGCGGCGCAGGTATGTGACGCGGTCCCGGGCGCCCGCGCGGTCGAGGTTGGCGAGGAACGCGTCGTGGTCCTCGGCGGCGGCCGCGGCGAAGCCGTCGATCTCCTGCGGCCCCCGGTCGGTGCCGGCATGGGGGTCGACGGCCACGATCTCGACACCGGGCGGGGCGGAGCGGGCGATCGCGATCGTCGAGCGGCCCCGGAAGCTGCCGATCTCGACGATGCGCCCACCGGGCCGCACGGCCGCGGCGCGTTCTGCCAGCCGCGCCACCTGGTCCAGGCTGAACCACCCCTCCACCCCATCCAGGGCTGCCAGCAGTTCGGCGAGGGTCATGGGCGGCGTGGAGTCACACCTCGAATCCCCAACGTCGCCGGTCGTCGCACTAGCGTGCATGACCTGGTCACGTTAGCCGGGGAGACCGAGGACGTTTGAACGACGCCGTGCACGACGCGACAGAAACCAATGACCCCACCGAGCCGCTCGGCGACGGGATCGCCAAGATCGGCGACTTGGCGGCGGCGGCCGGTGTACGCCGCATCCACGTGCTCGCGTGGCGCGACCTCGACGACGTGGAGGCCGGGGGGTCGGAAGTCCACATCCACGAGGTGGCGCGCCGCTGGGCCGCCGCCGGCCTCGAGGTCACCCTCCGCACCTCCTGGGCTCAGGGCCAGCCCACCGACGCCATCCGCGATGGCTACCGGGTCGTGCGGCGGGCGGGCCGCCACATGGTGTTCCCCCG
>DASSDL010000184.1:0-6211 GCA_035697145.1 Acidimicrobiales bacterium
CAGTACGACGCGATGTCGAGCCGGTGGGCCTCGAACAGCACGTCGAACCGCCGCCGATGCCCGGCGTCCCTGATCACGCGATTCCCGACGCTACGCTCATCGAACCCACCTGTGTCCGGCAGTCACCGCATCGTTTGACGAGTCATCGGATTCAGCGGGGAGTGACGGTGGCGAGTAGGTCTCAGTGGGGCTTGCTGGCGTAGAGCAGTACGCGGATGCGGTCGCGGGCGAAGCGACGGAAGCCGAACCCGATGCGCACCATCAGCGACGCCGGCGGGGCCCGTGGCGTGTACGCGCTCGTGGGCGCCGAGGAGACGTGGCAACCGATGATGCGGGCCCAGCTCGACGACGGACTGGGCTGATCTACGCCACGCAACCACGATCCGTACTGATATCCGTGCCAGTACGGATGTCACCCGATCCCGGGTGTGTGCACCGTCGCGACGACGAACCGCCGGTCTCACCCTCGGGGTGAGATCAGCAACGACGACTGGAGGGTGTCATGACTGTGCGCAGTCCCAAGCGACTATGGGTGTCGATCCTCATCGGGATCATGGCGGCGGGTCTTATGTCTTTCGGCCTTTCCATCGCGTCTCCGGCGAGCGCTACCACGCCGCTGCACCTGACGTTCGAGAAGGAGGCTGTCGCGGTTGGCGTATGGGAGGGAAGCGTCTCCGGAGATGTGGATGGAGATCTGACTACGGTCCTCACCTCCTGTTCCGGGCCGAACCCCTGCTCTGGGCGAATCTGGCACGTCGAGTTCGACTGGATCGTCCACGCCGGAGCAGAGTCGTTCACCGCCCATCTCAGCGGGATTCTCAACAACGTGACGGGGGCGGTGACCATGGACGGGACGGTGGTCGACGGCTTCCTCCAAGGCGCCCAGGTCCACGAGGAAGGACAACTGGTGAACGCGGCAACGCTGAGGTTCGAGGGAACCATCCGCGTCATGCCGGCCACAGCCTGAGGCCGATGAGGCCCTCGGACTCGAGGAGCAGCAAGGAACTCCCGAGCTCGGACAGGGCAGGCTCGTTCTCGGCCACCGTGCATCCCCTCAGTAGTCAGCGCTTCTGAGAGTTGCACGGTGGCCACGCATATCCGGAGCCCGTGATGCCTCGCCGATCTACACCACAGTGCGGGACTCACCGGCATCGTCGGGCTCGCTCGGCGTCGAGACGGTGTTCGCCCGCGACGCCGCGTGTCACCGCCGTGTCATTGACGGCGCCGCCCGTAGGCCACCGTTCCCCCTCTGACCTGCGGTCCGGGCGTCCACTCGGCGTGCAGGTGCTTGATCCCGTTGATGAAGCCCGAGCGCAGTCGGTCCGGCTCGCCGACCGAATGGATGTCCGGCATCCTGCGCAGCAGCTCGCGGAACATCACCGAGATCTCCCGTCGGGCCAGGTGGGCTCCGAGGCAGAAGTGGGGGCCCGGACCGCCGAACCCGATGTGATCGTTGGGCGTCCGGCCGACGTCGAACGTGTGCGGGTCGTCGAAAACAGCCTCGTCGCGATTGCCCGACCAGTACCAGAGCACGACCTTCTCACCCTCGGAGAACTCATGCTCGCCCAGCCGAGTTCCGTCGGTGGTGACGGTTCGCCGGAAGTGAATGACCGGCGAAGCCCAGCGAACGATCTCTTCGACAGCGGTGGTGGTCATGCCGTCGATATCCGCCAGCCAGCGCGCCTTCTGGTCGGGATTCTCGGACAGCGTCGAGAGGCCGTGAGCGATGGCGTTGCGTGTGGTCTCGTTGCCCGCCGCCACCAGGAGGATGAAGAACGACGCCAACTCCTGGGGAGTCAGATGCTCGCCCTCGACCTCACTGGTGACCAGCGCAGTCACGAGGTCGTTGCGGGGATCGTTCTGCCGGGCCTCGCCCAGCTCCTGCACCATCTGCGCCAACTCGGCGCCGGCGGTGAGGATGGTGGCCGTCACTGCCGGCGGGTCGTCGATGTCGTCGACGTACTCGGGATCGCTGAAGCCGAGGATGATGTTGGTGCGGTCGAAGATGAAACGCTCCTGGCTGCGGGGGATGCCCATCATGTCGACGATGATCCGCAGGGGCAGGCGGGCGGCGACCTCGGTCACGAAGTCGCACTCGCCCCGCTCGATGATCTCGTCGACGATGCCGGCCGCCACGCCCTCGACGTCCGCCCGCATGGTCTCGAGCTGCCGCGGGGTGAAGCCGCGGGACACGATGCGGCGCATCCGGCCATGGCGGGGGTCGTCCATGTTGATCATCGAGCCGAAGAACTCGAGGAACTCCGGCGGGAGGTCGGGAATGTTGGTGCCCTGGCCCGAGCAGAACAGCTCGGGATGCCGGCTGACCTCGACGATGTCGGCATAGCGGGTGATCGACCAGTAGGGGGTCTCGGGCACGCCGAGGCCCGGCAGCGCCTCCAACACCATCGGCGCCAGGGGCCGTTCGGCCCGCAGGACCGCGAACGCAGCCTCACGCTCGGCCAGGGGCCGGGTCCACCAATCGAGGTCGGAGAGGTCGATGGAGTCGGCGTCGGGGGCCGTTGCGGTCATGCCGAAACTCTAGGGCGGCACCGGACCGCCCATTCTCCTGACGCGAGCCATGGCCGACCTCAGGCCGATGCCAGCGCCGCCTCGACGGCCGCCACCGAGCGGTCGACATCTGCCTCCGCCGTCTGCCAATTGACCACGGAGATGCGCATGGCGGCATGGCCCCGCCAGGTGGTGCCACTCATCCAGCACTCACCCGACGCCTGCACCGCCTCGACGACCCGCCGGGTGATGTCGTCGTCCGCAACGGGATCGGCGTCCCCAGTTCCGGAGTCGGCATGAAACCGCACGAGCACCTGGTCGAGGGTGACGTCGTTGAGGACCTCCGCCCGGTCGATCCGGCGCAATCGCTCTGCAAACTGGCGGGCGCGGGCGCAACTGCCCTCCACCAGCTCGGCGACCCCCCTCCGGCCGAGCGACCGGAGCGCGGCGTAGACCGCGAACCCGCGCCCCCGCCGCGAGAACTCGGGATTCCAGTCGACCTGGTCGCGGGCGGCGGCGGGATCGTCGTCGGCATGCACGAGGTAGGCGGCGCGGACGCCCATTGCCCGCCGGTGGGCATCGGAGTCCGCGCAGGCGACGAAGCCGGAGTCGTACGGCACGTTGAGCCACTTGTGGAAGTCGGTGGCCCACGAGTCGGCCTGCTCCACCCCCGCCAACGCCGGCCGCAACGACGGGCTGGCGGCCGCCCACAACCCGAACGCGCCGTCTACGTGCACCCAGGCGGCCGCGGCGTGGGCAACGTCGCAGATCTCGGCCAGCGGATCGATGGCACCGGTGTTCACCTCGCCGGCCTGCGCGCACACGATGGTCGGCGTCGGATGGTCACCGGAACGGTCGTCCAGCGCATCGGCAAGGGCGTCGACGGGGAGCCGAGCGTCGGGCCCGGTGGGTATGACGACGGCGGCGTCGGTGCCGAGACCGAGGTACCGGAGCGCCCGGTCGATGGTCGCGTGCCGGACGTCGCTGGTCACCACCCGGACCGCCGGAGCCCGGGACAGCCCGCGGGCCTCGACGTCCCAGCCCTGCCGGGCGAGAACGGCGTGACGGGCCGCGGCCAAGGCGGTGAAGTTGGCCATCTGGCCCCCGGTGACGAAGCCGAAAGAGGCCGACGGCGGCAGACCCAACAGATCGAGCACCCAGCGCCCGGCGACCTCCTCGACCACCGCCGCCGGCGGCCCGCAGGCGTACAGGCCGGCGTTCTGATCCCAGGTGGCGGCCAACCAGTCGGCCGCCAGGGCAGCCGGAAGGGCGCCCCCGATCACGAAGCCGAAGTAGCGGGGCGAGCCGGTGGCCACCAGGCCGGGCTCCGCGCCTTCGGCCAGGTCGTGCACCACCTTGGCGGGTTCGACCGCCTCGTCGGGCAGGGGAACGGCCAGCGCCTTGCGGAGTTGGTCGACCGGGGCCCGCGCGGACACCGGCCGGTCCGGCAGACCTGCGAGGTAGTCCTTGGCGTGGTCAATGGCGGCATCGAGCGCCGCGTCCCAGGCGCTGGGGGCGGGGCTGCGTTGGGGGCCGAGCTCGTCGGCTTGGTCGGTCACCCGGACGAGTCTGGCGCGCCCTCCGTGTCTGTCACACCCCTTGCGTAAAGTCCGGTCATGGCCACGTGGACACAGTTCTCCGACGAAGCACCCGAGATCGCCGAGTTGGCCGAACGACGATTGGTCGCGACCGGCCTGATGATGCTGGCGACCCTGCGACGCGACGGGTTCCCGCGCATCAGCCCCGTGGAGCCGGTCATCGCCGGCGATCGGCTCGTGCTGCACGACGGCAAGCTGTGGCTGGGGATGATGGTCGACTCCACCAAGTCGCTCGACCTCCAGCGCGACGGCCGGTGCGGCCTGCACACCGCCACGGCCGACAAGCAGGTGAGCCAGGGCGACGTGAAGATGTGGGGCACCGCCACCGCGGTGACCGATCGCGACACATTGGCCCGGTTCTCCGACGACATCTTCGAGTCTGTGGGCTTCCGATTCGAGGTCGGATCGTTCGACGCATTCGACGTCGACCTGCTCGGCGCATCATCGGTCTCGGTGGCCGACGACGTGATGTACGTCAAGACGTGGAAACCCGGGAAGGGGGTCACCGTGACCGAGAAACGCGATTGAACACCTCGGCGGGCCAGCCACACGTCCGTTGCCGTGAGGTTCGAGGCCATCATCGTCACGAAGTCCACCGAGGCAGAGTCTCGGCGCGGGCCTGCCGAGGGTGGCAACCGACCAGCGGATGAGCACGAGGCCAGCCGACCCAGCCGCGAGCGGCACGGACCCCGTCCCGCGCGCTACACCTTCGGGCCGTGCCGACGGTGTTCCCGATCCTCGCCTCCATCCCCAGCCCGAGCGACAACGCCATCAAGATCGGCGGGTTGGAGCTGCGTGCTTACGGCCTCGCCATCGCCCTGGGTGTCATCGCCGCGGTATGGATTGCCCGCCGCAGATGGGCGGCCCGGGGTGGCGATCCCGACGACATCAGCCGGATCGCACTGTGGGCGGTCCTCGCCGGGCTCATCGGCGCCCGGCTCTACCACGTGCTCACCGACCTCGACCGGTTCGAGGGCCGCTGGCACCATGCGTTCGCCGTGTGGGAGGGCGGTCTCGGCATCCCCGGCGGACTGATCGCGGGCGTCGGGACCGGTGCCTTCATCGCCCATCGTCGCGGCCTGCCCGTGGCTCAGCTGCTCGACGTCGTCGCCCCCGCCTTGCCCGTCGCCCAGGCGATCGGGCGACTCGGCAACTGGTTCAACCAGGAGCTGTTCGGTCGGCCCACCGATCTGCCCTGGGGACTCGAGATCGACCCGGAGCACCGGCCGGCGGGTTACCTCGACGTGGCCACGTTCCATCCCACGTTCCTGTACGAAGCGCTATGGAACCTTGCGCTCGCCGGTGGGCTTGTGTTGTGGGAGCGGCACCATCCGGGGGCTCGCCCCGGCCGCTTGTTCGCGCTCTACGTCGCGGGTTACGCCGTGGGACGAACGTGGGTCGAAGCGCTGCGGATCGACCCGGCTGCGCACTTGTTCGGCGTGCGCTGGAACATCTGGATGAGCGCCATTGCGTTCTTCGCGGCCGTCGGTTGGCTGGTCTTCGACTCGTGGCGGGCTCGCAGGCAAGCCCAGGAGGAGCCCAGCGTGGAGACCACGGCAGCCGATCAGGTCGAAGCGGATACGGCCGCCACCGACACCGCGGGCACCGCCGGGGCCGAGCAGCCCACCGCCGCCGAAACAGCCGAAGCCGCCGAACAACCCGACACCGCCGAGGCCGAGCAGCCCACCGCCGGCGACACAGCCGACACCACCGCCGAAACAGCCGACACCACCGCCGATGCCGCCGACACCATCGACACGGCCGTCGACACCACCGAGCCAGCCGACGAGGGCGGGCCAGAAGAGCAACCCGACACCACCAAGCAAGCCGACGAGGGCGTGCCACCCGCCGAAGAACCCGCCGCCGGCGACACAGCCGACGAGGGCGAGCCAGAAGCGCAACCCGACACCACCGAGCCAACGGACGAGCGCGAGCCACCCGCGGAGGAACCCACCACCGGCGAGACAGCCGACAAAGCCGACACCGCGGACGCTGCCGACCGACCTGCGAGCCCGGCCAGCGACGATCCGGGGACCGACAAGGCCGTCGACGATCAGCCGGTCGTGGCCAACCCGGGACCCGACGACGCCACCACGGCCGATCAG
>DASSDL010000185.1:0-2686 GCA_035697145.1 Acidimicrobiales bacterium
CTACGACGCCGCCTGGCCGGTCAGCTTGCGGTTCTTGATCTGGGCCTTGACGTAGTCCCGGTTCATGTAGGCGATGAAGTCGATGGAGATCTCCTTCGGGCACGCCTCCTGGCACTCTCCATGGTTGGTGCAGGAGCCGAAGTACTCCTCCATCGTGTCGACCATCGCCTTTGTGCGGGTATAGCGCTCGGCCTGGCCCTGCGGCAGCAGGTTGAGGTGCTGGATCTTGGCCGCCGTGAACAGCTGGGCGGCCGAGTTGGGGCACGCGGCCACGCACGCTCCACAGCCGATACAGGCGGCGGCGTCCATGGCGGCGTCGGCGGCTTCCTTGGGCACGAGGATGAGGTTGGCGTCGGGCGCGGCGCCGGTGGGGGCGGTGATGTAGCCGCCGGCCTCGACGATCCGGTCGAACGCCTGCCGGTCGACGATCAGGTCACGCAGCACTGGGAAGGCCCGCGCCCGCCACGGCTCGATGAAGAGCTCGTCGCCGTGGGAGAACTTGCGCATGTGGAGCTGGCAGGCGGCCGTGCCCCTCTGCGGGCCGTGGGCCTGGCCGTTGATCATCATCCCGCAGCTGCCGCAGATGCCCTCGCGGCAGTCGTGCTCAAAGGCGATCGGTTCCTCGCCCTTGGCGATGAGCCGCTCGTTCACGATGTCGAGCATCTCGAGGAAGGACATGTCGGGGCTGATGTCCTTGGCCTCGTCGGCGTAGATGACCATCCTTCCCGGTTCGTCGGGGCCGGCTTGCCGCCAGACATGCAGGGTCAGGTCCATGTGGAGGTGCTCCCCACTACTTGTACGACCGCTGGGTCAGCTTGACGTACTCGAACTCGAGTGGCTCGCGGTGCAAGGCCGGGTCGTTGCCCTTCCCCGTCCACTCCCAGGCGCCGACGTAGGCGAAGTGCTCGTCGTCGCGCAGGGCCTCGCCGTCCTCGGTCTGGCTCTCCTCGCGGAAGTGCCCGCCGCACGACTCCTCTCGGTGCAACGCATCGCGCACCATCAGCTCACCGAGTTCGAAGAAATCGGCCACGCGGGTCGCCTTCTCCAGCGACTGGTTGAGCGCCGGGCCGCCGAGCACGCGCACGTCCTTCCAGAACTCCTCGCGCAGGGCCGGGATCTCCGACAGGGCCTTCTCGAGCCCCGAACGGTTGCGGGCCATGCCGCAGTAGTCCCACATGATCTTGCCCAGTTCGCGGTGGTAGTGGTCGACCGAGCTGGTGCCATTGATCGACAGGAGCCGCGCCACCGTGTCGCCCACCGAGCGCTCGGCGTTGGCGAAGGCGGGGTCGTCGGTGGGCACGGCCGGCTCGCCCAGCAACCCGGCCAGGTAGTTGGCGACGGTGTAGCTAATGACGAAGTAGCCGTCCGCCAGGCCCTGCATGAGCGCCGACGCCCCGAGGCGGTTGGCGCCATGGTCGGAGAAGTTGGCCTCGCCGAGCACGAACAGGCCGGGCACGTTGGACATCAACTGATAGTCCACCCACAGCCCGCCCATCGTGTAGTGCACGGCCGGGTAGATGCGCATGGGGACCTGGTAGGGGTCCTCGTCGGTGATGCGCTCGTACATGTCGAAGAGGTTGCCGTAGCGCTCGCGGATGGTGCCCTCGCCCAGCCGGCTGATGGCTCCGGAGAAGCCGAGGTAGACCCCGTTGCGCAGCGGGCCCACGCCCCGGCCTTGGTCGACGACCGCCTTGGCGTTGCGGGAGGCGACGTCGCGGGGGACCAGGTTGCCGAAGCTCGGGTACTTGCGCTCCAGGAAGTAGTCGCGATCGGACTCCGGGATCTGGTCGGGCGAGCGCTTGTCGTCGGCGTCCTCGGGGACCCAGATGCGCCCGTCGTTGCGCAACGACTCGGACATCAGCGTGAGCTTGGACTGGAATTCGTCGCTGGCCGGGATGCACGTGGGGTGGATCTGCGTGAAGCAGGGGTTGGCGAACAGCGCGCCCCGCCGGTGGGCCCGCCAGATGGCCGTGGCGTTGCAATACTTGGCGTTGGTCGACAGGTAGAAGACGTTGCTGTAACCGCCCGTGCACAGCAGCACCGCGTGCGCCGAGTGCGACGTGACCTGGCCGGTGACCATGTCTCGCACGACGATGCCGACCGCCCGACCGTCGCGCACCACCAGGTCGAGCATCTCGCTTCGGGTGTGCAGTTTCACCGTGCCGACGTGGACCTGGTGCATCATCTGCTGATACGCACCGAGCAATAGCTGCTGGCCCGTCTGGCCCCGCGCATAGAAGGTGCGTGAGACCTGCGTACCGCCGAAGCTGCGGTTGTCGAGCAGGCCGCCGTACTCCCGGGCGAAGGGCACGCCCTGCGCCACGCACTGGTCGATGATGTCGACCGACACCTCGGCCAGCCGGTACACGTTGGACTCGCGGCTGCGGAAGTCGCCGCCTTTGATCGTGTCGTAGAACAAGCGCTCGATCGAGTCGCCGTCGCCCTTGTAGTTCTTGGCGGCGTTGATGCCGCCCTGGGCCGCGATGGAGTGCGCGCGCCGCGGGCTGTCGTGGTAGGTGAAGACCTGAACGTTGTAGCCCTGCTCGCCCAGGGTGGCGGCGGCGGACGCACCCGCCAGCCCGGTGCCGACGATGATCACGTCGAAGCGCCGCCGGTTGTGGGGTGCCACCAGCTTCATGTCGAAGCGGTGGCGGGTCCAGCGGTCCTCGATGGAGCCTTCGGGAGC
>DASSDL010000186.1:0-49974 GCA_035697145.1 Acidimicrobiales bacterium
GAGGCTGCGCGATGACGGATCACAAGAGGACGCGGCCGCGTTGGAGCAGATCGCTGCATGGCCGCCTCCCCGACCGTTCGTGGTCAGCGCGGCAGTCACGCCACTGCGCGATGCGGCGTGGCACGACGTTCCCTCAATCTATGTCGTGACATTGAGAGACTCATTCCTGCATCCCAGAATGGCGTACCTCTATGGCTGTAAGCGCGCGCGGAACGGCACGTATGGCCAGGGACGTCATCCATCTTCGTCGCGACCGAACGACGGATACGCGCTCGCAGCTCGAGCTGTCCATCGCGCCATAACGACGTCGGCGGGACTGCCGTGGCCACGCCCGGGAACCGGCGATCGGTTCGCATGCACACCCTTGGGGACTGCGCCAGATTCGGTGATCGCGTTCGCCTCGTGAGCGTCCGCCGAATCTCACGGGGCGTGCCCGGGCGGGCGGACTGCAGCTCGGCGAGGCCGTCGGTGGCCACCGCTGGACCCACCTGTCGAGCTTGAAGAGCTACAGATGGGTTGCCGCTGCCGCCTGCACCGCCGCCACGATCGGCCCCCAATCCGCCCCGGGCTGACGGGTGACGGTCACGAAGTCGTTCATCCCGAAGACGGAAGCGACGCCACCGGCCGCGAACACGTCCTCGGCGAACCGGTTGCCGACCGCAGCATCGGCGCTGGTCACGTTGAACGTCGCCGGAAGGGTTGTGTCCAAGGTGAACTTGGTGGCGTTGGGGTTGGGTGTCGGCGACGCCGAAGCAGTGGCCACGGCTCGATGGTACGCCGCCGTCGCGATCGCAACCCAGGTGAGAAGGCGAGGACGCTCGGCCGCCTGTCCGGGGGCCGGTTCAGCCTCGGCGTCGCGGTCGGGGACCGCTCGACGACTACGAGGCGGCGGGCCAGGACCTGTCGACCCGCGACCGTGACGACGCCTCGCACCAAGCGTGAGGTGCTCAACGCCGAAACGCCCGAAGCCTTTCGCGCCCGCGCACGATCTCTTCGACCAGTTCAACATCGTCGATACGGTCACGGGCTGGAGAGTCGACCTCGTCGTCAGCAAGGACCACCCCTTCAGACGCAGCGAGTTCGCTCGTCGACCTCCCGGTGTCAGCGGTCAGCGGTGGCCCGAGGAGGCGCGCCGACCCGGTGAGGGCCGTGATGCGCTTATCCCGTCTGGGCTTGAGCTCTTGCGCCGTCCGGTCAGGCGAAGGTAGGAGATTGGCCGAACCGAGGGTGGCGAGGTCGCTCGACGCCAGGCCAGCGCTGGACAGCGTCCAGAGCCGAACGCCGATGACCAGCGAGCGCATGATCGGGGGCGTGTATTGGAACTCCGGGGCGATCTCGACATCGGCCCCGGCTCGCCGGGCGAACCCGACCCCGGCCCGGGGTCGATCGCCACCGGCAGTGGCTTGCCGCCGAACGGCCCTTCGACCTGGCTCGGGTGGGCGATGCGACCCCGCTCGGTGATGGCGGCGCCCTCGATGTCGACGCCCGAGCCGATCAGCCCTCGAACGGGGTGCTCTCGTAGGCGCTCACCGCGACGGCGCAGAGGCGCCTGATCGATCTGGGGCGGCTTGGGGTGGCTGGAGCTTGTGCCAGGTGTGACGGTCTGGTCGCCCTTGATCCCTCGAACGCGTTCGAAGGGGCATCCGGTGGGTGCCTGGTGTTCCGTCAGGGACCAAGTACCTCGCGGTAGACGGCCTCCGTCTGTGGTGAAGGGGTCACGCCGAGGTCGCGGGCCAGGACGGCCCGGCACTGCTCGTGCACCCGGAGCGCCTCCGCCCGGTTCCCTCGGTCCATGTGCAGGCGCATGAGCCGGACGTAGCTGGTCTCGCGGTACGGGTCCAGCGCGAGGGCCGCGTGCGCGTAGCGCAGTGCCTCGTGCTCGAAGACCCCACCGGCCAGGCCCTCCACGAGCACGTCGAGGGCCCGCAGCAGTGTGGCCTGCAGGTCGTTGCGCCGACGCTCGATCCACAGGCCGCGCTCGGCCGGGAGGAGTGGCCGCCGAGCGAGGTTCGCAGCGGTGGCAGCCGCGGGGAGGGCGAGGTCGCGGTCACCCGCCCGCCATGCCGACTCCGCATCCTCGACGAACCGGACCGCGTCCTCGACGTCGACCCGGGAGCCGGGCGGGAGCTGGAGCTCATAGCAGCCGAGCGCGCCGTGCAGGGTCGAGCCGAGGTCGATCGCATCGAGCGCGGCTCGCACCTTGGACACGACGGCCGACAGATCCCGCTCCCAGGACGCGGTGAGGGCGTCAGGCCACACCAGGTCGGCCAGCTCGTCCCGGGCCACCGGGTGATGGCGCAGCGCGAGATGGGCGAGGACGACCCGGCCCTGGCGGCCCGGGAGCGCCGCGCCGTCGAGCCAGCGCTGCCTGTGCTCGACTCCCAGCCGGCCCAGCAGCCGTACCCGGACGGTTCCAGACAATCGCCAGATCGCTTCCAACGATGGACCAAACGCCGGTTCGTAGTGTGGCACCGAGTGTGGCGCCGACCCAGGGAGGCACGATGACCAAGATCATCAACTGCGACTGCGGGCACGTGGTGCGGGGCGACACCGACGACGCGCTCGTGGCCGCCGCCCAGAAGCACGCCCGTGACGCTCACGGCATGGAGCTCACCCGCGACCAGGTGCTGTCACTGGCGGTGCCGGCGTGACCCGCTCGGCGACGAGGAGAGACCGATGGTGACCCACGACTACAGCTACGCAGCCTGCCTCCGGGGATCGGTGACGAAGGCCTGGACGGTCGACGACTGCTTCCGCGGCCGGGACTTCGACTTCGATAGGCCGTTCCTACCCGACCGGATCGCCGGCGTGAACGACATCGGCTGCCTCGGTGACGACGAGAAGCGGATGCTCAACCAGATCCGCGGCAACAGCTACTGCCACATCTTCGCCTTCGTCGAGGAGTACATCGTCCCGCTGGTGATGGACCGCGCCCGCGCCGACGTCTACGGCGACGAGACCCGGTTGTGGTCGCTGCTGCGCTTCGCAGAGGAGGAGGTCAAGCACCAGGAGATGCTGCGCCGGGCGGTCGATCAGTTCCAGGCCGGCTTCGGCGTGGACTGCGGGCTGCTCTCCGAGCGCGAGGGGGTCGCCCAGGCCGTGCTCGCCACCTCGCCGCTCACCGCGCTCCTGCTCACCAGCATGATCGAGTGGTTCACCCAGCTGCACTACGTCGAGCACGTCCGGGACCGGGCCGAGCTCGATGAGCTGTTCCGGGACATCCTCCGCTTCCACTGGATCGACGAGTCACGGCACGCCCAGATGGACAGCCTGCTCATCGACCAGGTCGCCGGCGAGCTCGCAACCGACGAGCGAGAGCAGGCGATCGACCAACTGCTCGAACTGGGCGGCGCCGTCGACGGACTCCTCGCCCAGCAGATCGAACTCGACATCGACGCGCTACAGCACGCCTCCGGCCGTTCCTTCACCGACGACGAGCGCGACGACATCCGCACCCACCAGCGGCGCGCCTACCGCTGGACCTTCCTCGTCTCCGGGCTCCAACACCCCAACTTCGTCCGCATCGTCGAGCAACTCACCACCACCGGCATCGCCAAGATCGCAACCGCCGCGCAGGCACTCGCCGCCTGAACACACCCCATCGGGGGGCAACCACGTCGATTCGAATGGAGAACAGCCATGTCCGTTCAGTACCGATCCGCAAGCGTCGCCGGCGTGAACGTCGCCTATCGCGAAGCCGGTAACCCGGCCAGCCCGGCCCTGCTGCTCCTGCACGGATTCCCGGCGTCGTCGTTCATGTACCGCCACCTGATGAGGGCGCTCGCCGACCGGTTCCACCTGGTCGCGCCGGACTACCCGGGCTTCGGGAACAGCGAAGCGCCCAACCCCGACGAGTGGACGTACACCTTCGATCACCTCGCCGGCACGGTCGAGGCGCTCGTCGACCACCTCGGATTGTCGCGCCACGGCCTGTTCATGCAGGACTACGGAGCCCCCGTCGGCTTCCGGCTCGCGCTCCGCCGCCCGCAGGCCGTCGACTTCCTCGTCATCCAGAACGGCAACGCCTACGAGGAAGGATTCACCGGCGTCTGGGACGCGCTCCGCCACGCGCTCTGGCACAACCGCACACCCGAGACCGAAAAGCCGCTCCACACCTTCCTCGAACCCGACGGCGTCAAATGGATCTACACCGAAGGCACCCGCGACCCCGAGCGCATCAGCCCCGACAACTGGAACCTCGACCTCGCCGTCCTGGCGAGGCCGAACGCGCGGCGGATCAACCTCGACCTTTTCTACGACTACCGCACCAATCCCGAGCAATACCCCACCTGGCACCAGTACCTGCGACGTCACCGGCCAGCGACCCTGATCGTGTGGGGCGCACATGACCCCATCTTCACGCCCGAGGGCGGCGAGGCCTTCGTGCGCGACGTGCCCGACGCCGAGCTGCACCTCCTCGACACCGGCCACTTCGCCCTCGAAGACCACGAGGACGAGATCGCCGGACTGATCAGGGCGTTCTACACCACACGAGTCAGCCGCACCGTCAACACCGCTGCCTGAGCTAGCACCACGCTGGGGACTGTAAATACAGCGGTGTAACTCCAAACCAGGCGGAGACACCGTTGTACTCACAGTCCCGGAGAACGCACACGGAACGGCGATCTGTAGCCGGCAGCGACGGCCGAAGCGAGCGCCAGAATCGGTGCTCTCGTTGTTGCAGCACCTTCGGACCAGCGTTACCGAGGGTGCTGACAGCTGCGCAGCCATCTCGTCAACACCGGCCGCGCGATGGCGGTCGTTCGGTGCGCCTTTCGACCTGGGCAGAAAACGCGGTTTGGCGCGCGCGGGCGGCCGGTGACGGTGGTTGTGTCGCGTCGTTCGATGAGTTCTCAGCAGGCACACATCGCCGACTATGTGCTGCCCTCAGGATCGTCAGGACGTCCCGAATCGGTCGCTCCGAGGCCGAGGAGCAGGTTGCGATGCGGCCTCACGCGGGGTCACTTCGTGGAACAGGTCGATGCCGTTGACGCGGATCTTTGTGTCGGTGGCTTCCGTCTCAACCCCTTCGACCTTGCTCCAGAAGCCGTCGACCAGGGCGTTGAACTCGGTCGGGCGCTCCTGGAACGGCTGGTGGGCCTCGCCGGGGAGCACGACGAACTCGGCGTTGGGGATCCGCTCGGCCACGACTCGGCCGTAGCGCGGCGGGGTGGCGATGTCGAGCTCACCCGCAACGACGAGTGTGGGCACGGCGAGCTGGTGCAGGCGATCGAAGGTGTCGTGTGTCATCCACGTGCGGAGTTGCCGTAGGAATGCCTCGGGTGATTGGGGGTGGGGGAAGGCGAGCGCCTCCTCGATGATTTGGTCGACGGTCCCGTCCTCGTGCGCGCGCGGCGTGTAGATCCATAGGTAGAACGCCTCGAGAATGGCCCGCTCGCTCGGGGCGCCCTCCCCCAGCCAGCACCACGAGCTGGTCAAAGTGCGGAGGTAGGCATCGGGACGGGCCCACGTGCTGACGAGCACGAGGCTCCGGACCAGCTCGGGATGGCGTAGCGCGAGCTCCTGGGCAGTGGCGCTGCCTCCCGAGAAGCCGGCGACGTGGGCGGAGGACACCCCGACCGCACGCAGCAGGGCGGCGGCGTCGTCGGCCAAGCCGCCCACTGTGAAGTCCGCCGGTGGCAATGGCGATCGCCCCGCGCCCCGGTTGTCGAAGGCGGTGAGCCGATAGCGGTCGGCGAGCCCCTCGAGCTGCGGCGCCCACGCCTCGGCGGGATCGCTCAGCCCGGCAATGAGCAGGACGTCGGGCCCCTCCCCCCGTTGCTCGGCCCAGAGCTCGACGTCGCCGGCCGCAACCGGTCCGCTGGTCCCCGACGTTCGTGCATCGGTGGCGGTCATCCCTGTCCTCCCGTGTCGGGCCACCCCGGGGCGGGGCAGCGGTTACAGAACAATCCCGGGTTACACGCGTTAGGACGCGGCAGCCGCGGCGAACCTCGCCTGATGCTGTCCGGCGCGCTGCTCCGCCGTCGTGGCGGCATCGACCGCACCGGTCTGCGTGAGCAGCGACGCCTGGCGGCGCAGGCCGTAGACGCTGGTGTCGCGCTGGCTCAGCCGCTCGGCGAGCAGCGTGCGAGCCAGGTCGAGGTGGCCGGAGCGGATTGCCGAATCGGTCAGTGTCCGCTGCAGCAGGTCCCGCTGGGCGTGCGAGCCACCAAAGCGCTGGAAGCCCGCCCGGATCGGCCATAGCTCGTCGACGACATCGCCGTGGCGGCCCTCGGTGAAGGCGATCACGGCCTGCGCGGCGGGGAGACCGACCTCGGCCGCCATCATGGCGTTCGAGCGCGGGTGCGTCGGCGTGTGGAGCACGTAACGGGTGAGGTCGTCGACCACCTCGCGTGCTTCGTCGAGGCGGCCGGCCCCGCAGAGGGCGATCACCGCGTGCAGGTCGTTGAACGCGTACCACGAGTCGCCGCCGAGCCTGCTCGTCCACGCGTCCGCGAGGGATCCGAACCGTCCTCCCGTGTTGACCCCGTCGAGCATGAGCCGCCATAGGAGCGCACTCCCGTCGAGCATCTCGAGCGGCACGCCGTCGGACCCGTCGTGGTGGACCTGCGCGTCGTAGATCGCCAGCACCTCGTCGTGGCGGCCGGCCTCGAGCAGGTACAGCGCGAGGTGCCACCAGTTGTGCACCGTGAACAGGTTGCCGGTTCCCCAGTCGGTCTCCCGGCTGCGCAGGAAGCGGATGCCGTCGTCGACTCTGCCCTGCATCTCGAAGGTGTGGACGACCGCGTGGATGCCCCACACGTCGTCGGGGTTGCGCTCGACCGCGGCGAGGCCGATGCGCTCGGCCCGGTCGTAGTGGCCGGACTCTTCGAGCCCGAAGGCGTGCATGCCCTGCACGAAGCCGGTGTGCGGGTGGTCGGGATCGAAGCTCGACAGCGAGCGGCCAACGCGGTCGCGCAGGTTCTGGGCGTCGCCGACGAAGAAGTCGAGTAGGTGGCCCATCAGCAGGGCGAGCACGTCGGTCGGCCACCGGACGAGCAGGTCGTCGAGCGTGCGGGCGGCGTCGTGCCAGCGTCCCTCGACCCACGCGGTGACGGCCGCAGCATGGGCCGCCTCCCGCTCGTTGAGCGGCAACACCGCGAGCTGGGCTGCCGCCGCCTCGGCTCCCGGGACGTCGGGGGCGTCCGTCGACATGAGCATGAGGTACGCCATGAAGACCTGCCCCATGGGCAGGGCCGCCGGATCGGCGGCGATCTCGCCGGCGGCGGGCACCAGGTCGGGGTGGTACCGCAGCAGCCGGTCGAGCGCGTGGTCGTAGCCCGCGACCGCGTCGGCCGCACCGGAGATCTCGTTGCCGTGGGCGTCGCGAATCGTGGTAGGCGAGGTGATGGTCATCTCGGTTCCTCTCTGTGGGGTCATGTCGGTGCGGGCGGGCGGTGGCGGACCCAGAGCGTGAAGCGCTGGATGGGGACGAAGCCGAGTCGCTCGGCACCGGGCCGGCTGAAGTCGCTGAAAACACCGGTGACCCAGAGGTCGGGCATGGTCCGGATGCGGGCGACTGCCAGCTGCTGCCACAAGCCGCGCCGCCGCGCCGTTGGGAGAGTCGCTCCGAACGCCAGCGATCCCACGCCGTGGTCGACGAAGGAGGCGGCCGCGCTCACCACGTGACCGTCGAGGTGGGCGGTCACAAAGCGCAGCCGGTTGTCGTCGAGGAGGGTCGGGCCCGCCATCGCCCCAGGTTGCGCGCCGACGAGCTCGGGGAGCGGGTAGGCCTCGATGGCCGTGCGCTCCCACTCGGCGAGCTCGGTCACACTCCGAAGCGTCCGCACGTCGGCGTCCGCGACAGACGGGAGGCGCACCTGGGCGGCGGGCGGGCGGATGAGCAGCGGCGGGTGACCCGAGAGGTGCCAGCCCCGCTCGCGCAGATCGGGGGTCGGCCACGCGCTCCACAGCATCGCCTCGCCCGTCCCGCCGGCGAAGAACGCCTCGACTTCATCGAGCGTCGCCTGCCAGTCGGACGGGGGTTGGAGCAGCGTCGCGGCGTTCCAGTAACCGCCCGGGTGCCCGAGATCGCTGGCGCGCAGTGCCGCCGACTCGACCGTGCGGCCGCCGGCGGCCGTTGCGAACGCGTCGGACAGGGACGCGAAGTGGAACAGATACCGGCGCACCATCGTGTCGCCGACCGGGACATCCGGCTCCCAACCGGTGCTGAGCTGTTTGATCGCGGCGGTCATGGGGCGAGGGTGCAGGACGCACCTCGCAGGCCGGTTGCAGGCCGGTTGCAGCCGGCTCGCGGCTGCTGGCAGCCCCGACAAGCCGTACGGTGGGCCCGTGCGGTTCCGCGTCCTGGGTGCGGTCGAGCTGGTCGACCCCAACGGAGGTGTCGTCGCCGTCGGGAGTCCGAACCAGCGGCGGATCCTCGCCGTGCTCCTCGCCCGGATCGGCGAGGCGGTCCCGGTGGACACCCTCGCCGAGGCGGTTTGGGGGGATGACCTACCAGAGAGTGCGGTGGCGACGCTGCGCACCTACGTGTCGCGTTTGCGGGCCGTTCTCGGCGACAGCCTCGTGAGCCGAGGAGCGGGCTACGCGCTGGTGGCGGCACCAGACGACGTCGACGCCGGACGCTTCGAGTCGCTGATGCGCGACGCCGCGACTGCTGACGCGGCGGAAGCCGTGACGTTCCTCGACGAGGCCCTCCGGCTTTGGCGCGGCTCGGCGTTCGCCGAGCACGCTGACGTCGCGTGCATCGCGCCCGAGGCGCGACGCCTGGAGGAACTGCGGCGAAGCGCCTCCGAATCCCGGGCGCGTGCGCTGCTGCGCGCTGGCCGGGTCGACGAGTCCGTGGCCGCGGCCGAGGCCCTCGCCACCGCCGAGCCGCTCCGCGAGGGCGCCTGGACGCAACTGATCGAGGGTCTGGCCGCACAGGGGCGGACGGCCGATGCGCTCCGAGCGTTCCAGCGCGCCGGCGACGCGCTCGCGGAGGCCGGTCTCGAGCCGTCAGACGCACTGCGCGAGAGCGAGCGGATGGTGCTGGCGGGTGAGGCCGCTCCGCCGGTGGCCGAGCGCGTGACGGCAGCGGCACCGCGGCCCGACCCACGGGCGCCGCCCACGCCGGCCTCCTCGTTCGTCGGTCGCGACCACGAATGCGCACACCTCGTCGGACTCCTCGACAAGACGCGGATCGTGACCCTCGTCGGCCCGGGTGGTGTCGGCAAGACGCGGCTCGCGATCGAGGCTGCCCGGGTGGCGGCGAGCCGCCGGTCGCTCGGCGCCCGGCTCGTCGAGCTCGCAGAGATCCGCGACGCCGTCGGCGTCGCGGACGCCGTCGTCGCCGCGCTCGGCCTCACCGCTGAGGGCGAAGCACCGCTCGCGGTACTCGACCGGGCCGGCGTCCTCGACGTCCTCCTCGTGCTCGACAACGCCGAGCACGTGCTCGACGCCGCCGCCGATGTCGTCGCGCGCGCCGCCGGCCGCGGTGACGCGCTGCGCGTGCTCACCACGAGCCGTGAGCGCCTCGGCGTCGACGGCGAGCACGTCCGGCCGGTGGCCCCGCTCGCGACAGACACGTCCGGAGCCCCGGCCCGCCGGCTCCTCGTGCAACGGGCCGCGACCGTCGCCCCCGACCTGACCGTCGAGATCGATGACGAACGTGTCGCCCGAGTCGTCACGCGACTCGACGGCCTGCCCTTGGCGATCGAGATGGCCGCGGCGGAGCTGTCGACAATGTCGCTGGCCGACCTCGACGCCGAGCTCGGCCAGTCACTCGCTCAGCTCCGGTCTCCGCACCGCCACGCCTCGGAGCGACAACGGACCCTCGCCGGGGTCCTGGCGTGGTCCGAGGCGCGCCTCGACGATGACGAACGCGCCACACTCGCGGGTCTCTCGGTGTTCGCAGGGTCGTTCAGGCCCGACGACGCCGTGGCGGTGCTCGGCAGCCCAGGCGTGGCGACGACGCTGCGCTCGCTCGTCGACCGCTCGCTGGTCCGCATCGACAGGACCGGACCGGGCACGCGCTACGCCCTGCTCCAAACGGTGCACGACTTCGCGTCCGGGCGTCTCGCGAGCAACGGCCGGGAGCCCGACCTGGCCCGTCGCCACGCCCTGCGGTTCCTGGAGGTCGCCGAGCACGCAGACCGGCAGCTGCGGACCGCCGAGGAGGCGACCGGTCTGGCACAGATCGAGGCCGCGTTCGCTGACATCCGGGTCGCTCACCGGTGGGCCCGCGGGCACAACCCGGCCCTGGCCGGGAGGTTGTCGGCCGCACTCCATCTCTACGCATACCGGGGACTCATCGACGAGCCGCTGCGGTGGGCGGAGCTCACGATCCAGTTGGTGCCAGACGATGACCCCACTCGACCCGTTCTGCTCGCGTCGGCCGCGACGCGCGCCATCAACCGCGGCGACCTCGAGGAGGCCCGCGCCATCGCGCAACGCGCCGTTGCGCTGGCCGGTTCCGGTCCGGCCGCGATGCCCGCGCTGGAAGCACTCGGCGACGCCTGCTTGTACCTGGGCCGACTCGACGAGAGCCGCGCGGCTGCCGAGGAGCTCGCTCGCCGCGCCGAGGCCGTCGGTGACATGCACTCCCATGTCCTCGGACGGGTCAATGCTGCGCTCGCTCCCCGCTACGGCGGCCAAGCCATCGGACCCGAGGCCATCGCCGACCTTCCGGCGCGGCTCTCCGATTTGAGTCCGACCAGTCGAGCCTGGATCGCGTACACGAACGGAGAGCTCATCGGCGATCGGGCACCGGACACCGCCCTCGCTCACTACCAGGAGGCGATCCGGCTGGCGCGCTCGGTCGACAGCCGCTTCGCCGAGGGCGTCGCGCTCGTATCGGCGTGCGCGCTCCAGGCTCGGGCGGGGGACGTGCCCGGCGCGCTGGCGCAGTTCGCCGAAGTCATCGACCACTGGGCCAAACTGGCCGACAACACGCATCAGCTCACGACCCTACGAAACCTCGCGGTGCTCCTCCAGCGCGCCGGCGCGCCGCAGGCCGCAGCCGAGTTGCTAGGCGCGCTCGAGCGAGACGACTCGACCTACGGGGAAGAAGCAGAACGGCTCGAAGCGGTGCGCGAGTGGGCACGCGCGCAGCTCGGTGACGACGTGTTCGCGACGCACGTCGCCTCCGGTCGGGAGCGCGATGTCACCGCCGCGGCGGCGTGGGCCCTCGACGTGCTCGCGGACCTTCGGCGCTGACGTGGACGTAAGCCGCGGACGTCCCCTGCGCCGAGGACGGACTCGTCAGAGAGGCGTACAGATCGACGGCTACGCGCTCGCCGCTCGCGCCGTCATCGCGCCATAACGACGTCGGCGAGACTGCCTCGGCCACGCTCGGAACCGGGCGATCTGGCATGGCTCGACCGATCGGAGCGACGCGACAGATTCGGTGATCTCGCGCGTCGCGTCCCATCTCACCGATCTCACGGAGCGTGGCCGCGACACATGCTCAGCTTGGTTCCGCCGGGTGCGCCCGAGCGGTCGTTCGGTACGCAGACGCCCTCTCGCCGGCCGACGACATAAGCGCCGATCTGGCGCTCTCACTACGGCGCGATGGCTGGACGTTCTGGGCAGATGATCTGTGCTCTCGTTCTGGCGGCGTTCGGCGTATTCACATGGTGCGCGAGATCAGGCAGATCTGCGCGGAGTCGTGGCCTAACGCGGGGCGCCTCCGTCGCCCGCGGAAATCCCTTGCTAAGCGACGGCTAACGCCGTGGGCGCACATTCATCCCTAGCAGGTTCAACGCCAAAGGAATCACCTTCAACCAGACCGAGCACAGCGGTTTCACCGTCTTCATCGCCGACCGACGGGACGGCGGTACCTCAGCGTCCGGACGAGAGCCCGTACATGGAGACTCTGGCTGAATTGGAGGAGGAGAGATGAGACGACTGCTTGTTGGTGTGCTCATGGTAATGGCCGTGACGATGCTGTTTTCGGCTCCCGCGGTGGCGGAGGCTCCCAATACGGTGAACGGGGGCGGCCGGGGAACCGTCGACGGGACGAACCCGTTCTCGCAGTTCGGGTTCCAGGTGGCACGCCATTCCGGCGACAGGGTCACCGGGCATTTCAACTGTCTGATGGCGGGCGCGTCCCAGTTCCCGGGCTTCGATCTCATGGCGGTGCGAGGCCAAGTCAACAACGTCACCTTCGCTGGCGACACCGTCACGTTCGAAGGCGTGGGGATGTTCCAGACGGGCAATCAAGGAAAGTCGCCCGCGACGTTCCGAGTCGTCGTCACCGAGGGCGGACGAGGCGAGGGAACGCTTCAGCTCACCCTGTTCACACCGTTTCTGTTCGAGCTCCCGACCGAGCAGGTGCTCAACGGCCGAATCGATGTTCACTGATCGGGAGGAGCTAACGATGAGTGGGAAGCGTGTTCTTTCCCTGGCGGCTCTAGGCGTGCTGATCGCGGTCGGGGTCTCGATCCTCGCCGCAGGCGCAGCCCGCGGCTCCGACAACCACTAGATGCGCTCCCGACCGCTGTCTTCAGGAGAGGAGGGATGTCTCTTGCACAGGTGCTCGGGGGCGCGTGGACCAAAGAAGGGAGTTACGACATGAAACGCAAGAGGCTTACCTGGCTTGGAGTGGGAGCAGTATTGGCGGCGACGGCCGCTCTCCTGGTTCCCGTGATCGCCGGCAGCGCGGCCGGGGGCGCCGCAAACCACCAGTACAGCTGGGACATCATCGACGTCGACTTCGCCGCAGGCAACGTCGCGGCCGGCGGCATCGCGTCGGCCCGCGCCAACGACAACTCCAAGATCACCCTCACCGGCTCCGGGACCTTCCACGCCAACTCCGGGAAGTCCCAGGACGTGAGCGGCGGAGGAACGTGGCAGACGTTTAGCCCCGGAGGCGCTCCCACCGCAAGTGGCACCTACGAGGTCACCGGGTTCGTCGACTTCGAGCTGGCGCCCGGGACGCCGCCCCTCCCGGGCGACCTCATCGGCAATCTCGCCGACGTCCGTGCCGGTCTTGCGGTGCTGCGCATCACCTACTCCGACGGCAGCGACGGCACCCTCGTCGTCAGCTGCCACCTCGTCGGGACCCCGGATACGGTCTTCGAGGGGATCACCGCCACGAAGGGCTTCGTCGACTACTGGAACCCGGAGGCGCCACCCGCTCCACCAGGGAACGAGAACAGGACGATTTTCCACGTCGTCAAGTAGTAGCGCCTGAGGAAGGCCGGGCAGCCCGGGGCCGCCCAGCGATGGATGGCCCCGGGTCCCGGGCCCCCGGCCGTCCTCGTCTTGAGGGTGGGATCTCTTCGCCGGCGGGGTAGGGCGCCTCACCCGCGGCGCGTGCCCTCAAAACACTTCGCCGGTTCCCATCCGATTCGGACCTCGACGCCGAATGCATGTGGGATGTTGGCAGGCAGTGCGACCTGCGGAACCACCATCGCGGTAACGAAGCCCGAGAGCGGCCCGGCAACGCGTCCGGGTGGAACCCAAGGAGCGACCATGGCGGCTGACTCCGCACGTGACCCTGCGAACGACATGACCCGTAGGCGATTCCTGGGGAGAGCCGGCGTCGCTGCGGGGGGAACGGCATCGCTGGCGATGATGGGTCCGGCCCCTGTCGGTCGGGTGTTGATCGCCGGAGGCGAATGGCGCGACCGTCCGGAGGAGTTCGACGCCGCCGTGCCGACGGCGTGGTTCGACCTGTCCCGGACCTTGGTGAGGACGACCCCCGGGTTCACTCCGCCGGTGGCATCGCGTGCCTTCGCGTACATCGGAGTGACGCTCTACGAGGCGGTCGTGCCGGGGTCTCGCCGGTACCGGTCCCTCCGGCGGGTGCTGCCTGGTCTGCACGTCAGGCAGAGCGCTGATCATGGCCTGCACTGGCCGACCGTGGCGAACTCGGCCCTCGCCTCGATGATGCGGTTGCTGTTCCCGACGACCAGCGATGGCAACAAGGCTGCCATTGACGCGCTCGAGGCGTCGTTCCCCGACCGATCCCGGCGCCGCGTGAAGCGATCGACCCTGAGTCGCTCGGTCGACCACGGTCGATCGGTTGCCCGGACCGTCTTCGAGTGGTCGAGCACCGATGGTGGCCACGAGGGCTACCTGCGCAACTTCCCTACCGACTACGTGCCCCCGGTCGGGCCCGGGTTGTGGGTGCCGACACCGCCGGCGTTCCAGCCTGCCCTCCAACCGTTCTGGGGGACGAACCGGTGCTTCGCCATAGCCTCGGGCGCAGCCTGCCCGCCCGCGCCTCCCTCGGCCTACTCCGAGGACACCTCGTCCGGCTTCTTCGCCGAGGCACGCGAGGTCTACGACGCGGTGAACAATCGCACGCCGGAGCAGGAAGCCATCGCCCTGTTCTGGTCCGACGACCCAGGCGTGACCGCCACGCCGCCGGGCCACTCGGTGTCGATCGCCACCCAGATCCTACGGCTGGAGCGGGCGTCGCTCATGGAAGCCGCCGAGACGTACGCCAAGCTCGGATTGGCGGTAGCCGATGCCTTCGTCGCCTGCTGGCACGCCAAGTACCGGTACAACCTGGTGCGCCCCATCACCTACATCCAATCGCTCATCGATAGCGACTGGCTCCCGCTGCTCAACACCCCCCCGTTCCCGGAGCACACGTCCGGACACTCCGTCCAATCCCGTGCGGCGTTCCAGGTGCTCGCCAACCTGTTCGGTGACCGGTACTCCTTCGACGACCACACCCACGACGAGCGTGGCCTTGCCCCTCGCCACTTCGACGCCTTCAGCCAATGTGCCGACGAGGCCGCCATCTCCCGTCTCTACGGCGGGATCCACTTCCGACCGGCGATCGACGCCGGGTTGGCGCAGGGGCGCTGCATCGGCCGAACCGTCAGCTCACTCCCGTTCCGCCGCCGTCGTTGAGGGCCCCTCGTCGCGGTCCAGCAAGAGCTCGGCAACGGCGATCAGCTTCTCGTGAGCCTCAAAGCCGAACCCGATGCGAAACAGCCGTCAAGCATGTCATCGCTGATCTCAGCGCGTTCGCCTACGACCTTGCTGGCTTTCTCACAGCCTCGTACGCGATCGATGCAACCAAGGGTCAGAGCCAGGAGAGCACAACGTCTTCCGCGGTGGCCCGCTCGATACCTACGACGCGCAGACGCGAACGTCTCGCCGCCCTGCAACAACAATGGCGCCCCTGGCGTGCCTACGCCGTCCTCCAGCTGTGGACGAGCCTGGACCGATGACCTCGAGCACGAGGCCGGGATCGCGAGATCAGATGTCCGCCCAGACCCAACTCTGCTGTCCACGGGCGAGAAAAATCACCCTCCACACCGGCGAGGAAGTCCTGCTGTTCGTTGACAGGCTTCCCGATCGATGAGCGGATCGGACTCCGGAGTTCGGGGCCGACTCCGTGGGGGTACAACGGACAACAGGCGCTCCTGGGAGCGCCCGATCCGGCGACCAGTTGGCGCTCCCCAGCGACGTCACTCGATAAACGCTCCCGACGCGGGCCCGATTATGTAGCTCCGGAGGCATACGAGCTCGGCCCGCATCCAGCGCGCCATAACGACAGGCATCAGAGCGTCGCACTGCGCCCCGAGCCGGCGATCTGTCGTCGATCGACCATCGGGCCGGTGGCGCCAGAATCGGTGTTATACGGGAGCGATCTCGTGGCTTTGTCACGTGCGGGGCGCGCCGCACGGAGAGTGCGAGCGGAGATGGGCGAGTCCGCGTTGGCATGTTCGGAACGTCAGCGCCCGTAGCGGCCGGTGAGGCGACCTTCTGCGAGCACTTTGCCTTCGGCTGCCCGTTTGACGTTGTCGGCCGACGCCCCTGCCTCCACTGCGAGTGGGTCGGACAGCGCAAGAAGCGTGAATACGTAGCGGTGGGGATCGCTGCCCCTCGGTGGGCACGGGCCGCCCCAGCCGGCCCGACCGAAATCGTTGCGCCCAGCGCGCGCCTGAACCGGCACGTCCCCCTCACCCAGTCCCGACAAGCGGCCATCGAGTCCCCACAGCACCCAGTGCACGAACGTGCCACCCGGCGCGTCGGGATCCTCGACGAGCAGGGCCAGCTCCATCGTGCTTGAGGGCACCGCCGACCACTCGAGAGGCGGTGAGATGTCGTCACCGTCGCAAGTGAAGCGACGAGGGATGCTGTCGCCATCAGCGAAGACCGGGCTGCGCAGCGTGATGGTCATGGGGGCCTCCGGCATGGGAGCGTCATCACCATCATTGCCGCACGAGGCCGCCACCTCGACGATCAGCCAAGCGATCGCAGTCCGAGCCATCGATGCCAGCCTCGCGCGCAGCCCGAGTCCTTCTTCACGATTCCGCACTTCGACGGGTGCTCGGGGGTTCTGGTCCAGCTGAAGACCGTGACCGAACGACGGCTGCGGGAAGCGCTCCTCGACGGCTGGTTGGCGTGCGCGCCGCCTCACCTCGCGAGGGCGTACATCGAGCAGCGCACCGCGCGTCGCCGCTGCTGCCGGGCGACTTCCAGCTCTCTCGGGCGCCAGTCCGTGGCGCGGCGGGGTACTCAAGGGTCGCCGAGTCGTCACCGGTGGGACGCCGGCAATCGAGCTACCGTGGCGTGGCGCCGTCCTTGGCGGGATCCGGACGAGGCGGGCGAACACGGGGGGCATCGATGAAGACGAAATGGACAGTGCTGGTCGGCTTGGTCGCGTCCGCAACATTCGTCGTGGCTGGTACGGCATATTCGGCCCCCGGCGCCGAGCAGGGGCCGTCGAGCTCGCAGGACCCGTACCTGGTCCGCACGAGGCCCGGCATCGTCACCGAGAGCGTGCTGACCACCGGGGACTCGGTCGGCGGGTACCGCATGGTCGGTATCCCGGACGGGCTCGGCGCCTACGACAACGGCGACGGCACGTTCACGGCGCTGATGAACCACGAGATCCCTCCCACCTTGGGTGTCGCTCGTGCGCACGGCGCGAAGGGCGCGTTCGTGTCCAAGTGGGTGGTGGACAAGGACACGCTCGCGGTTTTGCAGGGCGAGGATCTCATCAGGAAGGTGTTCCACTGGACCGGCACACAATGGGAGCAGATCCCCAGCGGCGACCCGGCGTTGACCTTCAGCCGTCTGTGCTCGGCCGACCTACCCGACGTCTCGGCTTACTTCGACGCGGCCAGCGGGCTCGGTACCCAAGAGCGGATCTTCATGGACGGTGAGGAGACCGGCGCCGAAGGCCGGGCACTGGGCAATGTCGTCACCGGCCCGGACGCGGGTAACACCTACCTCCTTCCCTGGCTCGGCAAGTTCAGCTGGGAGAACGCCGTCGCGAAGCCCGGCGCCGGGACCAGGACGGTCGTGGTTGGCCTCGACGACTCGGGCGGTGGTCAGGTCTACGTCTACGTCGGCGACAAGAAGGCGACCGGCAACGACGTCGAGAAGGCCGGCCTGACGGGGGGACAGCTCTACGGCCTGAAGATCGACGGCGTCGCGGCCGACGGGCCGGGGAGCGAGGACGACGCGACGTCTGTACCCAGCGGCGGCGCGCGCTTCAGCCTGGTGCCGCTCGGTGACGTGTCGGGGCTGACCGGCGCCCAGCTGCAGGCGAACAGTGTCGCCAGCGGGGTCTCCGCATTCAACCGCCCGGAGGACGGCTCGTGGGATCCATCGGATCCGGCCAACTTCTACTTCGCCACGACCGCCTCGTTCGAGGGGATCTCGCGGCTCTGGAAGTTGAGGTTCGACGACCCGTCGAACGTGCTCGCCGGAGGTAGGGCCACCATCGAGGTGGTCAGCCCGCCGGCCGGGCAGGGCGGCCCCCGCATGCTCGACAACCTGACGGTGAACAACCGCGGTCAGGCGATCTTCCTCGAAGACGTCGGTGGCAACCCCTACCTCGGCGGCGTGTACCAGTACGACCCCGAGACCGGTGGGCTGGCGCGCATCGCCGAGCACGACCCGGCTCGGTTCGTCGCTGGTGGCCCCGGATTCCTCACCGAGAACGAGGAAGCCTCCGGAGTGATCCCGGCGCCGTTCCTCGGCAACGGGAAGTACCTCATCGACGTCCAAAACCACGCGGCGAGCCCGGATGCGGAGCTGGTCGAAGGCGGGCAGCTGCTCGTGCTCCAGATCCCTGCTGGCAAGCCCGTGCGCTGAGCCCGGTCTTGGCCAGGCCGCCGATGGCGTCCCCCCGAAGGCCGCGCACTCGCGTCTCGGGAACGGCGCCGCGTTCCAGGGCTCGTCGCGGGGGCTCAGGATCGGGGTCGGGCCGGGCGATCCCTATCGCGGCGACCCGCCAGTTGCCCTCGACCCATTCGAGGTCCACCGTGACGGTCATCCACGCGCTCTGCGGCAACGCCACGCCGTGAGCGGTGAGCACCGTCGTCGTCCATTCCGCCACGCTCGCCTGGGCGTCGCTGTGGGCCTCCACCCGCCACGCCAACGGGTCCACCCATCACCACTCCGGGCCGTCCGCCTTGGCGAGCTCCTCCTGGGCGATCCCGGTCTCGGCGACCCCCTCCGCCACCCGCGCGTCCACCGACTGCGGGGCCGCGATCTGCGCCACCACCTCGGCCACCTCGTGCTCGCCGCGGCTACGCCATCCGCGCTGCCGTTGTCATCCTTGCCCCGGCTACCAAGGCGAGCTCGTGACCAGCGAACGCGGCGAGGTCGTCTCTTTCGACCAGCAAGGCGGTGAAACCGGCCCGGCGATCTGCGGACGGATCGCGAGCCGTCACGATGTCCGGCTCGCAGCCACGACCTGACCTCGACGCCCAGATCGCTCATCCGAGGCCGCACAGAACACGCGGCGGGCAGGTCGAGAACGCACCCGGAACCGGAGATCTGGCGTGGCTCGGTCACCTAGCCGAGCGCGCCAGATTCGGTGTTCGGGACGGGCCGAGAAGCGTGCGCACGAGGCGCCCGGCCTCCGGGTCCGTGGGAGGGTGTCCCAGAACGACGCTCCCTGGCAAGGCGTGCACCCGTACCAGAACGCAGGGTTGTCGTCGCCACCTCTAGGCGTGCCCCTGCTTCGCGGGAACCGCGCTGCGTAGTGCCCGACGTTGGGAAGTTGACGGCCGTCGGCGGGCAGATCCCGGTGGGGCCGACAGTTCTCCTTCTAATAACGGACTGGTCCAGGGGGGTCGCCGTGCCCGATGCATGGGTGACCCATCGGCGGGCTCTGAACGCGCAACGCCCGGCTCACCGTCCGGAGAGCGCACCGGGTGCCGTTCCCTCCGCTACTGCGGAAGGCGCATCTGGTGTGGACCCTTCATCTGGGGTCACAACGGGGCCGGTCGGACTCACGCTGCGTCGTCTGGTAGGTCGAGCAACCGATCGAGCGCACGACGTGGGACGACGATGCGCCGGCCGAGCCGGACGCTTGGGATGTCGCCTCGGTTCACAAGCTCGTACGCGAGGCCGCGGGAGATGCCCAACAGGCGGCCGGCCTCCTCCACCGAGATCGTGAGTCGCTGGTCGGCCTTCGTCGGCGTCCGCTGGGTATGCGGCTTGTCGTCAGAAGCGTTGGGGTCATCGATCAGCATTGTGCGCTCCCTTGGGTCCGCTGCAGCGACAGTCCTCGGTCCGGCCCCTGGCGACCCAGGGCGTCGAGTCGGTGGTGTAGCTCGGCGGTGGCTGTCAGATGCAGGACGTGCTCGGACCAGGCGGTGAGCCGCAGGGCGACGGTGCGGGCTGCCAGGGGGCGGTCGTCGGCGAGCTCGGCCATTTCCTCACGAAGGTTGTCGACGAGCTCGGTAACGCGGGCGGGCACCGCTGCGGCGAGCAGCGGTCGGGCATGTGCGAGTCTCCATTGGTGCTCGGCGGCGGTGCTCCCGGCTTCGGTGGGTGGATGCTGGTCGGTGCCGGTCCAGCCGCAGGTGCAGGCGCCGACGTAAGCGTCGAAGGTGGCGGAGTCCCAGATCCATGTGGAGGTGGGGGTGTCGTCGGGTAGCCGCCGGGCGGCGTAGCCCTCGTGGTCTTCCAGGTCCTCGAAGAGCATCCCCATGGGCGCGTCCTCTCCATGTCAGGGGTCGGTGAGGTCGCCGTGGTCGGCGGCGAGGGTCTCGTAGGCGATGAACAGGGCGACAGGCGGCCAGGCGGCGATCAAACGGCCGACGACAGTGGGGTGTGCGGCGGCAACGTTGGCGGCGACTGAGGCGACGAAGCCGAGGGTGAACCCGAACCACGAGAGGAATGGCGCGGGAAAGCCGGCGCGGCGGCGACGAAGGATGGATCTGCCGGTGGCGAGCATCATCCCGTCGACGCTGATCGGGAGCGCCCAGGCGAGCCAGCCTTCGCCGGCGAGAGCGGCGAGGGTGCGCTGGTGTTGGTAGGACGCGGCGGCGGCAACGAGCGCAACCATCACAACGACGAGGGTGTCGAGGCGCTGCACGGCGCTGCCGACCGGCGGTTGGTTCGCAGCGGGCTGGCTGGCGAAGGATGCGTGGCCCGCGCGGTCGCTGCTGTTGCTGCTGAGCGGCCAGCCGGTGCTGCGTTGTCTGCGGGCTTCGGCGATGCGCTCCTGTGCCCAACGGGGGGAGCGGTCGAACTGTGTAGCGAGCGCTGCGGCGCTCAAGGGCGCTCCCTCGTCGACGCTGCGACGGTAGGCGTCCCGCGCGGCGGCCTGACGCTCAGCGGGGACCAGCCACGCGTCGGGCGTCGTCGCCTGGGTTCCGTCGCCGTTCATGCCACCTCCTCGCGCCTTGACGGGCCGCCGCTGCGCCGGACGGGCACCGGCGTGGCGCTGCTTGTCCACCAGGCGGCCCAGCGCACTTCGGCCCGCTGGCGCCGCTTCTTGGCCGCCTCATAACCCAGCCCCAGGCGCCCGGCGGCTTCGCGCAGGGGGCAGCCAGCGATGCGGGTTTCCAGGATCAACAGAGCGTCCCGGTCGGTGACCACACCGGCGTCGACAGCGGACGCCAACATCGCGGCGGCCGACAGCTCCAGACCTGGTGTCGACGAAACCGGGTCCGTGTCATGGCGGGCATGGACGCTCCATAACCGCTGGTCGGCGACGGCGCGGCGGAGTCGGCGGGTGGGGGGGTCGAGCAGCGCGCCGGCGACGAACCGGTACTGGTCGGCCGTGTCGTAGCCGGCGACGGCCTCGTAGAGCGCATCCACCATGACGGCGAGAGCGTCTTGGCGGTCGAGGGTGGGCGCGTAGCGGGCGATGCGGCGTCGCAGGCCGGGCAACAGGCAGGCGGCCACGACACCGAACGCACCCGGATCGGAATGAGTGGCGCGAACGAGCGCGCCCAAGAGCTCGTCCTTGCGGTCCTGGCCACCCGTGCGCAGCACACGGCGCAGGTCCCCGTACGTGAGCCCCGCGAGGGACTGTTCCCGCCGGGTCCAGGCATCCCATTGCGCCCGCGTCGGTGCGACCTGCTCCAGCGCTGTCTCCAGATCCGCCGAGACGGTTCGTTCCATCGTTGCCCCTACTCCCTCACCCACCCGGCACTAGGCCGGTGCGCGACGGCGACATCGCGCAGATGAGAACGGGCATCCACCGGGGGTGGCGGGAGCGAGGCCCCCGATGGTCGGGGTGCGGTCGGCGCATGGCCTGCTAGGCCCCTTGAGGCCCCTGGATCTCACCCGCGTCGGCGAGAAATCTCGGTCGGGAGCGGCGGGATCGGTGGGCTGGTGGGTGGTCACGCCCTGCTAAGGCGAAGGACCCGGCCAGTCTTCTCATCCCGTCGCAAGAAATTTGGCTGCCCGCTCCCGAGGAGACTCCCGACCTTCGTCCCGGCCACACGCCCAGCCACCGTCCCGACCAAGCCGCCCGACGACGACCTGCGAGCTCGAGCACGTGCGCCGACACGCGACCGACACAGATCCGGTGTCCCCATTCGCCGCCCGACCGCGCCGATATCCCCCCGGAACTCCGACCGGAACTCCGAACGCTATTTCAACCCTTCGGGTTGAGAAGGGAGCGCGGCGCCGTGGCGTGGTTCGCAGTGATGGGCGCCGAATCGGTCTTGTACCACGAACAGACGGTCCTCGGCCGGACCGATGACCACCCGGGCCAGGCGCTGGACTACTACGGCTCGCGGGGCGAGACCCCGCTGCGCTGGGGCGGCACCGGCGCCGCCCGCTTGGGCTTGGACGGCGAGGTGTCCCCGGAGGCGTATCGGTTGGCGTTTGGGCCGGGCGGGTTCCGGGATCCGCTCACCGGCGACCAGCTGGTGCGCACCACGCGGCCCGGGTTCGAACTGGTCGTCTCGGCGCACAAGTCGCTGTCCCTGTTGGGTGTGTTGGGCCGGGCCGACGACATGCACGCCATCCTCGACGCCGAGACCGCCGGCACTATGGACTACCTCGACGCTTGGATGCAGGCGCGCGGTGGCCGCCGGGGCCGCGCCACCGTGACCACCCCGACCACCGGTCTCGTCTATGCCGTCACCCGGCATGCCACGTCCCGGCTGGGGGACCCCGCCCTGCACGACCACGTGCTCATCGCCAACGTGTGCGAGATGCTCGACAGCAAGGGCGGCTACAAGGCCCTGTACTCGGCGCAGGTACGTGACCTCGCGGAGGCCGCGGCCATGACTGGACGGCTGCGTTCGGCCGCCAGGGCGATCGAGTTGGGTTACGCGATCGAGCTCGACGCGGGCGCGTCAGGGCGGGCCCGGGACTGGCGCATCGCGGGGATCCCGGCGGAGGTGTGCGAGATCTTCTCCAAGCGGTCCGATCAGATCGCGGAGTACCTCGCGGAGAAGGGCTACACGGGCTATCGGGCCCGCAATATCGCGGCCCGCGACAGCCGCCCGGTCAAGCGCGGCACTGGCGTCGATGAGCTCATGCCCCGCTGGGTGGCCGAGCTGGAGGCCCACGGCTGGAGCGTCGAACGCCTCGCTGCTTCCCTCGAGCTCGCCCGCCACCGGTACGTCGGTCTGGCCCGGCCCTTGACCAACGGGCAGATCGACCGCCTCGCCGCCGAGCTGCTGGACCCCGAGCGCGAGTTCATGGCCCGCTGGAAGGTCTTCGGGCGGGCCCGGCTGGTCGCCGAGATCGCCCCCCGGCTCTACGGCCACCACCCCACCGAGTTGGGCCGTGTCGTCGATCACGTGCTCGCCTCGGATCGGGTGGTGCCGCTCATCGGCGTCGCTGGGGCACGCGAGCAGGCCTACGCCGCCACCGCGGTGCTCGCCACCGAACACACCATCGCCGAGACCATCGAACGGCTGATCGGCCGGCCTGGGCCGGTTGTCGATCTCGAACTCATGGACCAGGCCATCAGGGCGAAGCAGACCGAGCTGGGCCATGCGCTCAGCGCCGGCCAGCGCCAAGCCGTGAGACGGATCTGTGGCTCTGGCCGGGCCGTGGACGTGATCGTGGGGGTGGCCGGATCCGGCAAGACCACCGCCCTGGACGTGGCCAGCAGGGCCCTCGAAGCCGCCGGCTACCAGGTGCTCGCCACGGCCACCAGCGGCCAAGCGGCTCGCACCCTGGGCCACCAAGCCCGCCTGCCGGCCGCCACCATGAGATCCCTGTTCTACCGGCTCGACCACGGCCAGCTCAGCCTGGATCAACGGACCATCGTGGTCCTGGACGAGGCCAGCATGACCGCCGACGTCGACCTGGCCCGGCTTCTACTCAGTGCCGAGCGAGTCAGCAGCCGGGTCGTGATCGTCGGTGACCACCGTCAACTCGCCGCGGTCGGGCCCGGTGGCGCCCTCCACGCCCTGCTCGAACGCCACCCCGACATCGTCATAACCCTCAACCAGAACCTGCGCCAACGCGACCCCGCCGAACGAACCGCACTCGACCACCTACGGGCCGGCGACCTAACCCACGCCGTGGGCTTTTACGCGGCCAACGGGCGCATCCACACCGCCCCGACCCGCACCGAAGCGCTCGCCGCGATGGTCGACGCCTGGGCCACCGACACCGCCGGCGGTCACGACACCCTGATGCTCGCCTGGCGCCGCGCAACCGTCGCCGACCTCAACCGCCTTGCCCGCGTCCGGGCCGAACAACTCGGCTGGCTCACCGGCCACGACCTCGTCACCCGCGACGGCCGCGGCTACGCCGTCGGCGACCCGGTCGTCACCCTCGCGCCTAATCGCGAAGGCGAGTTGGTGACTAGCCAGCGCGGCACGGTCGTCGCTGTCGACCACCGCGCCCGGACGGTCACAATGCTGACCGACGGCCGCCGGGTCGCCCTTGCCGGCGCTGCGCTGGACAACGACCACCTCGCCCACGGTTACGCCCTCACCGTCAACCGTGAGCAAGGCGCCACAGCCGACCGCACCCACTACCTCGCCGAGGGTGGCGGCCGCGAGCTCGCCTATGTCGCCCTGTCCCGCGCCCGCGGACCCAGCATCGTTCACGCCGTCGCGGATGATCTCGGCCAAGCGATCGAGGACATCACCCACGACTGGTCGCTCGACCGCAACCAGCAATGGGTCACCCGCACGGCCGGAGTAGGCGTCGATCCCTCCATCCAGACGCTGCCCGACGACCCCGAGACACGACGGGCCCTGCTCGTCACCGAGCTTGAAGCACTCGAACGCCACGCGCCGCCCGACGTGATGGCGGAGCTCAATGCAGCACGCGGGGTTCTCGACCGGCTACGCCGAGACCGTGTCGACTTCACCCGTGGCACGGGCCGATGGCAACCCACCCCAGCCGGCCGCGCTGCCTACCGGCTCGATCAGGCCCGCCGCGAGCGCCAACACACCCAGCTCTTGATCGACCGACCGGACATAGGACGACGAGAGCGGAACCGCTGGCGCCGCATCGACCGGTCCGCCGTCCGAGCCGAGGCTCTCGCCGAACAGGAATGGGTTGCCCACGCCAAGCCAGTCGCCGAGCACCTGGATCGTAAGGTCACCCGATCCGAGCAACACGTCGCTGAAGTCGAGAGCCACGCACGGTTCCGCCATCGCTGGCTCAACGAACACCCGGAACTCGCCCGTCGCATCGCGCACACCCAAAGAGAACTCCAACGCCTCCATGACCCCATTGGCGCCGAGCTGCTCGACCATGTCGACGCCGTCATGCAGGAGCCCGTCGTGCCGAGCCCGAACCTGGAGCGCCCTGATATCGCTCGGATTCGCGAGCGCCTCGACCGACTCGAGCACCAGCGCGGCATCGACCCGCCGGCCTTGTCGCTCTGACGGGTTGTCTCCATCGCCATCAGGCCCGAATCGACGCAGGCTGAACTGGGCGACTGCCAGCGGTTCCGGTAGGAAGCGGGGGGCTAGCAGACCTCGACGAGCCGTTGGTAAGGGCTCACGGCGCTGCCGTCGCCGGGGTGGAACTCGAAGTGCAGGTGCGGTGAGCCGCCCGATGCGTTGCCGGTGCTGCCCACGTAGCCGATGACGGTGCCACGCTCGATGTGCCCGGCATCGACATTCTCGTAGGCCGACAGGTGTGCGCCGTAGTACGTGTTGCCGTCGTCGCCGTAGACCCACCAGCTCATGTCGCCGAGGCCGCCGGTCTGGTGCTCGACCCGCCCGCTCACCGGCGCCACGGTCGGTGTGCCGTGGGCCGACATCATGTCGGCGCCCTTATGGGACACTTCACTGCTCCCTACGCGCCGTTCTGGCGCGCGCGTCGCCGGTCAGCGAGGAGGTTCTGTTGCGTCGTTCGGTGCCGCTGCCGCTATGGACGGTGGGCGCCTAACGCCGAATCTGTACTGCGCTCTCGGCCGAGACAGGCGGGGTGTTCGTCCACGGGGACAGGGGGCCGCGACCGGCAGGGGTGAGTCGTTCTCGGCGAAACTGTGACCATGGGTGGCGCGATGGCTCGAGGCCGGATGGCTTTCGACCGGCGGGCGTGGTGGCATGCCTACGCGAGCCTTTCGGCGACCGACCAAGAGACCGGGCTTGCTGGTGAGGATCTGGAGCGACTCGCGGTTGCCGCCTTCCTCACCGGGCGGGATGACGCGAGCGATGACGCCTGGGAGCGCGCGCATCGCGACTGGCTGCGCCGTGGCGACATCGCTGGCGCTGCGCGCTGCGCGTTCTGGTTGGCCTACGGGTTGCTGGACAGGGAGGAGGTGGTCCGTGGCGGGGGTTGGCTCGCCCGGGCAGAGAGGCTGCTCGAGGACAACGGTCTGGACTGTGTCGAGCGCGGCTACGTGCTTGTGCCCGCGGCTCTTCGCAGCATGGCGGACGGCGACGCGGCGGCCGCCCACGCCAGCTTCGAGGAAGCGGGCAAGGTCGGTGCCCGCTTCGCCGATGCGGGTCTGACGGCGTTGAGCCTGATGGGGCGGGGCCAGTCACTGATCCAGCTCGGCGAGATCCCCGAGGGGCTGGTGTTGCTGGACGAGGCGATGGTCGCGGCCACGACCGATGACGTGTCGCCGACTGTCGCCGGCCGGGTCTACTGCGCGGTGATCGATGCCTGCATCGAGGTGTTCGACGTCGGCCGCGCCCAGAGCTGGACCGACGCGTTGACCCGTTGGTGTGAGGCCCAGGTGGGCTTGGTTCAGTTCGAGGGCGTCTGCCTGCTGCATCGGGCCGAGCTGATGCAGTTGCATGGGGAGTGGTCCGCCGCGTTCGGCGAGGCCCAGCGAGCGTGCGAGCGCCTGACCGCAGGCCACCCTGCGCTGGGCTTTGCGTGCTACCAGCGGGCGGATCTGAACCGAGTGCGCGGCGAGTTCGACCTGGCCGAGGCCGCCTACCGACAGGCGAGCCAGTTCGGTCGAGAACCCCAACCCGGCCTGGCGCTGATGTCGCTGGCGCAGGGCGACGTTGACGCCGCAGTGGCGGCCATCCGCCGGGTCCTGAGTGCGCCGCGCGGTGCAGCGAGAGCCGAGCGACCGCCGCATTGGCGCTGGCGTTGGCGGCGGATGAAGGCGACGGTGCCCGAGCTCCTCGCCGCGTGTGTCGAGATTCTCCTTGCCGCAGGCGACGTGGAGGGGGCACGGAGCGCGGCCGGCGAGCTGGCGGAGGCCGCGGCCCGCCGCGGCGTACCTCTTTTGTGTGCCCTCGCTGGCGACGCGGAGGGAGCGGTCCTTCTCGCCGCGGGGGACGCCTCATCCGCGATCGAGTCCTTGCGGGTGTCGTGCGCGGCGTGGCAGGAGCTGCGGGCGCCCTACGAGGCGGCGCGCGCCCAAGTGCTGATCGGGCTCGCGTGCCGGCAGCTCGGGGACGACGCCACGGCGGCGATGGAGTTTGACTCGGCGCGATCTGTGTTTCAGCAACTGGGCGCCGGACCCGACCTCGCCCGCGTCGAGCGGCTCTTAGACGTTCACCGGCCGGTACCGGGCCGGCTGACGAAGCGGGAAATCGAGGTGCTGGCGCTGGTCGCGGCGGGCAAGACCAACCATGAGATCGCCACCGCGTTGGTCGTGAGCGATCACACCGTTCGCCGTCACCTGCAGAACATCTTCACCAAGCTCGGCGTGTCATCGCGCGCCGCCGCCACGGCGTTCGCCTTCCAGCACGACCTGGTCTGAGGACGCGTGGTACGAAAGGACCACGCCCCCTTAGTCCGCGTTTGGTACGGGCGGGCGATGACCGACTCGCGGGCCTTCCATAGCGTCACGACCTGCACAACACCCGCACGAAGGGGCAGGTTCGATGCGCTACAAGCTGCTGGGCCCAAGCGGCCTCCGGGTCTCCGAGATCTGCCTCGGCACCATGAGCTTCGGGGACGCCTGGGGCTTCGGCGCCGACGAGAAGGAGAGTCACCGCGTCCTCGCTGCGTTCGCAGAGGCCGGTGGCAACTTCATCGATACCGCCAACAAATATCACGAGGGACAGTCCGAGGAGATCGTAGGGAGCTTCCTCGGCGCCGACCGCGACCGGTGGGTCGTCGCGACCAAGTACACGCTCGCCACGCGCCCCGACGACCCGAACGCCGCCGGCAACTCCCGCAAGAACATGCGCCGGTCGGTGGAGGCGAGCTTGCGGCGACTCCGCACCGACTACCTCGATCTCCTGTGGGTGCACGCCTGGGACTACGCCACGCCGGTCGAGGAGGTCATGCGCGGCCTCGACGATCTGGTTGCTGCCGGCAAGGTCAACTACGTCGCGCTCTCGGACTCCCCGGCTTGGATCGCCTCGCAGGCCAACACCCTGGCCGCGCTACGCGGCTGGAACCCCTTCGTTGCCCTCCAGGTTCAGTACAGCCTGATCGAGCGCACCGCCGAACGGGAGCTCCTGCCGGTCGCGGAGGCGTTCGGCCTCTCGGTCGCCGCTTGGGCGCCGCTGGGCGGCGGCGTCCTCACCGGGAAGTACACGCGCGGACCGTCGGAGACTCCGGAGGACTCGCTGCGGGCCGCCGGCAACCAGCCACGCCTCACCGAGGCGAACCGGAAGATCGCGTGTGAGGTCGACAGCATCGCCGACGAGCTCGGCACCACCTCGCCACGAGTCGCGATCGCCTGGCTGCGCCAGCGCTCAGAGCGAGTCATCCCGGTCGTCGGGGTCCGCAAGCTGGAGCAGCTCGAGGACATCCTCGGCAGCCTCCACGTACTGCTGCCCGCCGAGCACCGGTCCCGCCTGGACAAGGCGAGCAAGGTCGAGTTCGGGTTCCCCTACAACCTCCTGCGCGACCCGGTGCTCGGGCAGATGGTCTACGGCGACCTCGAGCCACAAATCGACCTCCCGCCCTCGGCGCCGTACCGGTGGGCGTAAGAGACCGAATCCCCGGAAGGAGAGAAGAGATGTCAGATCCCAAAGACCGTTGCACGGGCACTCTTCACGGAAGCCGACCGGGGCCGAACTCCTGTGGAGCTCTGCGACGCGAGATTCATGGCGCACTTCCCCGGACTACCAGCCATGGATCTCCAGAACTTCGACCGGTTCGAAGCCACGATCCGCTCGGCGTTCTCCGACATCCGACATCCCATCGCCGACCTCGTCGCCGAGGGCGACACCGTCGCCGTTCGCCTGACCTTCCAGGCAACCCACACCGGTGACTTCATGGGCGCGCCCGCCAGCGGCCAACAGTTCGCCGTCGAGGGCACGGCGTTCTTGCGCCTCGCAGACGACAAGGTCATGGAGTTCTGGGGCTTCCTCGACCAACTCGGGCTGCTACAGCAGATCGGAGCGATCCCCCCGCCGGGCGCGGCCGCCTGAAAGGACGACACACGTGGCCGGGACGACAATCATGTCCGCGGACGGGACCAAGCTTGCGGCCCGCTGCACGCGCAGCCGTGTTCCGACCGCTCATCCGGTTCCTCGACGCCACCTCCAGCGGCGGGCGAACCCAAGGTCCGCGCCAGTGAATGCCTGGCCCGTCGGAGGGCAGGTGGATGTGTTCGACGCCCGCTACCCGTCAGCCGGTGCTATGGCCCTGGCGCCGATCCGATCGGCGACGGCCCTGGTGCTTTCCGGCATGGCGTGGGCGTAGACCTTCATGAGCATGTCGGGGGAGTGGCCGAGGACATCAGCGACCGCCCGGAGCTCGCCGACGTCACGGGCGCCTCGCACCATGTGGGTCGCCGCTGTGTGGCGAAGGCCATGCGAGGTGAGGCGGGGGAGGTCTACCTTCTCGATGAGGACCTCCAAAGCCCGGTCGAGGCTGCGGGGCATGACCGGCCGGCCGACGTGCGTGGCGATGATGAGGTCGTGGTCCTCCCACTTCGACCCGGCCACCAGCCGCTCCTCGGCCTGCTCCTTCCGGTGGCGCGCCAGTGCCCGAAGGGTCTCGTCGTCCAGGGGGATCACGCGTCGCGAGCGAGCGTTCTTCGCCTCGCTCCACACTGCTCCCTTGCTCACGGCTACGAGGCCCTCGTCGATGCGCAGCGTTCCGTCCGCCGTGTCGAGGTCGTTCCACTTGAGGGCCAGCGCCTCGGACCGGCGGAGGCCGTAGAGCACGCCGAGGCGGAAGGCGACGGCCCAGCGATGGTCGGCGCTGACCGATAGGAAGTGCGCCACCTGCTCGTCGGTCCAGGCGTCGACCTCCTTCTCCTTGGGCGGCTTGGCGACCGCCCGCGGCATAGGAACCCGAGCGGCCGGACTCCGGCCCAGCAGACCCTCCTCGACGGCGTCCGCGAGCGCGGCCCGCAGGACCGTCCGACAGATCTGTACGGAGCGCCACGACAGGCGCCCCGCCGCCGCCAGATCCTCGAGCCACCGGGCCACGTCCTCCCGGTCGAGACGGTCGAGGCGGATCGCCCCGAGCCCGGCCTCTATGTGCGGGATCGCCCACTCGTACTGCTCACGCGCCTTCACGGTCACGTCCGAACGCGATGCGACATAGCGACGCACGAGCCAGCTCACCGTGTCACGCGTCGCAACGCGCTCCTGCACCGAGACCGACCGAGCGCCCCTCAACGCCGACCGCTGCGACGCATACGTCCCCACCTGTCGTGGCCGGTGCTTCCCCGTCTCGGTGTCGATCCCATCCACCCGCACGACCCACTTGTCGCGCTGCTTGCGGACCGTCGGCTGCCCGGTCGCCTTCCACCCCATCGGCTCGTCCCCTGATACTTCGCTGATACATCACCCTGTCGGCGAGGTTCAGGAGATCGTATCATCCCTGGTCAGACTGGTCGGGGAGGGGGGATTTGAACCCCCGACCTCCTGCACCCAAAGCAGGTGCGCTTCCACTGCGCCACTCCCCGTCGACCGGCGGACAGCGTACCCGCAGGGCCTGGGGGCCTCCCCCGAATGGATGTGTGGCCGCCACCTCACCGGCGGTAGTACGGGGGTTCCACACCCCGCCGTTACACTCACGCCCCTGTGAAGACCACCGTCTCGCCCCTCGAGGGGAACAAGGTCAAGCTCTCCGTCGAGGTCGACGAGGACGAGTTCGACAAGGCGATCACCGACGCCTACCGCAAGATCGCCCGCGAGGTTCGAATTCCCGGCTTCCGGCCCGGCAAGGCCCCTCGCAAGGTCCTCGAGCGCCGCCTGGGCTCCCAGCTCGGGCGCGAGCAGGCGCTCAGCGACGCCTTGCCCGAGTACTACACCCAGGCGCTCGTCGAGCACGACGTCGACGCCATCGACTCGCCCGACATCGACATCACGTCGGGCCAGGAAGACGGCCCGGTCGTCTTCGATGCGGTGGTCGAGGTGCGTCCCGAGGTCCAGGTGCCCGGCTACGGCGGCCTCCGGGTCGAGGTCACCCGCCCGACGGTCTCCGACGAGGAGGTCGACGCCCAGGTCGACCGCATGCGGCAGGTGCAGTCGACCTTCGCCGACGTCGACCGCGCCGCCCGCGACGATGATGCCGTGGTCATCGACATCAGCGGCACCCTTGACGGCGAGACACAGGCCGGGCTGAGTGCCGACGACTACAGCTACACCGTCGGCAGCGGCGTGATCACGCCCGAGGTCGACGAACAGCTGCGCGGCGCCAAGGCCGGCGACATCCTCGAATTCGACGCCGAACACCCCGACCCCGCAGAGGAACGCGACCTCCGGTTCCGGGTGCTGGTGAAGCAGGTGCGGGAGCGTGTCCTGCCCGACGCCGACGACGAGTGGGCGGCCGAGAACTCGGAGTTCGAGACCATCGACGAGCTGCGGCAGTCGATCCGGGATCGTGCCCTCGTGGTGCGCCAGGCGCAGGCCCAGGCCCAGCTCCGCCAGGCGACCGGTGAGGCGCTGGCCAAGCTGGTCGAGAACGAGCCCCCGGAGCCCCTGGTCAACCACGAGATGCAGCATCGGGCGCAGGACCTCGCCCTGCGGCTCCAGGCCCAAGGGCTCGACCCGGAGCAATGGCTGGCGGCGTCGGGCACCACCAACGAGCAGTTCACGTCCGAGCTCAAGGAGGCGGCCCAGACCGCGGTCAAGGTGGACCTGGCCCTGCGGGCGGTGGCCGACGCCGAGGACATCGAGTGCACCGACGACGACGTCGAGGAGGAGCTCACCAGCGTCTCAGAGCGGGTCGGTGAGAAGGTCGACCGGGTGCGCCGCGAGTTCGAACGCGGGGGGCAACTGGCGGCGGTACGCTCCGATGTACGCAAGCGCAAGGCGCTCGACTGGCTCCTGGAGCGGGTCGAGATCGTCGACGAGGACGGTCAGCCCATCGATCGGGCCGAGCTCGAGATCCGGCCAGCACCCGATGAATCCCAAGACGATTCCGACGACGACGACACGAACGAGAACAAGACGGAGAGCGACGCCGAGTGATCCAGAACTACCTCGTTCCCACGGTGGTCGAGCAGACCAACCGGGGTGAACGGGCTTACGACCTCTACAGCCGGCTGCTCAAGGAGAACATCATCTTCTTGGGGACGCCCATCGACGACACCATCGCCAACCTCGTCTGCGCCCAGCTGATCCACCTCGAGTCCGACAACCCGGACAAGGACATCAACATCTACATCAACAGCCCGGGTGGAGACATCACCGCGCTGTTCGCCATCTACGACACGATGCTGTTCATCAAGCCCGACATCAGCACCATCTGCTTCGGGCAGGCCGCCTCGGCCGCGGCGGTGCTGCTCGCCGCCGGGGCTCCGGGCAAGCGCCTGGCGCTGCCGCACGCCCGGGTGCTGTTGCACCAGCCCTGGGGGCAGGCGGGGGGCCAGGCGACCGACGTCGAGCTGGCGGCCAAGGAGGTCCTGCGCATGCGGGAGCTCCTCGACCAGATCCTGGCGCGCCACACCGGGCAGACGGAGGAGAGGATCCACAAGGACACCGACCGCGACTACGTGATGAGCGCCGACGAGGCGCGCGAGTACGGCATCATCGACGACGTCATCTCGTCGCGGCACGCAGCCGACATGACCGGCCCGATCACTCGGGCGAGCTAGCACGCCAAACGGGGGAGCGACCGACGTGGCCAAGTTCGGAGACGGTGGCGAGCTGCTCAAGTGCTCGTTCTGCGGCAAGTCCCAGAAGCAGGTGAAGAAGCTGATCGCCGGTCCCGGCGTCTACATCTGCGACGAGTGCATCGACCTCTGCAACGAGATCATCGAAGAAGAGCTGGCCGAGCCGAGCGAGCTGCGCTTCGACGAGCTGCCGAAGCCCGTCGAGATCTACGACTTCCTCAACGACTACATCATCGGTCAGGAGCACGCGAAGAAGATCCTGTCGGTCGCCGTCTACAACCACTACAAGCGGGTGCAATACGGCGGCACCCCCTCGGGCGACGTCGAGCTGACCAAGTCCAACATCCTGCTCATCGGGCCGACGGGTTGCGGCAAGACGCTGCTGGCCCAGACGCTGGCCCGCATGCTCAATGTGCCCTTCGCCATCGCCGACGCCACGGCGCTCACAGAGGCGGGCTACGTGGGCGAAGACGTCGAGAACATCCTGCTCAAGCTCATCCAGGCTGCCGACTACGACGTCAAGAAGGCCGAGACGGGCATCATCTACATCGACGAGATCGACAAGATCGCCCGGAAGAGCGAGAACCCGTCGATCACCCGCGATGTCTCGGGCGAGGGCGTGCAGCAGGCGCTGCTCAAGATCCTGGAGGGCACCTCGGCGTCGGTGCCGCCGCAGGGGGGTCGCAAGCACCCCCACCAGGAGTTCATCCAGATCGACACCACCAACATCCTGTTCATCTGCGGCGGGGCGTTCGCCGGGCTCGAGAAGATCATCGAGAGCCGGGTCGGTCGCAACGGCGTGGGCTTCACGGCCGACGTCAGCCGCTATGACGACAAGGACCTCGGCGTGCTGCTCGAGCAGGTGCAGCCCGAGGACCTGCTCAAGTTCGGGCTCATCCCCGAGTTCGTCGGCCGCCTGCCCGTCATCGGCGCGGTATCGAGCCTCGACCAGGAGGCGCTTGTTCGCATCCTGGGCGAGCCGAAGAACGCCCTCATCAAGCAGTACCGGAAGATCTTCGAGTTCGAGGACGTCGAACTCGAGTTCGCCGACGACTCTCTGGAGGCCATCGCCGAGCAGGCATTGTTGCGGGGGACCGGCGCCAGGGGCCTGCGGGCCATCCTCGAAGAGGTGCTGCTCAACCTCATGTACGAGCTGCCCAGCCGCAGCGACGTGGGCAAGTGCGTGATCGACCGGGCCGTCGTGCTGGAGCGGGTCAACCCGACCCTCGTGCCCCGGGCCGAGGCCCCGCGGCAGCGGCCACGTCGCGCCGCGTCCTGACGACGCCGGCCATCGTTTCTTGGATTTCGAACCTGAGGCCGAGCGAAGGCGAGGCTGTGGCCCGAGCGGCCCGCCGCCGGAGGCGGCAAGAGCGGGGGATGCGGCGACGTCGCCAGGGCTGACGTGAGTTCCCGCATGGATTTCGAAGAGGCCCAGGCCTACCTCGACGACCACATCAACCTCGAGAAGACGGCGGCCATCTCGGCCGGCCATGTCGAGGGGCTGTCGCTGGACCGGATGCGGCGGGTGGTCGAGGTTCTCGGCGATCCCCAGCACGATTACCCCGTCATCCACCTGACCGGCACCAACGGCAAGGGCTCCACCGCCCGCATGATCTCGGCGCTGCTCGCCGCGCACCAGCTCTCCGCCGGCAGCTACACGAGCCCCCACCTCGAGCACGTCACCGAGCGGATCGCCCGCAACGGCGAGCCGATCGAGCCCGAGGAGCTCGCCCGGGTCATGGGCGAGCTGAAGTCGCTGGAGGACCAGCGGTTCTTCGAGGAGCGGCCGTCGTACTTCGAGCTGCTCACGGCCGCCGGCTTCGCCTGGTTCAGCCAGGTGGCCGTGGACGTGGCTGCGGTGGAGGTGGGCCTGCTCGGGCGCTGGGATGCCACCAACGTGGCCGACGGCCAAGTGGCGGTCGTCACCAACGTGGGCAAGGACCACACCAACGGCCGCGGCGACTGGCGGCGACGCGTCGCCGACGAGAAGGCCGGCATCGTCAAACCCGGGAGCCATCTGGTCCTGGGCGAGCCGGATCCGGAGTTGCGCCCACTGTTCGAGGCCGAAGGACCAGCCGACGTGTGGCTGCGGGACCGTGACTTCGGCGTGATCGCAGACCGGCTGGCCCTGGGCGGTCAGGTCGTCGACCTGCGGACGCCCAACGGCGTGCTCGAGGACGTGTTCCTGCCGGTCCACGGGGCCCACCAGGGCGACAATGCCGTGGCCGCGGTCGCGGCCGTGGAGGCGTTCTTCGGCCGGGCGCTGGCACCCGACGTGGTGGCCGAGGCGTTCGGGGGGCTGCGCCTGCCCGGGCGGTTCGAGGTGGTGCACCGGGCGCCGCTGCTGGTGCTCGACGCTGCGCACAATCCCGACGGTGCCCGGGTCGCGGCGGCGACCCTCGCCGACGAGTTCGACGTGGCGGGCAGGCGGCGTTGGGTGTTGGGGTTGCTCGGCGGGCGGGACCTCGACGAGATGCTCGACTGCTTCGGGGTCCGCGCCGGCGACGAGGTGGTCACATGCACGCCGCCGTCGCCGCGGGGGATCGCGGCCGACAAGCTGGCCAAGGTCGTTGCGGCGCGGAGTGTGCGGGTCGAGGCGGTTCCCGAGGTCGGGGATGCGCTCGCGCGGGCCTGGCGCGCCGCCGAGGCCGAGGCGGGAGCGAACGGCGCCGATGGGGGCGGGCTGGTGATGGTCAGCGGGTCGCTGTACACGGTGGGCGCGGCGCGCACGGCGTGCCGCCGTCTGGGCCTGCTCGGCTGACCGGCGCCCTAGCGGGAGTCCCACCGCGGGTTTCACGACCGGCCGGGTCGCCCCCTACCCTCCGCCCGGTGAAGAACCGCACCTTCGTCATGTGCAAGCCCGACGCCGTCGAGCGGGGCCTGGTGGGTGAGGTCATCAGCCGGCTCGAGCGCAAGGGCCTCACGCTGGTTGCCGCCGAGCTTCGCCAGGTCGACGAGGCGTTCGCCGAGCGGCACTACGCCGAACACCAGGGCAAGTCGTTCTACGGTGACTTGGTCGCCTTCATCATTCGTTCGCCGGTGTTCGCCATGGTGGTCGAGGGGCCCGACGAGAACACGTACCTGCTGGTGCGGAAGATGGTGGGCGCCACCAAGGTCGAGGACGCCGAACCGGGATCGATACGGGGTGACTTCGCCGCCGTCACCACCGAGAACCTGGTGCACGCCAGCGACGGGCACGAGTCCGCGGCGCGGGAGGTCGCGCTCTGGTTCCCGGGGCTCGCCTAGCGCGCCACGAATCGCGTCCCTCACGCTCCCGCGGCGCACGCGCGTCCGCGCCTCGACCCCGCACCCCGAAGTGCGACGCGATCGCAACAGGGGGGTCGCTCGCGGGCGGACGGGGGTTCGTTAACCTACGACGAGCCGCCGTTTTTGCGAGCCGAGGAGGGCGGAGGACCGCGAGCCCATGCCCGACAACTTCTTCTCTTCGCTGACGGGCCGAGACATGGCGGTCGACCTCGGGACGGCCAACACGGTGATCTACGTGCGCGGCAAGGGGATCGTGCTCAACGAACCCTCGGTCATCGCCGTGAACGTGCGCGACGGCCGGCCCGTCGCGGTCGGCATCGAAGCCAAGCGGATGGTCGGCCGCACGCCGAGCCACATCGAGGCCATCCGGCCACTGAAGGATGGCGTCATCGCGGACTTCGAGATCTGCGAGAGGATGCTCAGCTACTTCATCCGCAAGGCCCACAACCGACGCTGGGGCAAGCCCCGGATGGTGATCTGCGTGCCTTCCGGCATCACCGGTGTCGAGCAGCGGGCGGTGCAGGAGGCGGCCGAGTACGCCGGGGCCCGCAGGCCGGCCTACATCATCGAGGAGCCGATGGCCGCCGCCATCGGCGCCGGGCTGCCCGTCCAGGAGCCGACGGGCAACATGATCGTCGACATCGGCGGTGGCACCAGTGAGGTAGCGGTCATCTCCCTGGGGGGCATCGTCACCAGCCAGTCGATCCGGGTGGCCGGCGACGAGGTCGACCAGGGGATCGTCAACTTCGTGAAGAAGGAGTACGGCCTGGCCATCGGCCAGCGGACCGCTGAGGAGGTCAAGATCGCGCTGGGCTCGGCGTGGCCGCTGCTCGAGGAGCTGCAGGCCGAGATCCGCGGCCGCGACCTCATGACCGGTCTGCCCAAGACGATCGTCACCACCACCGACGAGGTCCGCGAAGCCATCGAGGAGCCGGTGTCGGCCATCATCGACGCGGTGAAGGTGACGCTCGACAAGACGCCACCCGAGCTCGCTGCCGACATCATGGACAAGGGCATCTGCCTCGCCGGCGGCGGCGCCCTGCTCAACGGGCTCGACGCCCGGCTGCACCACGAGACCGGCATGCCCATCGTGATCGCCCCCAACCCGCTCCACGCCGTGGCCGTGGGCTCGGGGCAGTCGCTGGAGGAGTTCGACGCCCTCAAGAGTGTCCTGTTCTCGTCGACTGGTTACTAGCCCCCCATGGCGATTTCTCCCCCGACCGGATCGCGCACCCGGTTCGCCGTCCTCGTCCTGGCGTCGGTCACGCTGCTGACCGTGGGGCTGCGGGACGCGCCCGTCGTCCGCGAGGTACGCGAGGGCGCGTCGGCGGTGATCGGCCCCGTCGAGGGTGCGGTCGACACGGTCACCGCGCCGGTGCGCAACGCCTGGCACGGCGTGACCGACTACGACGACCTCCAGCGCGAGAACGAGGAGCTGCGGGCCCAGGCCGAGGCGGCGGAGGCCGAGGGTGTGCAGACCTCCGACGCCGAGCGGCAGCTCGCCGAGCTGTCGGCTTCGCTGGATCTGCCGTGGGCGGGCAACGTCGAGACGGCCACGGCGCGGGTCGTGTCCGGGCCGCGCTCCAACTTCAGCCACGCGATCGAGATCGACAAGGGCACGGACGACGGAATCGCGGTCGGGATGCCGGTGGTCACCGGAGCCGGCCTGGTCGGCCGCGTGAGCCAGGCCACCGGGGGGAGCTCCATGGTCGAGCTGCTGACCGACCCCGAGTTCCAGGTCGGTGTGCGCCTAGCCACCACCGGCGACCTGGGCACGGCCCGGGGACGGGGTCGCGGCGACCCGCTGTCGGTCGACTCTGCGATCAGTCCCGGCACCAAGGTGCCCAAGGGGACCGGTGTGGTGACCAGCGGCGTGGACCGCAGCGCGTACCCGCCCGGGATCCCGGTCGGCACGGTGGCGTCGTCCCGTCAGGGATCGGGCGGGCTGGCGCTCGATCTCGACGTCGATCCGCTCGTCGACGTCGACCAGCTCTCCTACCTGACCGTCATGCTCTGGACGGACGGGGGCTGAGGCACAATGCGGTCCCGCCGCCTGACACCGCTGCGGGGCGCTCTCGTGCTAGTCGTGGCGCTCGTGGCGCAGATCGCGATCGTCGCCGACTTGCGGGTCGTCGGGGCCGTGGGTGACCTGATGCTGCTGGTGACGGTGGCGGCGGCGCTCACCGGCGGACCGGACCGGGGCGTCACCTACGGCTTCTGCGCCGGCCTGGTCTTCGATCTGGTGCTCGACAGCCCCTTTGGGCTCTCGGCGCTGACCTACGCGGTGGTCGGCTACGGCGTGGGCCTCGTATGTGGCGGGTTGTTCCGGCCCACCGGGTGGTGGCCCCTGGCCGTCGCCGCCGTCGCTGCCCTGGTGGCGAGCGCGTTTTACACCGGTGTCGGCCACCTCATCGGCACCCCATACCCGTGGGGCGACCTGCCGGCCATCGCCGCCGCGGTCGCGTTGTGGAACGCCGCCTTGGTGCTGCCCGCCATGGCGGTGATGCGCTGGGTGCACGGTCCCACCGAGCCCGACCGGCTCGAGGTGGCGCTCCGTTGAGCCTGCCGCGCGGCAACGGTGCCGGTGCCAACGGTCGCGGCGGCGGCAACAAGGTGCCGCGGTTGCGGCTGTCGATGATGGCCGTGGTCGCCACGGCCCTGTTCGCCTCACTGTTTGCCCGCCTCTACGACCTCCAGGTGGTCGGCTCGTCCGACTATCAGCTGCAGGCCGAGGCGAACCGGGTGCGCACCGTCCAAGTCGAGGCGCCCCGAGGGCGGATCCTCGATCGCAACGGCAAGGTGCTGGTCGACAACCGGGTGGCGGTGGTGGTGGCGATCGACCGGAACGCCTTTGGCGATCTCGCCCGCTCTGCCCAGGCGGAGCTGCTCCAACGGATCACCTACGAGGTGACCGCCGCGGGCCACCCCATCACCCCCGAGGAGATCACCCGGCGGCTCGGCGACAAGCGCTACAGCCGCTACGCCCCGGTGCCCGTGGCCACCGACGTCCCGGAGGAGCTGAAGATCTATCTCGACGAGCACGCCGAGGTGTTCCCCTCCGTGGTGGTCGAGCGCACCGCCGTCCGGCACTATCCCTACGGCACGCTCGCGGCCCACACGCTCGGGTACGTGGGACAGATCGCCGACGACGAGCTGACGTACGTCCAGGCGGCCGGGGACACCGCCAAGCCGTACACGCTCAACGACCACATCGGTAAGGCCGGCGTCGAGCGCACCTACGAGCCGTACCTACGGGGCACGCCCGGTGTCCGACGCATCGAGGTCGACGCCGAGGGCGACCCGGTGCGGGTCATCAGCGACCGGGAGCCTCGGCCGGGCGACGACCTGGTGCTATCCATCGACATCGATCTCCAGGCCCTGGCCGAGCAGGCGTTGCAGCAGGGACTGGCCGACGCCCGGGCCCGGCCGCCGAGGGACGACAACCCGCCCAACAACGCCACCACCGGCGCCACGGTCGTCGAGGATCCCAACAACGGCCAGCTGCTGGCCCTCGCGTCGTACCCCACCTACGACCCCACGGCGTTCGTGGACGGCATCGACGCCGGCGAGTGGAGCTTCCTCAACAACCCCGCCAACGGCGAGCCGCTGAACAACTGGGCGATCACGGGCCAGTGGGCGGCGGGCTCCACCTACAAGCTGTTCATGGGGTACGCCGCCCTTCACTCCGGCCTCATGGCGCCGGACACCGTGTTCCACGATGGCGGCGGCTACCTGATCCCCGGTTGCACGGGCCTCAAGTGCTACCGCAGCAACGCCGGCGGGGCCGCGTACGGATCGGTCACCATCAGTGACGCCCTCACGGTGTCGTCCGACGCCTTCTTCTACAACGTGGGGGCCCAGTTCTGGCTGCAGCGCGAGCGCTTCGGGGACGAGGGCCTGCAGGGCTTGCTGGCGCCGTGGGGGATCGGGGAGGAGACCGGCGTGGCGCTGACCGGCGAGCGCCCGGGACGCATCCCGGGGCCGACCTGGAGGCGCGACTTCTGCGAGGCCACCAACTGCAACGACCCCGTGTGGCGCACGGGCGACAGCGTCAACGTGGGTGTCGGCCAGGGCGACGTGCTGGTGACGCCGCTGCAGCTCGCCAACGGCTACGCCACGTTGGCCAACGGCGGCACGCGCTACGTCCCGCAGATCGCCCTGCGCGCCCAGGGCTACCAGACCGGCAAGGTGACGCAGGAGTTCCAGCCCAAGGCCGCCGGGCGGGTCGAGATGACCCCCGTCGAACGCCAAGCATTGCTCGACGGCCTGGCCGGCGTGCCGGTGCGGGGGACGGCGGCGCGGGCGTTCGCCGGCTTCCCGCTCGACGCTTTCCCGATCGCAGGCAAGACCGGCACCGCCCAGGTCGACAACAAGGCCGACACGGCCTTGTTCTCTGCGTTCGGGCCGACCACTGCGCCGCGGTACCAGGTGACCGCAGTGCTCGAGGAGTCGGGCTTCGGCGCCACGTCGGCTGCCCCCGTCGTCCGGCGCATCTTCGAGGTGCTTGCGGGCCTCACGCCCAAGCCGGCCGCCACTCCCAACGGGCTGCCGGTCAACCTCGAGGGTGGCGGCCTCACCGGCGGCGGCCAGGGGGCGTACGACTGAATGCCGATTCCGCGGATGACTGGAGGCGCACTGATGAGCGGGCTCGAACCGCGAGCAGCCGGCGGAGTCGGCATTCACTGATGGCCGGGGGCACCCTCGACCTCGGACGCCTCCCGGCGCGCGAGCGCCTGTTGGGCGCGCCGGGGTTGGGTCGCGGCCGGCGGCGCGACGACAGCCTGTTCCATCCCCGGACACCGGCGGCTTGGAAGCACGTCGACCTGGTGCTGCTGGGTTGCGCGGCGGCCGTGTCGGCGCTCGGGGCGCTCATGATCCTGTCGTCGACCCGGGGGACCGATCCCGACGCCTACGACCTGTCCTATCTGCGCCGGCAGCTGTTGTTCATCGGCATCGGCGTGGTCGGCATGGTGCTGGTCACGCTCGTGGACTACCGCCGCCTGCGGGACTTCGCCTGGCTCCCGTACCTGGCCATGGTGCTGGCGCTGGGGCTGGTGCTGTCGCCGCTGGGGACCGAGCGGCGCGGCACGCAGGCATGGTTCCAGCTCGGCCCGTTCCAACTCCAGCCGGCCGAGCTCGCCAAGGTGGGGACGATCTTCGCGATGGCGGCGCTGCTCGCCCGGTTCGACCCACCCTTGTCGGCCCGGCGGCTGGGCCTCGGCCTGGTGCTTTGCGCCGTGCCCGTGGCATTGATCCTGGCCCAGCCCGACCTGGGGACAGCGATGGTGTTCGTAGCCATCATCACCGGCCTGGTGTTCGTGGGCGGCGCCCGTGTCCGGCACATCGTGGTGCTGACGGCGTTCGGGGTCGTGGCCATCATCGGCGTGCTCAACTCGGACCTGCTGGAGGACTACCAGCGCGATCGGCTCACGGAGTTCCTCGACCAGGACCAAGGCCTGGAGGCGGAGACCTACAACCTGGACCAGTCGAAGGCGGCCATCGCCTCCGGCGCCGCGGCGGGCAAGGGGCTGTTCGAGGGCACGCAGACCCGCTTGGGATTCGTGCCCGAGCAGCACACCGACTTCATCTTCACCGCGTTGGGCGAGGAGCTCGGCTTCGTGGGGTCGGCCACGCTTCTGGCCCTGTTCGCGCTGATGTGTGTGCGCATCCTGCGCACGGCGCAGATCGCCCACGACCGGTTGGGCACGCTCATCTGCGGCGGCGTGTTGTCGTTGCTTGTGTTCCAGGTGTTCCAGAACGTCGGCATGACAATGGGCATCATGCCGATCACGGGCATCACCCTGCCGTTCATGAGCTACGGCGGGTCGTCGGTGGTGGCGTCCTGGTTGGCGGTGGGCCTGGTGCTCAACGTGCACATGCGCCGCTTCGGCTGACGGTCGGCGTCGCGGGGGCCGCCCGCGTCGACGCCGACTGACTGCCGCCTGACGCCACGCATCGACAAGACTGGTCCGGTGCTGGGCACTGCGCCTGAACCTTCCCTCCCCCCGGCGGGTCCGCCGACACCGCGGCGCCTCCGGTGGCTGGGAGTGCCGACCCTGGTGGGGGCGGTGTTGGCCCTCGTGTGCATCGGCTTCGTGGCCGCCACCCTGGTGTCGCAGTGGTCCGAGGTGCGGGATCAGATCGCCGATGCTGCACCTGGCTGGCTAGTGCTGGCGGTCCTGTCCGCCGCCGCGGCCATGACCTGGATCGCGTGGTGCTGGGAGGACGCGCTGGGGCTGCTCGGCTATCGCCCCGGCCGCCGGCGGGTCATTGCCTGGTACTACTCGGGCGAGATAGGCAAGTACGTGCCCGGTGGGGTGTGGCCCGTCGTCGGGCGGGGCGAGCTGGCCCGCCGGGGCGGGGTGCCGGCCAGCCGGGCCTACCCGAGCGTGGCGCTGTCGCTCGCGACCCTGTATCTGGCGGGTCTGGCCGTTGCCGCGGTGCTCGTGCCGCTCGACCTCGCCCAGCAGGCGAAGTCGCCGGCGGCGCTGGCGTTGCTGCTGCTTCTGCCGCTCGGCTTGGCGGCACTCCATCCCGCCGTCCTCGGCCGAGCACGCAGGGTGGTGGTGCGACTCATCGGGAGGGGTGGTGACGTGCCACTGCCGGAGTGGCGGGCGACGGCCGGCGTCGTCCTCCGCTACGTGCCCGCATGGTTGTTCATCTGGGCGGCAACGTGGCTGGTGGCGCGGGCGCTGGTGCCCGACCCCCCGATCCTCCGCATCGGCATCGCCACCACCCTGTCGTGGGTCGCGGGGTTCGCGGCGGTCCCGGTTCCCGCCGGGGCCGGGATCCGGGAGGCGGTGTTCGTCGCCTCGTCGGGGATGGCCGGCGGCGTCGCCGCCACAGTGGCGATCGCCTCCCGGCTGGCGTTCGTGCTCGTGGACGCAGGCGGGCTGGTGCTGACCGCCCGCTGGCACCGCGCTTCGTCACGCCGCGACGCCTCCTGACCGCTCCCAGCGCGGTTCGGGGCACGGAGGGGCGCCCCGCTACCCTGGATCAGACATGGGTTCTGTCTGGACGCAGCTCGAGCCACATCTCGCAGATGTGGAGAAGCCGGCCCGCTACATCGGGCTGGAGCTCGGTGCGCAACGTCCAGAGCACGGTCCGGGCAGGGTGTCCTGGCTCCTGACCTATCCGGACACGTATGAGATCGGGCTGCCCAACCAGGGCCTCCAGATCCTCTACGAGATCCTGAACGAGCGCGACGATGCCGTGGCCGAGCGGGCGTACGCGCCTTGGGGTGACCTCGAGGCGGTCATGCGGCGCGAGCGGATCCCCATGTTCTCGGTGGACACCCACCGTGCCGCCGGCGACTTCGATGTGCTGGCGTTCAACCTGTCGGCCGAGCTGACGTACACCAACCTGCTCAACTGCATCGACCTGGCCGGCGTCCCCGTGCGGGCGGCGGAGCGGCGCCCGGAGCACCCGCTGATCGCCGCCGGGGGCCACTGCACCTACAACCCCGAGCCGCTCGCCGACTTCCTCGACTTCGTGGTGGTGGGTGACGGCGAGGAGGTCGTCTCGGAGATCACGGCGGTGCTGGCGGACTGGAAGGCGTCCGGCCGCACCGAGGGCAGTCGCCGGGGGATGCTGCGCGAGCTGACCCGCGTCGAGGGGGTGTACGTCCCGTCGATGTACGAGATCGACTACGACGGGCCGGCCATCCGGGCCATCCGGCCGCGCTATCCCGACGTCCCGGAACGGGTCGAGAAACGCACCATCGCCGACCTGGCGGCCTGGCCGTACCCACGCAACCAGCTTGTGCCCCTCACCGAGGTGGTGCACGACCGGCTCAACGTCGAGGTCTTCCGGGGCTGTACGCGGGGCTGCCGCTTCTGCCAGGCGGGCATGATCACCCGCCCCGTGCGGGAGCGCCCCGCCGAGCAGGTGCGCACGATGGTGTCCGAGGGCCTGCGCCGGACCGGCTACGACGAGGTTGCGCTCACCAGCCTGTCCACGGCCGACTTCTCAGGGATCGAGTCGGTGGTGCAGGGCATCGTCGACGATCCCTCGACGTGCGGCCAGGTGTCCGTCAGCCTGCCCAGCCTGCGGGTCGACGCGTTCACCGTGGGCATCGCCGCGCAGATCCAGAAGGCACGCCGTACGGGCCTCACCTTCGCCCCCGAGGCCGGGACCTGGCGGATGCGCCAGATCATCAACAAGCTCATCCGGGAGGAAGACCTGTACGGCGCGGTCACGAGCGCCTTCAGCCAGGGCTGGCGCAGGGTGAAGCTCTACTTCCTCACGGGGCTGCCCTCGGAGACCGACGAGGACACGCTCGGCATCTACGAGCTGGCCCGCAACTGTGTCGAGATCGGTCGCACCTACACCAAGGGCGTGTCGGTCAAGGCGTCGGTGGGCGGCTTCGTGCCCAAGCCGTTCACGCCCTTCCAGTGGTTCGGGCAGAACACGGTCGAGGAGCTGTACCGCAAGATCGGGCTCCTGCGCGACGTCGCGAGGCACAGCAAGGGCCTGCAGCTCACCTGGCACGACCCCCGGGCGACGTTGGCGGAGGGGCTGGCCTCGCGGGGAGACCGGCGGCTGGGCCCGGTGATCGAGCAGGTGTGGCGGCGAGGCGGGACGTTCCAGGAGTGGAGCGAGCACTTCCGGCTCGAGTTGTGGCTGGAGGCGATGGCCGACCACGGCCTCGACCTCGACTGGTACGTCTATCGGCACCGCACCGACGCCGAGGTGCTGCCCTGGGACCACATCTCGGCCGGGTTGCACAAGGATTTCCTGTGGCAGGACTGGCAGGACGCGCTGGCCGAGGTCGGCCTGCCCGACTGCCGCTGGACGCCCTGCTACGACTGCGGTGCCTGCACCGGGTACGGCATAGAGCACGTGGTGGCGTCGGCCGTGGCGCCCGCCGGCGGCAGCCAGGGGACCGGGCAGGACCTCTCGACTGGGCACCTCCCGGGCACCTCCGTCCCGGTCGAGCTCCGCTCCCTCAGGCAGCCCGTGGGGGCACCGTCGTGAACAGCCACATCCGGGTGCGTTTCTCGAAGCTGGGGAAGATCAGGTTCACGAGCCACCGCGACGTGGCTCGCATCTGGGAGCGCGCGCTGCGCCGGGCCGAGCTCCCCATCGCGTACACCGAGGGCTATTCCCCCCGACCCAAGCTGAGCTTCGGGCTCGCCCTTTCGACGGCGTACGAGTCGCACGGCGAATACCTCGATGTGGCCCTGCGCGACGCGCTGGGTGACGTCGAGCTCCACGAGTTGCCCCGACGGCTCGCTCCCGCGTTGCCCGAGGGGATCGAGGTGCAGGCGGTGGTGGCCCTGCCGGCGGGAGCCACATCCCTCCAACAGGCCGTCACCAGCTGCACCTGGCACATCGAAGTGGGGGCGGCCCTGCCGTCCGCCGTCGCGCACGCGATGGCGGGTGCGCTGGCCGCTCCCGAGTTGGTCGTGACCCGGCAGCGCAAGGGACGCAGCGTCACCGACGACGTGCGCCCCGCGATCCTCAGCGCCGAGGTGCTCGATGGGACGACTATCGAGGCCGAGCTGGCCACGCAGCCCCGGGGGCTGCGCCCGGCCGAGTTCTTGGCCGCGGTCGATCCCACCTGGCGCGCCGCTCGGGTCACTCGTGTCAATCAATGGACGCAGGTCGGCGGCGCCCGGCGTGAGGTCATCGACCTCCCGCCGGCAGCGACGCCGCCTCCGCACGCCGAGGTGCGTGCGTCATGAGAAGGGAACTGACCCATGTCCGAGAGAGCTGTGCCCGGTGGCACGGAGGCGCCAGAACCGGCACCTGAGGCGCCGACGCCCACCGCGGCCCCCGACGCCGCGGGCTCTTCCGCTTCGGCGGCGTCGACGCCGCCTACGGCCGCGCCGGGAACCGGCTCGGGCGACGGCAACGGCGCCGTGCCCGGCACCGCCGGCTCCCCGGAGGGCGCGGCACGCAAGCGGCGGCGCCGCGGCTCCCGGGGCGGCCGCAAGCGCAGCAAGCCTCGCACCGACGCCACTGCGGTCGGTGCCGACAAGTCCGAGCCTGCAGGGATCGACGCCGCCCCGGCGGCCCGTGCTGCCGCAGGCTCGCGGGTGACGTCGGCCGAACCCGCCGAGCCGGCCGCCGAAGGCGGCGGGGACAATCGCATGCCCGAGCTGCCCGACCTCCACCGCGAGGGCCGGCCGGCCTCGGTCGAGGCCGCCGCCAAGGCCCTTGTCCGCAAGGCCTCGCCGCCCGGGGCACCGGCCAAGCCCAAGATCGGCGACACGATCCCCGCCGACGCGCTGCGGACGGCGGAGCCGGCCACGCCCGCCGACGACTCCGGCGACGCGGGCAAGCGGCGGCGCCGCCGGCGGGGCGGTCGCGGGCGCTCGTCGGGGTCGGGCGCCAGCCAGCCGGGTAGTCCCATCGAGGCGGTGATCGCCCACGACCCCGTCGAGATCGACGAGGAGACACTCGAACGGCGGCGGGGACGCGAGCGCAAGGGTCGCCCGGTCGGCCGCTACATGATGACGGTCCACGTCACCCCCAAGGCCACGCAGATCGCCGTCCTCGAGGGGCGGTCGCTGATCGAGCACTACGTGTCCTACCCGTCGGACGACGTGTCGCAGATCCACGGCAACATCTACCTGGGTCGGGTGCAGAACGTGCTGCCGGGGATGGAGGCGGCGTTCGTCGACATCGGTACCCCCAAGAATGCTGTGCTCTACCGGGGCGACGTCCACTACGACCCCGAGGACATCGAGGGGGGCACAACGGCGGGTCGGCCTCGGATCGAGGACGTCCTCAAGGCGGGCCAGACGATCCTCTGCCAGGTCACCAAGAATCCCATCGGGGCCAAGGGCGCCCGCCTGACCCAGGAGGTGTCGCTGCCGGGTCGGTTCGTGGTGTTGATCCCCAACTCGTCGACCTACGGCATCTCCAAGCGGCTGCCCGACGACGAGCGGAAGCGGCTGCGGTCGATCCTCGATCGGGTGAAGCCGGCCCAGCACGGCGTGATCGTGCGGACCGCGGCCGAGAGCGTCACCACCGAGGAGATCGAGGACGACGTGCGCCGGCTGCTCTCGCAGTGGGACCAGGTCGAGCGGCTGGCCAAGCGGTCCAAGGCCCCCGCCCTGCTCTACCGCGAGCCCGACATGGCGGTGCGCGTGATTCGCGAGGAGTTCAGCCAGGAGTATCGCAGCGTCCTCATCGACAACCGCGAGCTGTACATCGCCGTGCGCGACTACGTGGCGTCGATCAGCCCCGAGCTGGCCGACCGGGTGGAGTACTACGACCCGGAGACCGAGTCGCTGCCCATGTTCGAGCGCCACCACGTGCACGAGCAGCTCCACCGGGCCCTGGACCGCAAGGTCTGGCTGCCCTCGGGCGGATCGCTCATCATCGAGCGCACCGAGGCGCTCACGGTCATCGACGTCAACACCGGCAAGAACGTGGGTCGCTCGAGCCTCGAGGAGACGGTCTTCAAGAACAACCTCGAGGCCGCGGTGGAGATCGCCCGCCAGCTCCGGCTACGAGACATCGGCGGCATCATCGTCGTCGACTTCATAGACATGGAGCGCAGGGACAACCGCGAAGAGGTGGTTCGGGTCTTCCGCGACGCCCTGTCCCGGGACAAGACCCGCACGCAGGTGTTCGAGATCTCCGAGCTGGGACTGTGCGAGATGACGCGCAAGCGCATCGGCGAGGGGTTGCTCGAGTCGTTCGCCGAGCGCTGCCCGGAGTGCGAGGGGCGCGGTGTGCTCATCGACAAGGAGCTGCTGCCGGACTGAGGGTCGCACGTTCGTCGGGTGCGCAGGGTGGCGGCTCTCGCCGGGCGGCCGGTAGGCTGACCCGTCCCCATCACGAGGCAGATCGCATGTACGCAGTCATCAAGACCGGTGGCAAGCAGTACCGGGTCGAGAAGGGCCAGCGGCTCGACGTGGAGCTGGTGGGCGGTGACGACGGCGACGACCGCAAGATCGAGCTGACGCCCGTCCTGGTCGTCGACGGCGAAACGGTGCTTGCCGGCCCGAAGGCGCTCAGCAAGGCCAAGGTCACGGCCAAGGTAGTGGGCGAGAACAAGGGCCCCAAGGTCACCGGCTTCACGTACAAGAACAAGACCAACAGCGCTCGCCGCTGGGGCCATCGTCAGCGCTACTCGACCATCGAGATCACCGGCATCTCCAAGGGATAGGTGACGACATGTCCAAGACCAAGGGCGCCGGTTCGACCAAGAACGGGCGCGACTCTCAGGCCAAACGGCTCGGCGTGAAGGTGTACGACGGCACCGCCGTCAATGCCGGCACGATCATCGTCCGCCAGCGCGGCACCCGCTTCCACCCCGGCGAGAACGTCGGCCGGGGCGGCGACGACACGCTGTTCGCGATGGCGAGCGGCACCGTCAAGTTCGGCCAGCGCAAGGGCCGCAAGCTGGTCGACATCATTCCGGCCGACTAGGTCGCACCCCAGATCGTGACGGGCCCCCTGGTGACAGGGGGCCCTTTCGCGGTTCGCACCGGCTCCCGGGGGCCGTCATACTCCCGAGGCAGTGTCGCAATTCGTCGACGAGTGCAACCTCCATGTCAAGGCCGGGGACGGGGGCGCAGGGTCCGTGTCGTTCCGGCGGGAGGCGCACGTGGCCAAGGGGGGGCCGGACGGCGGCGACGGGGGATCCGGGGGCGATGTGTGGCTGGTGGCCGACCACAACATGGCTTCGCTGCTTGCGTTCAAGGACCAGCCGTTCCGGCGTGCCGGCGACGGCACCCACGGCCAGGGCAAGCGCCGCCACGGCGCCGGCGGGCGGGACCTCTTGGTGCCCGTCCCCGAGGGGACGGTCGTGCTGGACCGCGACGGCATCGTGCTGGCCGACCTGGTCCGCGCCGGGGACCGGTACGTCGCGGCCGAGGGTGGACGAGGGGGGCGTGGCAATGCCCGCTTCCTGTCCAACCGGCGGCGGGCGCCGGCGTTCGCCGAGCAGGGCGAGGCGGGAGAGGAGCGCTGGCTCCGCCTCGAGCTCAAGCTGCTGGCGGACGTGGCGCTGGTGGGGTTCCCGAACGTGGGCAAGTCGACGCTCATCAGCCGCATCTCCGCCGCCAAGCCGAAGGTGGCGGACTATCCGTTCACGACGCTGGAACCTCATCTCGGCGTGGTGCGCCTCGACGACGGCTACGAGTTCGTGGTGGCCGACATCCCCGGGCTCATCGAGGGGGCGAGCGAGGGACGCGGGCTGGGCGACCGCTTCCTGCGCCACATCGAACGGGCCCGCGTCCTGTGCCTGCTGCTCGATCTGGCTCCGGTGGCCGAGCGGCCGCCCGCCGAGCAGCTCGAGGTGCTGCTGGCCGAGCTGGGGGCCTACCAGCCCGACCTGCTCGAACGGGAGCGGGTCGTCATCGGCAGCCGGGCCGACCTGGTCGGCCCGGGCGTCGACGGCGATCGGGCACGCGACGTGGAGCTGGACCTGCGGGTGTCCGCAGTGACCGGCACCGGGATCCCGCAGCTCACCGGGCGGTTGGCGGACGCCGTCCGCCGCGCCCGGGCCGACCTGCCGGAGCCGAGCCAGTTCGTGGTCCACCGCCCGGTCCGGGCCGGCTACGAGGTGGTTCCCGACGGTGGCGGCTGGGTGGTCGAGGGCCGGGAGGCGACCCGCGCGGTGGCGTTGTCCGACCTGACACGGCCCGAGGCGCTCGCCGAGGCCCACCGCCGGCTCCACCGCCTCGGTGTGGACAGGGCACTGGCCCGGGCGGGGGCCAAGTCCGGTGACCCGGTGCGCATCGGATCGCTCGTGTTCGACTACCAAGACGACGAGGGGCTCGAATGAGCGCAGCCACCCGAGGCAATAGCGAACGCTCGAGGAAGGCTGAGGCACGGGCGAACGCCTACCGTTCGTCATTGCCTCGCCCTCGCCTCAACGTTCGCTATTGCCTCGCCATCCGTCGACGCTGGGGCACCGGTCCGTGATCGTCGTGGCCAAGGTCGGTTCCTCGTCGATCACCACCGAGCTCGGCGAGATCGACGAGTCCGCCATCGCCAAGTTCTGTGCCGAGGTGGCGGCGCTGCGTCGCATCGGCCACCGGGTGATCATGGTGACCAGCGGCGCGATCGCTGCCGGCCTGCCCGCCCTGGGCCTCGAGTCGGCGCGCCCCCGTGACGCCGTGTCGCTGCAGGCGGTATCCGCGGTAGGGCAGAGCCGGCTCATGCGGGTGTACGACGCCGCCCTGGCCCAGGACGGGCTCGTCGGCGGCCAG
>DASSDL010000187.1:0-6837 GCA_035697145.1 Acidimicrobiales bacterium
CCTGACCCTGGGCTACCAGGACCAGCTCTCGTTTCTCGGGCAGGGCTTTTCCAGCGTCATGCCCTACGTCGTGATGGTCGGCGTGCTGCTCGTCCGCCCCACCGGCCTGTTCGGAGCGACGGAGGCGACCCGTGTCTGACGCCACGATGCTCGCCCCGACGGAGCGCTCGATGCCCCGCCCGTCGGGCCGGCGGGGAACGCCTCGCGCCGGGCTCGTCGCCCGTCTCGCCGTGCTCCTGGCGGGGCTGGTTGCGCCCTTCTACCTCGAGGTGTTCTGGCTGCAGGTCGGCGTCTTCGCCTTCGCCGCCATGGTCGCGGCCCTCGGGCTGAACCTGCTGGTGGGCGAGGCAGGCCAGCTGTCGCTGGCGCATTCGTTCTTCATCGCCGTCGGCGCCTACGGCTACACCCTCTTCGCCTCCCCGTCGCAGCCGGCCGGCGGGGGAGATCAGGTGGGGTGGGGCCTGCCGCCGATCGTCGCCGTCGCGCTCGCGGTCATCGCCGCGGGTGTGGCAGGGCTGCTGTTCAGCCCCATCGCCGCCCGCCTCCGGGGCATCTATCTCGGGGTGGCCTCGCTGGGGTTGGTGTTCCTGGGCCAGCACGTGCTGGTCAACGCCGAGTCCATAACGGGCGGCTTCAACGGTCGCGATGTCCCGCCGCTCACGGTGTTCGGGTTCAGCTTCGACGACGTTCCCGGCGAGACCCTCCATGTGCTCGGGGTCCCGTTCACCCGCATGGAGAAGCTGTGGTACGTCGGCCTGGCGGCGGTCGTGTTGGCGTGGCTCTTCTACCGCAACGTGCGGTCGAGCCGGGCCGGGCGGGCGCTCCACGCGGTGCGTGACGGCGAGGTCGCCGCCTCGGTGATGGGCGTGCACGTGACGCGGTTCAAAGGGGCCGCGTTCCTGGCGTCCTCCATGCTCGCCGGTCTCGGTGGCGTCCTGTTGGCGCTGGCCTTCCGCCACATCGTGCCCGAGACCTTCGGCGTCCTGTTGGCCATCGAGTACCTGGCGATGATCGTCATCGGCGGCGTCGGCTCGCCGGGGGGCACGTTGGCCGGCGCGCTGTTCGTCTCGTCGCTGCCGGTCGTCCTCGAGCGCTACAGCGACGTGCTGCCGTTCGTGACCGATTCGCCGACGGGCGGCGGGGTGACCGCCGGCGTCGCCGCCCGCTTCTGCTACGGCGCCGCCATCGTGGCGCTCCTGCTGGCGGAACCCGGCGGTCTCGCGGCGCTAGGCCGGCGGGCCCGGCGGTGGCTGGCCCGCCGATCCAGGGAGCCTGCCCTCGGGCCCGTCCCCTCACCCGCAGCCGCGGCGTTGGGCGACAACGTCGCCACCGCCACCCCCCGTCCTTGACGCCCCCACACCACTTCCCAAGGAGAGAACCATGTCCAGTCCAGCTGTATCCCGAGTTCCACGCCGCCTGGGCGTGTTGCTGACCGTGCCGCTGCTACTCGCAGCCGCCGCCGCATGCACGACCAAGGACGACGAGCCGTCCGCCACCGCCGCGGGAGGCGACGCCGATGCCGTCACGCTCGAGACCGGCCCGGGCGTCACCGACGCCACCATCACGCTGGGGGTCCTCACCGACCAGTCCGGCCCGTTCGCCGGCGCATCGAAGGGCATCGCCCAGGGACGCCAGCTGTTCTGGGACGCGCGCAACGCCGACGGTGGCGTGTGCGACCGCACCGTGGAGTTCACGGTCAGCGACCACGCCTACAACGCCCAGAACGCCACGACCCTGTACGCCGACATGCAGCCCGACGTCCTCGCCTTCGACGAGCTGCTCGGGTCGCCCATGATCGACGCGCTGCGTCCCAGCATCGACCGCGACAACGCGCTCACGATGGCCGTGTCGTTCTCGTCGAGCTTGCTCGACAGCCCCAACATCGTGGTCACGGGTGCGACCTACGACATCGAGATGATCAACGCCATCCAGTGGCTCCTCGACGAAGGCCGCATCGCCGAGGGCGACACCGTCGGCCACATCTACCTCGAGGGTGACTACGGCGAGAACGCGCTTGCCGGGGCCCAGTACGCCGCCGATGAGCTCGGTCTGGAGATCGCGGCGCAGAAGGTCCAGCCCACGGACGCGGACCTCACCGCCCCGGTGACCGCGCTGGAGGACGCCGGTGCGAGTGTCGTGCTGTTGACCACCACCCCGCCCCAGGCCGCCTCGGCCGTCGCCGTTGCCCAGGCCAACGGGCTCGACATGAGCTTCATCGGGTCGAACCCCACGTTCAGCCCCGCGCTGCTGGCCAGCCCGGCGGCGGACGCCCTGCAGGCGTCCTACGAGATGGTGTCCCCGATCGCGCCCTACGCCAGCGACGCGGCCGGGCCCACGACCGTGCGTGACTCGTTCGCGACGAGCTTCGCCGGCGAGACACCGACGCACTTCGTGCTCTACGGCTACGCCCAGGGCGAGCTGATGGCCCAGATTCTCGAGACGGCCTGTGAGAGCGGTGCGCTCACCCGCGCCGGGCTGCAGGAGGCTTTCCAGAGCCTCGACAACGTCGACACCGCCGGCCTCGTCGCACCCATGGACTTCAGCGATCCGGGTCAGCCACCGGCCCGCGAGGTCCACATCCTCAAGCCGGACGTCGGCGTCGACGGGGGCCTGACCGAGGTGCAGGGCCTGTTCGCCTCACCGCTGGCCCTCGAGTTCCAGCGCGGCGCGTAACCCCGCTGCGTGTGGGTGTGCCGCCCGGGCCGCCGAACGGGCGGCACACCCTCCTCTCGACCCGTCGATCCCCGAACGAACCACTGACGAAAAGGACCCAGCCGTGCGTGGCCTCATGCAGGACTTCCCGTTGACCCTGCCCCACCTCTTCGAGCGGGCCGAGCGCCTCTTCGCCGACAAGGAGGTGGTCACGGTCACCGCCACCCGGCGGGACCGGGTCACCTACGGCGCGTGGGCCGAGCGGGCCCGCCGGCTCGGTGGCGCACTCGAGGCGCTGGGCGTGAGCGCCGAGGGCCGGGTCGCCACCTTCGCCTGGAATACCGCCCGCCACCTGGAGCTCTACTTCGCCGTCCCCTGCACCGGTCGCGTGCTGCACACCCTCAACATCCGGCTGCCTCCGGAGCAGCTCGTCTACATCGTGAACCACGCCGAGGACGAGGTGATCTTCGTCGACCGGTCGCTCGCTCGAGCGCTGCTCCCGCTGACGCCGCAGTTCAACACCGTCAAGCACGTCGTGGTGATGGACGACGGGACAGGCGACGTGCCGCCGATCGAGGGCGGCCCCGAGGTCCACGACTACGAGGCCCTGCTGGCCGCCGCCGCGCCCGCCGACTTCACCGTCGACGACGAGGGTCGAGCCGCCTCGATGTGCTACACGAGCGGCACGACGGGCAACCCCAAGGGCGTCGTCTACACCCACCGCTCGTCGTTCCTGCACACCCTCGGGGTGATGGCCGCCGGCACCCTGGCGATCGACGAACCCGACCGGGTCCTGCCGGTCGTACCGATGTTCCACGCCAACGCCTGGGGTCTTGCCCACGCCGCCGTCGCCGCGGGCGCATCCCTGGTCATGCCGGGGCCGGATCTCTCGCCGGGCGCGGTGGCCGAGCTCATCGAATCGGAACGCGTCACCGTCGCCGCCGGAGTCCCGACGATCTGGATGGGGGCGCTACCCGAGCTGGAGGGCCGCGACACCACCAGCCTGCGCAGCATCATCTGCGGCGGCTCCGCGGTGCCCCGGGCGCTGTCCGAGGCCTACCGGGCCCGCGTGGGCCTGCCGATCCTCCAGGCCTGGGGCATGACGGAGACGAGCCCGGTCGGGGCGATATGCCACATCAAGTCGACCCTCGACCGTGCGCTCGACGCCGAGGGCCGCGCCGTGCTGCGCACGGCCGTGGGGCCACCTGCCATCGGTGTCGAGGCCCGCATCACCCGCCCCGAGTCGACCAGCCCAGTCGAGCCCCTGCCGTGGGACGGCGACACCCCCGGCGAGCTCCAGGTGCGCGGTCCGTGGATCGCGGCCGGGTACCACGACGACCCCCGCTCGTCGGAGTCGTTCACGAGCGATGGGTGGCTCCGGACCGGCGACATCGCCACCATCGACCCGCACGGGTACATCCGGCTCGTCGACCGCGCCAAGGACGTCATCAAGTCGGGGGGTGAGTGGATCAGCTCGGTCGAGCTCGAGAACGAGCTCATGGGCCACCACCACGTGGCCGAGGCCGCAGTGATCGGGGTGGCCGACGCCAAGTGGGGTGAGCGGCCCCTCGCCTGTGTCGTCCTCCGCGCCGACGTGGCGCCCACGGCGGACACGAAGGCCGACCTGTTGGCGTTCCTCGAGCCACGAGTGCCCCGGTGGTGGTTACCCGACGAGATCGTCTTCATCGACCGGATCCCCAAGACCTCGGTCGGCAAGTTCTCGAAGCGCGACCTGCGCCGACAGCTCGCCTCGTCCCGTGACGATCTACCGTGACGGCCGTGGCCGACCCGCCCGACTCGAGCCAGGCACCCGCCGGCGGGTTCGACCGCGACGACCCGCCCGTCCTCGGCGCCAACCCGTTCGTCGGCCTCACCCGCCGGCAGGTCGGTGCCGCGCTCAGCCGGCTCTTGGGGCGCGTCGCCGTCGAGCCCGGCGTCGTCGTCACCGGCGCGTTCGAGGCTGCTCGCCAGCTCCTCGAGGTGGCGCTCGGACGCAGCGAGCTGGCTCCAGACCCCTCGGACAAGCGATTCGTCGATCCCGCGTGGGCGAGCAACCCCCTCTACCGGCGCCTCCTCCAGGCGTACCTCGTCGAGCGCGACGCCCTGTTCCGCCTGATCGACGAGGTCGGCCTCGATCCCAAGAGCCGCGAACGGGCGCGCTTCGCGATGTCGCTCGTCACCGAGGCGGCCGCCCCCACCAACACGCTTCTCGGCAACCCGAGCGCCCTGGGCAAGGCGTGGCAGACACGCGGCCAGAGCCTCGCCGCCGGCCTGCGTCACTTCCGCCACGACCTCCGGCACAACGGGGGCATGCCCTCGATGGTCGACACCCGGCCGTTCAAGGTCGGCGAGAACGTCGCGGTGACGCCCGGTGAGGTGATCCACCGCAGCGAGCTGTTCGAGCTCATCCAGTACGCACCTGTCGGCTCCCGGACCTTCAGGCGTCCGCTCGTCGCCGTCCCCCCGCAGATCAACAAGTACTACATCTCCGACCTCGCCCCGGGCCGCAGCTTCGTCGAGCACGCCGTCGCCGCCGGCATCCCCTACTTCGCCGTCAGCTGGCGCAACCCGACGCCGGCGCAGCGGGACTGGGACCTCGCCGCCTACGTGTCGGCGTGCAAGGAGGCCGTCGAGGTCGCCTGCGACGTCAGCGCGGCCAGCGATGCCAATGTCGCCGGCATGTGCGCCGGTGGCATCACGCTGGCCTGCCTGCTGGGGCACCTCGCCGCCACGGACGAGTCGCTCGTCAACTCGGCGACGTTCATGGTCGCCGGGCTCGACATCTCCAGCGAGTCCACCGTCGGGCTCCTCACATCGACGACGTCCATCGAAGCGGCCCGAGCCCGCTCACAGCGCCGGGGCGTGCTAGACGGCCGCGACCTCGGCAGGATGTTCGCCTGGCTGCGCCCCAACGACCTGGTCTGGAACTACTGGGTCAACAACTACCTGCTCGGGCAGAACCCGCCCGCGTTCGACATCCTCGACTGGAACGCCGACACCACCAACCTGGCGGCCGGGCTGCACTCGGACTTCCTCGACCTGCTCGGCTCCAACGGCCTGGCCCACGCGGGCTCCCTCGAGGTGCTCGGCACCACGATCGACCTGGGCAAGGTGAGATGCGACGCCTACGTCGTGGCGGGCGCCACCGACCACATCATCCCGTGGACAGCGGCCTACCAGACCACCCAGATGCTGGGCGGCGACAGCGAGTTCGTGCTCGGCTCGAGCGGCCACATCCAAGCCATCGTCAACCCCCCGGGGAACAAGCGCTCGAAGTTCCTGACCCGAGCCGGCCCAGCGCCGCCCGATCCCCTCGAGTGGCGCGCCGGCGCCACCACGAACGAGGGGAGCTGGTGGGACCACTGGTTGCGGTGGCTCAGCGAGCGCTCCGGCGACGATCGCCGGGCCCCGGCCAAGCTGGGCAACCGCCGCCACCCGCCGATCGAGGCCGCCCCCGGCCGTTACGTCCACCTGTGACGCGCCGGCACCCGTGGTGAACCGGTTCCTCACGTTCGTCCTGGTCGACGGCCATCTCCTCAGGGTGTCGATCCGGGGTGAGGGCCCGCCGCTGCTCCTGGTCATGGGCCTGGGCGGGAACATCGAGATGTGGGAGCCGCTCGAACGGGCCCTCAACCGCCATGGCATCCAGACCATCGCCTATGACGCGTCTGGGACCGGGCACTCACCGGCCCGGCTCCTCCCGCAGCGGATGCCCGGGCTCGCCCGGCAGGCCGCCCACCTCCTCGACGCGCTCGGCCAGCCCCAAGCCGACGTGCTCGGCGTGTCCTTCGGCGGGGCGGTCGCCCAGGAGCTCACGCTCAGCAACCCGCACCGCGTGCGTCGGCTGGTGCTCGCATCGACCGCGTGCGGGCTCGGTGGCATCCCCGGCAACCCGATCGCCATGTCGCTCCTCGCCACACCGCTCCGGTACTACTCGCCTGCGTTCCTGCGCCTCACCGCCGGGGTCCTCTACGGCCCCACGATCACGCCGCGGGACGAACTGCTACGAGAGCAGATCAATGCCCGGCGCGCCCGTCCACCCACCCTCTGGGGGTACATGAGCCAACTCGTCGCCGGCGCCGGCTGGACCAGCTGGCCGTGGCTGGGGCGGATCGCCACGCCCACGCTGGTGCTCGCCGGCGACCGTGACCCGATCGTGCCATCGCGCAACGCGCGCCTCCTCGC
>DASSDL010000188.1:0-28353 GCA_035697145.1 Acidimicrobiales bacterium
CCGCATCTGCATGCCCGAGGCGGGCCGGTTCGCCGAGGTGCTGTTCCTCCACGAGATCGCCCACGCGTGGGACGGGTATGGCCTCACCGATCGTCGGCGCGAGGCATTCCTCAAGCTGCGCAACCTCGGGCGGTGGTGGGACGACGGCTCGGCCCATTGGCACACGTACGGAGCCGAGCAGGCCGCCCAGATCCTCATGTGGGGCCTCATCGATCGTCCGATCCGCATTGCCACCATTTCCGACAGCAGGTGCGTCGATCTCCGGGCCGCCTACGTCCTACTCACCGGCCGCCCACCGTTACACGGCTACACGGACCTGTGCGACGAGGCAGCTTGAGTCCTTCGCCCGCCGCTGCCCGGCCCTCGGGACCAGCAGATCGGCCGTCGGCAGGAGCGACTCCGGCTCGGCACCAGGACTGCCCTGGCGGATGACGCGAACGGGTAGTCCACCCGAAGGCCGGACCGGCGCCTCGCACGAAGGCGAGACCGCAGCTAGCGGCTACTCGATCCGCAGACCCGAGATCGTCCGGGCAATGACCAGCTCATGGATCTGCTCGGTGCCCTCGAGGATGTCATAAGTCTCATGGGGGGCGTTCGGCCGTCGTGAGACCCTCTTTACGCTGTGCCTTCACCTCCTCGTCCTCCGGACGGACGCTGGCTTGCTTCCGTAGCACGCACTCACATCTGCATCACCCGGCTGTGCACCTGACTGTCCCCCGTGATTTCCTCCGTCGTAGCTCGAGATGGCGCGCTGGCTGCCCGGCGACGAGGTGAGCACGCGCACAAAGTTGGCGCGCTGCAAGCACGGGTAGCTGCCGCGGCTGCCCGAGTCGGTCCGCCAGATGCACCACCTCGTCGGGGGCGCATCTCGGACTGACTCGCCACGCCCAATCCGACCGATCCCTCGACGCCGACCACACCCTCGACATCGCCCGCTGCGCTGCCTCCGACACCGCCACCCCGCCCATCCGCGTCCTCCGCCTCCAACCATCGGCGGTCCCCCGCCCGCTTGGCCGTCCCTCGACACCGTCCCCAGCCGACACCCGCCCGTCGCCTCCGACGCACAGATCCGGCGCGCACACCCTTGCAGGTTCCCCTGGGGGAACCTGCCGGGAACGTCACGTGCGTACGTAACCCGACCGATCCGGGACCGCGTACGCGCCGACCGGTCCTTGAAATCACCTCGCGACGCGAAGCCTCAGCCGCGGCCTTGTAGAGACAGGACGGGCCATACGTCGAGGAGCGCTGATGACCACGCACGAGACCAGCACCATCACCAGCGAACCGACCGTGGCGCCGAGCAGCCTGACCGGACTCCCGCTCATGTTGACCGTCGGCGAGGCGGCGGCGGTGCTCAGGATCAGCAGGACGAGCGCGTACAAGCTTGCGCACGAATGGAGGGCGAGCCGGGGAGCCACGGGGCTGCCGACCGTGCGCCTGGGCAGCCGCGTGATGGTGCGCCGCGTCGACCTCGCCGCAATCGTTGGGCTCGGGTCAGATGGCTGACCGGCGGTTACTGCGGGAGGAGGCGAGCGTGGCGGAGTTCGTCGATGGCGTCCTCCGGCACGCCGACGACGTCGAGGTGCACGATCGACGTACCACCCGGACCCTCGATGATGTCCACCACCCTGGCCAGGAACGGCTCCACCGGGTCGCCGGCGACGATGAGCGCGCCGGGGCGTACCCGGTCCGGCTCGGCGGCGTCGTCGAGGAAGGACCACACGAAGCCGGTCTCGTCGATCTGGTTCACGTCGGCCGGCAGCGTGACGGTGACGTCGTCGTGGTCGGTCACAGCTCCCTCCTGACGTGATGCGGGTTGACCTTGACCTCGCCCATCACCTCGAGCAGGCGCTGGGCTACCTCCTGAGTGTACGAGGGAAGGACCACGCTGTAGTGGGGAGCGCCGAACGTGGGAAGCAGGCGGAAGCCGGCCTCGACGACGCGCGCGATTGGTACAGCCGCGTAGCTCCGGCGGGTCCGGAGGCGCGGGCCCGACAGGATCGCGTCGAGGTCCCACCCGGCCATGGTCACGTCTGCCGAGACCGCGACGAACCGGCGGCCAGCCCTCGAGTACCGGCGCCGCGTGGCATCCGCGTTGCGCAACAAGCCGTCGACTGTCAGCGGCCAGCCGCGGATGACGAGAGCGGCCTCGGGGTCGAGCACCTCACCAGCGCGGACGTGACCCTCGATCGGTTGGAGGTCGCTCATCGGTTATCCGTCGAGGCGGGCGGCGAGAGAGGCGGCCACGCCGGCCTGGCCCTGCTCGATCTCCTGGGCGTAGATCCGCAGGAGCGTGTCGGGCGAGTGGCCGAGGCGGGCGGCAACGGTGACGGGGTCGTGGCCGTCGCGCAGTGCGGTGCTCGCCGCCCAGTGGCGGAGGTCGTGGAGGACGAATCCATCAGCCCGGCCGACGGGGACGCCGGCACGCGTACCCGCCCGCATGAAGACCTCGTAGAGCCCGCGGGGCGACGGAGGGTCGGCGGCGCCCGGTTCGGCGAGCATCCACTGCGTCGGCGCGCTGACGATCGCGTCGGCCTCCACGTGCCACGCCTTGATCGCGGCGACCGTCGCCGCGTCGAGGGTGACCGTGCGGTCACGGCCGGTCTTCGTGCGGTCCCGCAGCACGGTCTCGCCGCCGAGGCCGTGGCGCTGGCGGCCGATGCGCAGGGTGTCGCCCGACAGGTCGTCCCACGCCAGGGCGACGATTTCCGCCTCCCGGGCGCCCGTGAGCGCCGCCAGGCGCAGCGCCAGGCCGGCGCGGCGGCTCTCCTCGGCCGCCGCCGTCAGCAGCGCGACCACCTGCTCCGGCTCGGGACGTACCGAACGGCGACCGTTCCGGACCCGCGGTGCCGCGTCGACGACCGGGTTGGAGCACAGCATCCGGCGAGAGACGCCCCACGAGGCCGCGGCCTTCAGCGTCGACACGCGACCCCGGATGGCGCCAGCACCCACGCCCCGGCGGCGCATCTGAGCCAGCCACGCGTCCACCTGCAGCGGGTCGATGTCGACCAGGCGGACCGCCCCGAAGTCCTCGACGATGCGGGCGGCCCGGCTGCGATGGTCGCGTACCGTCGTCGGCTGCCACGCGCCGGCCCGGGCGTCCTGCCACATCGCGAGCAGGTCGGCCACTGTCGCTCCAAGGTGGGACGCAGACCGACCGAGCAGCCCGGCCTCCCACGCGGCGACCTCCGCCTTCACGGCCTTCTTCGTCCCGCGGAAGGTCTTCGCGACCTGTCTGCCGTCGACGAAGACGCGGGCGAGCCACACGCCAGGCCGTCGCTCGGTCATCGTCGCCACGGCGGCCACGCTAGTACCGGGCTAGTACCGCACCGGTGGATGGCGCGGGCGAGGCGCCAACCCTACGACCGGGCCGGCGCCTCGCAGGACAGCGAAACGCAGCTAGCGGCTACTCGATCCGCAGGCCGCTGATCGCCCGGGCGATGACGAGCTGCTGGATCTGCTCGGTGCCCTCGAAGATGTCGAAGATCTTGGCGTCGCGGTGCATGCGCTCGACCGGATACTCGCGCGTGTAGCCGTAGCCCCCGAGGATCTGGATGGCGCGCTCGGTCACCCACACCGCGGTGCGGCCGGCCTTGAGCTTCGACATCGAGCCCTCGGCGTTCTTGTAGCCACCGTTGCGGGCCAGCCAAGCGGCCCGGTGGACGAGCAGCCGGGCGGCGTCGATCTCGGCGGCCATGTCGGCCAACATGAAGGCAATCGCCTGGTTCTCGATGATGGGCTTGCCGAAGGCCTTGCGCTCCTTGGCGTAGTCGAGCGCGTACTCGTAGGCCGCCCGGGCGATGCCGACCGCCATGGCGCCGACGGCGGGGCGGGTGGCCTCGAACGTGGCCATGGCCGGCTGCTTGGCGCCGGTCTTGTGCTGCTCGCGAGCCCGGGCAAGCTTCTCGTCCAGCTTCTCCTTGCCGCCCAGCAACAATCGCCCTGGAACACGCACGTCGTCGAGCACGACCTCAGCGGTGTGCGACGCCTTGATCCCGTGCTTCTGGTACTTCTGGCCCTGCGACAGGCCCTTGGTCCCCGGGGGGACCACGAAGCTGGCCTGGCCCCGGCCCTTGAGCTTGGGGTCGACCGTGGCCACGACGACATGCAGGTCGGCGATGCCGCCGTTGGTGATCCACGCCTTGGTGCCGTTGAGCACCCACTCGTCCGCCGCCTCGTCGTATTCCGCCCTGGTCTTGAGTGAGCTGACGTCGGACCCGGCGTCGGGCTCAGACACGCAGAAGGCGCCGAGCTTGATGTCGTCGGCGGTGCCGAAGCATTGCGGCACCCATTCCACGACCTGTTCGGGAAGCCCGGTGCCCGCGATGCCGGCGGCGGCGAGGCCCGAGCCGAAGATCGACAGGCCGATGCCGGCGTCGCCCCAGAACAGCTCCTCAAGCGCCACGGGGAGCGTCAGGCCCGACGAATCGCCGAGCGACGCCTGGGCGAAGAAATCGAAGGAGTAGAGCCCGATCTTGGCTGCCTCCTCGACGAGGGGCCAGGGGAACTCCTCGCGTTCGTCCCACTCGTGCGCCGCCGGACGGACCACCTCCTCGGCGAAGTCGTGTACCCACTTCTGGATCTGCTGCTGGTCTTCGCTCAGGTTCAACGAGAACTCGCTCATGGCACCGCCCTTGGTCGCTGCCGGCCGGGTTGTTACCCGTCGGTAACAAAGGCTACCAACCAAGTCGGCATGTCGAAAGCCGACGACCCAGGATCCTGCCGCGAGATTGGTGGTCGGAGCCACCATTCCCGCGGCAGGAAATTCTTCCGATCTTCCGATCTTCCGATCTCAGGTGGGACGGACCTGGGTGCCCGCCGGCGTGTCCTCGATCACATAGCCGGCGGCCACGATCCGGTCGCGCAGGCCGTCGGCTCGGGCCCAGTCCTTGGCGGCGCGGGCCTCGTCCCGCTGCCGGGCCAGCTCCCGGATCGCCTCCGGGACCTCGCCCCCCTCGCCTCCGAGCTCCAGGCCCAGCGCACTGGTGATCTCGAGCACGGCCGCCGCCAGGGGCGCAGCCGCCTCGGCATCCCCGTCCGCGAGCAGCGCGTTGGCCCGGCGGACGAGGTCGAACACCAGGGCCGTCGCCCTCGGCGTGTCGAGGTCGTCGTCCATCGCCGCCCGGAACCGATCGAGCGCCTCACGGTCGGGCTTGGGCGCGACCCCGATCTCGGCCGCCTTGCGGGCGAAGGTGTCGAGTCTGCCGAGCGACCGTTGTGCGTCCCGAAGGCTGTCGTCGGAGACGTCGATCGGCGAGCGGTAGTGCGACCGCAGCACCAGCAGCCGGTAGGCCCGCGGGTCGTACTGCTCCACCAGGTCGACCAGGTTGGTCACGTTGCCGAGCGACTTCGACATCTTGGTGCCCTCGACCTCGACGAACCCGTTGTGCAGCCAATAGCGGGCGAACCGCCGGCCGTCGGCCACCGCCTGCGCCCGCTCGTTCTCGTGGTGCGGGAACGCCAGGTCCTGTCCCCCGCCGTGGATGTCGAACCCCTCGCCCAACAGGTCGAGCGACATCACGACGCACTCGGTGTGCCATCCCGGCCGGCCCGGGCCCCACGGGGACGGCCAGGTCGGCTCGCCCGGCTTGGCCTTCTTCCACAGGGCGAAGTCGATCGGCGACCGCTTCTCCTCGGTGCCCTCGACCCGGGCGCCGGCCTTGAGGCTCTCCAGCGGTTGGCGGGCCAGCAGGCCGTAGTCGTCCACCCGCTCCGACTGGAAGTAGACGCCGTCGGCGGTCTCGTAGGCGACGCCGTGGTCGACCAGCCGTTCGATGAGCCCCACCATGCCTTCGACGTAGGCCGTGGCGTGGGGATCGTGGTCGGGTCGCTGGACGTTCAGCGCATCCATCGCCCGGTACCAAACCCCCTCGCAGCGGGAGGTGATGTCGCGCCAGTCGCGGTCCTCCCGCTGGGCGCGCTCGATGATCCGGTCGTCGATGTCGGTGATGTTGGAGACGTAGGTGACGTCGTTGCCCGACCACGCCAGGTACCGCCGCAGCACGTCGAACACCAGCGCGAAGCGTCCGTGGCCCAGGTGCGGCGGGCCGTACACGGTGGGCCCGCAGACGTACATCGACACCTTGCCCCGCTCCCGGGGCTCGAAGGGCACGACGCCCCCCTTGGCGGTGTCGAACAGCTGCAACATGGGCGCGAGGGTACCGGCGCGTCCACGCGGCACCCGAACGCATTGGCGGCTAGGCGAGGCCGACCGGCATGGGCTCCCAGTACCCGAGCTCGGCCAGCTGGGGCCCCATGACCTCGTGCATGGTGTCGCGCTCCGCCGGGGTGAGGTTGTCGCGCCAGCCACCGGGCGTCGCCGAGCGGATCTCCTTGTCGTCGCCCTTGTCCGCCCGCGGCACCGCCGTGTATGCGTGGCGGGCGGCGACGTCGGCGAGCACGTCGGCGGACGCGTCGAGGGGCAGACAGGCGCAGATCCGGGTCAGCTCGCGGGCCGGGTCGGCCACCAGGTCCTCGTACCGCACGAGCACCCGGCGGTCGGCCGGGTGCTCGTCGAACACCCGCTGTACGACCGCGGTCCGGAAGGCCCAGACCGCGGACTGCCAGCGCACCAGCGCCTCCCGGCCGGCGTCGGTCACGGGGAACGCGCCCTCGTCCAGCGCCCACGAGCCCTGGCGATAGGCGGCGAGCCACGAGTCGACCACGTCCCGCCCGTCCCGCAGCAGGAAGATCATGCGCGACTCCGGGAACAGCGTCACCAGGAGGTCGGCGACGTGCGACCCGGGCTCCTTTACGACCACGACGGGACGGAGGGGATGCCGGGCCTCGGCCACCTCGGCGTCGAACCGGGCGACGATGAGCCGGCGCAGCGCCGGCTCCCAGGCCTCGCGGTAGCGGTCGCTGAAGAAGTAGCTGTCCTTGTCATGCTTGACCCGGTCGAGGGTCGTCAGGCCGGGCGGATGCTCGGCCGTCGCCCACGCCAGTGAGATCGGCCGCCACACGCCGAGGTGGTGGCCGAGATGGGGATCGTCGATCGGCGCCACGTCCTCCAGCGAGGACAGCATGCGCAGCAGCCAGGTGCTGCCGCTGCGGGACGACCCGAAGATCCACGCCAGCCGATCGGGAGCATGCTCCAACGAGAAGGCCACGGGGGGAGCGGTGGGGTCCATCGTCGGTCCTGGGCCGGGGCCGGCCGCCGCTTGCATACCCGACCCCCAGCGGTGTGAAACGCCGCGGCGTCGGCAACTGCGCTAGCTGCTCCGCGGGAAGAGCCCGGGCGTCATGAACTCGGCCCCGGGAGCGGACCACTACCCTTTGTCGCCGTGAGCACGATCCCCGAGCGGCCCAGCCTGGAGGGCCTGGAGGCCCGCTGGCGCGCCCGCTGGGAGTCCGAGGGCACCTACCGCTTCGATCGGGCCAAGGACCGCGACGGCGTGTTCTCCATCGACACGCCGCCACCCACGGTGTCGGGCACGCTCCATCCGGGGCACGTGGCCTCGTACACCCACACCGACATGATCGCCCGCTACCAGCGCATGCGCGGCCGAGAGGTCTTCTACCCAATGGGCTGGGACGACAACGGCCTCAACGTCGAGCGCCGTGTCCAGATCCTGACCGGTACCCGCTGTGACCCGTCGTTGCCCTACGACCCCGATTTCCGGCCGCCCGCCAACCCCGGCAAGAAGGACCGCCCCATCGCCGTCAGCCGGCCCAACTTCCAGGAGCTGTGCGGCCAGGTCGTCGAGCAACTCGAGCAGGCCTACTTCGACCTGTGGTCGACCATCGGCCTGTCCGTCGACTGGTCGCACACGTATCGCACGGTTGGCCCGAGGGCTGCGCACGCCAGCCAGCGGAGCCTGCTGAGACTGCTGCGGCGCGGCCTCGCCTACCGCGCCGAGTCACCAACGTTGTGGGATGTCGACTTCCAGACCGCCGTGGCGCAGGCCGAGATGCAGGATCGCGAGATCGCCGGCACCTATCACAAGATCCGCTTCGACGGCCCCGACGGGCGACCTCTGTGGATCGACACCACCCGGCCCGAGTTGCTGCCGGCCTGCGTCGCCCTCGTCGCCCATCCCGACGACGAGCGCTACCGGCGGCTGTTCGGCGCCCGGGCCACCACGCCGTTGTTCGGAGCCGAGGTGCCGATCGTCGCGCACGAGTTGGCGGATCCCGACAAGGGCACCGGCATCGCCATGGTCTGCACGTTCGGCGACACCACCGACGTGACCTGGTGGCGGGAGCTGGGCCTGGAGCTGCGCACCGTCGTCCAGCGCGACGGTCGCCTGCGCCCCGTCACCTGGGGCGAGCCGGGGTGGGAGTCGGCCGATGCGGCCACGGCCCAGCGGCACTACGACGAGCTCACCGGCCGGACGGTCAAGCAAGCCCAGGCCCGCATCGTCGAGCTGCTGGTCGAGAACGGGCTGATCGACGGCGAGCCGCGGTCCATCACCCACCCGGTGAAGTTCTGGGAGAACGGCACGCGGCCACTCGAGATCGTCACGTCGCACCAGTGGTTCATCCACTATCCCGACAAGGACGTCCTGCTGGCACGCGGCAAGGAGCTGGCCTGGTGGCCGGATTTCATGCGCGTCCGCTACGAGAACTGGGTCAACGGGCTCCAGGGCGACTGGAACATCACTCGCCAGCGCTTCTTCGGCGTGCCGTTCCCGGCGTGGTACCCCATCGACGACGACGGCAACGTCGACTACCTGGCCCCGATCCTCGCCGACGAGGACTCGCTGCCCGTCGACCCCACGACCGACGTGCCGCCCGGGTACACCGAGGACCAGCGCAACCAGCCCGGGGGCTTCGCCGCGGACCCCGACGTGATGGACACGTGGGCCACGTCGTCGCTCAGCGCCCAGATCGTCACCGGCTGGATCGACGACCCCGACCTGTTCGCGCGGACGTTCCCCACCGACCTGCGGCCGCAGGCCCACGAGATCATCCGCACCTGGCTCTTCTACTCGGTCGTCCGGTCGCACTATGAGCACGACGCCCTGCCGTGGGCCAACGCCGCCATCTCAGGCTTCGTGTTCGACCCCGACCGCAAGAAGCTGTCGAAGTCGGCCGGCAACGCCCCGGACGACCCCACCGTCCTCATCGAGACCTACGGCGCCGACGCCGTCCGGTACTGGGCGGCCGGTGGCCGCCCGGGCATGGACCTGGCGCTCGACCAGGGGCAGATGAGGATCGGCAAACGGCTGGCCACGAAGCTGCTCAACGCGTCGCGTTTCGCCCTGGGGACCGGCGCGACCACCGCCGGCGAGGTCACCGAGCCGCTCGACCGGTCGATGTTGGCGGCGCTGGCCGACCTGGTCACGGAGTCGACGGAGGCGTTCGACCGGTTCGACTACGCCCGGGCGCTGGAGCGGACCGAGGCGTTCTTCTGGTCGTTCTGCGACGACTACCTCGAGCTCGTCAAGAACCGGGCCTACGGCGCCGAGGGGGAGGCCGGCCAGGCCTCGGCCCGGACTGCCCTGGGGCTCGCGCTCCAGACCCAGCTCCAGCTGTTCGCGCCGTTCCTGCCGTTCGTCACCGAAGAGGTGTGGTCGTGGTGGCGTGAGGGTTCGATCCACCGCTCGTGCTGGCCCGACGCCGACGAGCTGCGGGCCAGCGCCGAGGCCGACGCCGCCGACGCCGGGGACGAGCCCCTGCCCGAGGTGCTCGCGGTCGCCGCCGCCGTGCTGGGCGAGGTCCGCCGGGCCAAGAGCGAGGCCAAGCGATCCATGCGCGCCCCGGTCGCGTCCGTCACCGTCACCGACACCGCCGACCGGCTGGCGCTGCTGGCGCTCGCCGCGGGCGACGTGCGCAGCGCGGGCAACGTGGCGTCCCTCGAGACCGTCGAGGGGGGCACGTTCTCGGTGGCTGTGACCCTGGCTCCCGACCAGTAGCCGGTGGGGGCTCACCGCCCCCGGACCGTCACTCCGCCTGCGGCGGCTCCAACTCGTGCGACGAGCCGGGGTCGCGCTGGACGCAGACCATGCGGCCGGGATCGGGCAGCTCGATGCCCTCGGCGGCGAACGCCTCCAGCAGTCGGCGGCGCAGCTCCCGCATCACGTTGAACTGCCGCGCCGGCTTCGTCTTCACGACCAAGCGGACGACGATGGCGTCGGGGCCCAGCTTCTCCACCCCCCACACCTCGGGCTCCTCCAGGATGTCGCCGCGCCATTCGGGGTCGTTCCAGACGCCGTCGGCCACCCGCTTGATCACCTCCTGGGCGGGGTCGACCGGGGTGTCCACGGCCAGGCTCACGTCCAGCAGTGCCCGTGCCCACTGCTGCGACATGTTGCCGACCCGCATGATGTTGCCGTTGGGGATGTGCCAGACGGTGCCGTTCACGTCGCGCAGCCGGGTGGTGCGCAGGCTCACGGCCTCGACGGTGCCGCTGGCCTCGCCGGCGTCGATGATGTCGCCGACGCCGTACTGGTCTTCGATGAGCATGAACGTGCCCGAGATGAAGTCCTTGACCAGGCTCTGGGCCCCGAAGCCGAGAGCCACGCCGGCGATGCCGGCGCCCGCGATCAGGGGACCGAGGCTGACGCCCAGCTCGGACAGGATCATGGCCCCGGCGATGGTCCACACGATGGCGCTGGTCGCCGATCGCAGCACGAAGGAGAGGGTCGTGGCCCGGGCGGCCGACCTGAGCGACTGCGGCCCCTGCGACTGGAGCGCGTCGGGCGCACGCCGCCGCAGGCGGCGGATGCGCTCCTGGGCCCCGGGATTGGCGATGCGCTCGGTGAATCGGCGGACGGCGCGGCGGATGAGGTGGTTGGCAATCCACGCCACCGCCACGATGAGCAGGATCTGCGCCGGCTTGGCCAGCAGGACGTCGGAGGCGCGGGCCCAGCCCTCGCTGTGGGTCGACTCGAGCACCTGGCGGCAGATCCACGTCGGGTCGTCGCCGCAGGCGTCGGCGACCTGTTCGGGCGTCTGGAGCAGCGCCATGGCCGCAAAGGTACCGAGGTTCGTCGGCCTGGGTAGCGAACGGTGGCTTGACCCTTAGAGTCAACCTTGAGCGCGAGGCACTCAAGGTTCCTGGCGTGGGGAATGCGCGATGTGCCCCTAACGTTGACCGATCTGCTCCACAATTCGTGAGCGCATAGCCCGAGGAATCCCAACATGGCTGATCTCGACACGTTGACCCTCCCGGTCCTCCCCCTGACAAACGACGTCGTGCTCCCGCACATGGTCGTGACCCTGGCCCTCGAGACAGACGAGGCCCGCGCGGCCGCAGATGCCGCCGCCCGGGCCAACGACACCCTGTTGCTCGTCCCCCGCCAGGCCGACGGCCGCTACGCGCGCGTCGGCACGATCGCCCGCATCGAGAACCGGGGCAACCTGCCCGGCGGCATGCCGGCCCTGGTCATCCGGGCCACGACCCGCGCCGAGGTGGGCGTGGGCGTCATCGGCCAAACCAGCGCGCTCTGGGTGCACGTCTCCCCGCTGCCCGACGGCGAGGTCACCGGCGAGGTGACCGAGCTGGCAACCGAGCTGCGGGCCGCGCTCCGGGCCCTGTTCGAGAGCCTCGGCGGCCGCCGGCTGACCGAGGTGCTGCGCGGCGTCGACGATCCGTCGGCCCTCGCCGACATCGTCGGCTGGTGGCCCGACCTGGCCGTCGACCGCAAGGTCGAGCTGCTCGAGACCACCGAGCTGATCGAGCGGCTGCGCCTGGTGCTGGGCTGGGTCAAGGAGGCACTGGCCGAGCACGAGCTGGCCGACAAGATCCGTCACGACGTGTCCGAGGGCCTGGAGGCCCGGCAGCGGGAGTTCCTGCTGCGCCAGCAGATGGACGCCATCCGCAAGGAGCTGGGCGAGGACGGTGGCGACGACCTGGTCGGCGGCTACCGCAAGCGCCTGGCCAAGCTGGCCGAGGCCAAGGCGGTGACCGACGACACCCGCAAGGCCATCGAGCGCGAGATCGAGCGGCTGGAGCGCACGCCCGAGCAGAACACCGAGCACGGCTGGATCCGTAACTGGCTGGACACCGTCTTCGAGATTCCGTGGGGCGAGCGAAGCGTGGATGACTATGACATCGAGCGTGCCCGCCAGGTCCTCGACGAGGACCACACCGGCCTCGACGAGGTGAAGGAGCGCATCGTCGAGATGCTGGCCGTGCGCAAGCTGCTGGCCGAGCGCGCCGCCGAGTCGGCCGGTGACGACGCAGATACCGACGACGCCGATTCCGGCGACGCAGATTCCGACGACGCCGATTCCGACGACGCTGGCGACACGGACGCCGCCGGCGAGCCCCGGCCGCGCCTGGTGCCCGACGTCGACGCCTCCGGTCGTAAGCCCGGCGCGATCCTGGCCCTGGCCGGCCCTCCCGGCGTGGGCAAGACGTCCCTGGGCGCCTCGGTTGCCCGCGCCCTGGGCCGCAGGTTCACCCGCGTCTCCCTGGGCGGCATCCGTGACGAGGCCGAGATCCGGGGCCACCGGCGCACCTACGTCGGTGCCCAGCCCGGGCGCATCGTCCGGGCCCTGCAGGAGGCGGGGACCATGAACCCGGTCGTGCTGCTCGATGAGGTCGACAAGATCGGCGCCGACTGGCGCGGCGATCCGTCCTCGGCCCTGCTCGAGGTCCTCGACCCGGCGCAGAACCACACGTTCCGTGACCACTACCTGGAGGTCGACCTCGACCTGTCCGACGTGCTGTTCCTGGCCACGGCCAACATGCTCGAGCAGATCCCCGGTCCGCTGCTGGACCGGATGGAGGTCATCCGTCTCGATGGGTACACCGAGGCCGAGAAGGTCGTCATCGCCCGTGACCACCTGTTCCGCCGCCAGCTGAACCGTAACGGTCTACGTGAGGGTGAGGTCGACGTGACCGACGCCGCCCTGGGCGAGATCGTCGACGGCTACACCCGCGAGGCCGGGGTCCGGAACCTCGAGCGCGAGCTCGGCAAGGTGCTCCGCAAGGTGGCCACCGAGGTGGCCAAGGGCGGCGAGACACCCATCGTGGTCGACATCGACGACGTGCCCACGTACCTGGGCCGGCGCCGGTTCTTCGACGAGGCCGCAGACCGCACGGTCGTGCCCGGAGTGGCCACCGGCCTGGCGGTAACCGGCGTGGGCGGCGACGTCCTCTTTGTCGAGGCGACATCGATGCCGGGCGAGTCGGGCGGCGGCCTCACGGTCACCGGCCAGCTCGGCGACGTCATGAAGGAATCGGCGCAGATCGCCCTGTCCTACGTCCGGTCCAAGGCCGACGTGCTGGGCATCGACCCCTCGGCGTTCGAGGGCCGGCGCTTCCACGTCCACTTCCCCGCCGGTGCCATCCCCAAGGATGGCCCGTCGGCCGGCATCACCATGACCACCGCGCTGGTGAGCCTGCTGCGCGGCACACCGGTCCGCTCGACCGTGGCGATGACCGGTGAGATCACGCTGGCGGGCCGGGTCCTGCCCATCGGTGGCGTCAAGCAAAAGGTGCTGGCCGCCCACCGCGCCGGGCTACGCGAGGTGGTCCTGCCGCTCCGCAACGAGCCCGACCTGGACGACGTGCCCGAGGCCGTGCGCCAGGAGATGACGTTCCACCCCGTGGCCGACGTCGCCCGGGTGCTCGAGCTTGCGCTCGAGCCGGACCCGGTGCCGGAGGCGCTCGCGGCCTGACGATTCCTGCCGCGGGATTGGTGGCCCCGGCAACCAGTCCCGCGGCAGGTTTTCCTAATGTGCGGGCCATGACATCCGAGGTGGACACGCGGCCCGGCCCCACGGCCTATCGGGCCCCGGCGCCCCCGCCCTCGACGCCTAGCGTCCCACTGCCCCCCGACGGCCCCGGCTACCGGCTCAAGCGCAAGCTGCTGGGCAAGCCGATGCACTCGGAGCAGCTCGAGCACGAACGCCTGGGCAAGCCCACGGCACTGGCGGTGTTCGCCTCCGACAACCTGTCGTCGTCGGCGTACGCCACCGAGGAGATCCTCCACGTCCTGGTGCTGGCGGTCGGCATCGCCGCGTTCTCGCTGGTCGTGCCCATCACCGGGGCGATGCTGGTCGTGCTCGGCCTCCTGATCATCAGCTACCGCGAGACGATCAAGGAGTACCCGTCGGCCGGCGGCGCCTACCTGGTCACCCGCGACAACTTCGGCATCGTCCCCGCCCAGGTGGCGGGCGCGGCGCTGCTGATCGGCTACATCCTGACGGTGGCGGTATCGGTGGCGGCCGGCAGCGCCGCGCTCAGCTCGTCGATCAGCGCGCTGGCGCCGTGGCGGGTGCCGATCTCGCTGGGGTTCATCGCCCTCATCGCCTTCGGCAACCTGCGGGGCGTGCGGGAGTCGGGGCGCATCTTCGCCGCCCCCACGTTCTTCTTCATGGCCAACATGGCCGTGCTGCTGATCCTGGGCGTGGTTCGCTATTTCACCGGCGACCTGGAGGTCGTCGGGCGGCGCCTGCCGGGCATGATCGAGTTCGGCGACGAGGGCACTGGCGTGTTGATGGGGGCGTCGGCGTTCGTGATCGCCAAGGCGTTCGCATCGGGTGGCGCCGCCGTCACCGGCGTCGAGGCCATCTCCAACGGCGTGCCCGCCTTCCGCAAGCCCGAGTGGCGCAACGCCCGCCAGACGCTGGTCGTCATGGGCAGCGGCCTGGCGGTCATGTTCCTCGGCCTGTCGTTCCTGGCCTCCAAGGTCGAGGTGGCCCCGTTCGAGGACGGCACGCCCACGGTGCTGGCCCAGATCGGCGAGGCCGTCTACGGCCACGGGTCCGGGGGCGAGTTGATGTCCACCGTGCTCAACATCGCCACCATGCTCATCCTGGTGCTGGCGGCCAACACCGGCTTCGCCGACTTCCCGCGGCTGGCGAGCCTGCAGGCCGGCGACAACTTCCTGCCCCGTCAGCTCACCAAACGCGGCCACCGCCTGGTGTTCTCGAACGGCATCCTGGCCCTCGCCGGCGCCGCGGCCATCCTCGTGGCGCTCACCGGCGCCGAGGTGACCCGCCTGATCCCGCTCTACGCCATCTCGGTGTTCACCGGGTTCACGCTGTCGCAGTCGGGCATGACCAAGCACCACCTGCGCAAGCGCGAGAAGGGATGGGTGGCCGGCCTCCTCGCCAACGGCGTCGGCGCGGTGCTTTCCGGCCTGATCGTGCTCATCGTCGTGATCACGCGATTCAACGACGCCTGGCCGATCCTGCCGATCATGCCGGTGTTCGTGATGATCCTGCTGCGGCTCAACCGCCAGTACGAGCGGGAGCGCAGTGCGCTCGAGCACGACGTCCCGGCCGCCGCCACCGCGCCGATCCTGCACCGGCACGTCGTGATGGTCTTCGTCGACCGGCTCGACCTGGCCGCAGCCCGTGCCATCCAGTACGCCCGCACCCTCACGCCCGACGAGCTGCGGGCGGTGCACTTCGTGGTGGACGAGGACGCCGCCGCCCGCCTGGCCGCCGAGTGGCGGCGGCTGGGGCTGTCGCGGGTGCCGCTGGAGCTGGTCGCGGCCCCGGACCGGCGCCTGACCCGCACCGCAGTCGAGCACGTCGCCCGCGAGCTGTCGGACGGCGAGACCGAGGTGTCGGTGCTGCTACCCGACCGCAAGTACAACGGGCTGTGGCACCGCATCCTCCACGACCGGACCGCCGAGGCCATCCAGGCCGAGGTGTCGAAGCTCCCCCACGCCAACGTCACGACCGTGCCCTTCCACTTCGACGCGTGGATGTCGGAGGAGACGCTGGAGATGGTGCCGCCGGTGCATCGGGGCCGCATCGCCGAAGGCGGCGCCGAGACCGCAGCCGCGCGGCAACGACCCCCGCACGACGACGTGTCCACGGTGACCTTGATCGAGGCGGTGCGCTGGCGTGACCGCGTACGCGTGCGGGGCCAGGTGCGGTCCATCCGGGTGGCGCCGCAGCGCGACGTCGCCACCCTCGAGTGCGTCATCGACGACGGCACCGGCACCCTGTTGGCCGTGTTCCTGGGCCGCCGGGACCTGGCGGGGGTCAACGTCGGCAGCCGCATCGAGGTGGTGGGCACGGCCGGTGTGCATCAGAACCGCCTGGCCATCCTCAACCCGAGTTACCGGCTCCTCACCACCGCAACGAACTGACCGGCCCGCGCGGCAGACTCGTGGGGTGGACGTCGCCGGGGCTCTTGCCGCCGACCTGCGGGAAGCGCTGGCACCCGACCGCGTGCGGACCGAGGGCGTGGAGCTGGGCCTCTACGGGCGCGACGCCTCGGTGATGACCGGGGCGGCCGCCGTGGTGTGCTTCCCCCTGACGACCGACGAGGTGGCCGCTGCCGTGCGAATCGCCCACCGCCACCGGCGCCCGTTCGTGGCCCGAGGCTCGGGGACGGGCCTCGCCGGCGGAGCGGTGCCCGTGGGCGACCCGGTGGTGATCGTGACGACCAAGATGGACCGGGTCGTGGAGGTCGATCCGGTGGATCGGGTCGCCTGGGTACAACCCGGCGTCATCAACCTGGATCTCACCCGGGCGCTCGCCCGGCACGGGCTCCATTTCGCGCCCGACCCGTCGAGCCAGCAGGCGTGCACCATCGGCGGCAACGTGGCCAACAACTCGGGGGGGCCACACTGCCTGTCCTACGGCGTGACCAGCGCCCATGTCCTGGCGCTGGAGGTCGTCCTGCCCGACGGGTCGGTGACCCTGCTCGGCGGCCTCGATCCCGAGCCGGCCGGGCTCGACCTGCGGGGCGTGTTCGTGGGCAGCGAGGGCACGCTCGGCATCGCCACCCGCATCGCCGTCCGCCTCACGCCCGACCCGCCGGCGGTCGCCACCCTGCTGCTCGACTTCGGCTCGGTCGACGAGGCCGCCGAGACGGTGAGCGGCATCATCGCCGGCGGGCTGCTGCCCGCCGCCCTGGAGATGATGGATCAGCGCATCACCCAGGCGGCCGAGGAGTTCGTCCACGCCGGGTACCCCACCGACGCCGCCGCCGTGCTGCTGGTCGAGCTCGACGGCCTCCCGGCGGGCGTGGACGCCGGCGTCGAGCAGGTGCGGGCGGTCGGGTTGGCGCACGGCGCTCGAACGGTGCGGGTGGCGGCCGACGACACCGAGCGGGCGCTGCTGTGGAAGGGCCGCAAGTCGGCCTTCGGCGCCGTCGCCCGGCTGGCGCCCAACTACTACCTGCACGACACGGTCGTCCCCCGCACCCGCCTGTGCGAGGTGCTCAGGCAGGTGTACGACATCGCCGAGCGGCACGACCTCGGCGTGATGAACGTCTTCCACGCCGGCGACGGCAACCTCCACCCCCTGCTCCTGTTCGACGCCCGGGAGCCGGGCGTCATGGACCGCGTCCACGCCGCCGGCGAGGAGATCGTCCAGGTGTCGCTGGACGCCGGCGGCGTGCTGTCAGGCGAGCACGGCATCGGCCTGGAAAAGCGCGACCTCATGCCCTTGCTGTTCGGCCCCGACGACCTCGACGCCCAGGCCCGGCTGCGCGAGGCGTTCGACCCCGAGGGCGTGGCGAACCCCACCAAGATCCTGCCGGCAGGCAGCCGCTGCGGTGACCTGCAGAGCGTGCCGGAGGGCGTCTGGGTGTGAGGTCCGTGACGTCCGACGCCGTCGCCGCCTTCGCCGCCGAGGTGGGCCCGCCCGACGCCGGACCGGTCGCCGCCGTCGGCGGGCGAACGCAGTGGGGCGTGGGCGGCAGCGTCGACGCGCCGGAGATACGCGAGGTCCGGGCGCCTGCGGGCATCGTGGCCGTCGAGGCGGCGGACATGACCGTGCGGGTGCGGGCTGCGACCACGGTGTCCGAGCTCGATGCCGCCCTGGCCGAGGTCGGCCAGACGGTCGCGCTGCCGGCGTGGGCCGGCGCGACGGTGGGCGGCGTGCTGGCAGTGGGCCACAGCGGGCTCCGGCGGCTCGGCTGGGGACCGGTGCGGGACGTGCTGCTCGAGGCCCGGGTGGTGTCAGCGGACGGTCGCGTGGTCAAGGCCGGTGGGCCGACGGTGAAGAACGTGTCCGGGTACGACCTGTGCCGGCTGCTGGTCGGCTCGCTGGGCACGCTGGCCATCACGGCCGAGGTGGTGCTGCGCACGCGCCCACTGCCGGCGGTCGAACGCTGGCTGGCTGGCGATGCCGACCCGTTCGCCCTGATCGAGCGGCTGTACCGGCCGGCGGCGGTCCTCTGGGACGGGACGACCACGTGGGTGCTGCTCGACGGCCATCCCGACGACGTGGCCGCGCAGGCGGCGCTCGCCGGCCTCGCGGACATCGACGGTCCACCCGATCTGCCGGGCCCCCACCGCTGGTCGCTACGCCCGTCGGCGCTGCCGGTGCTGGCGACAAGCTCGGATCTCGGGACCGGACGGTTCGTGGCGCAGGTGGGCGTCGGCGTCGTCCACGCCGAGCGGCCGCCGCCTCGCCGCCCCGTCGACCGGCACGTCGTCGAACTGCACCGGCGGATCAAGGCGGTGTTCGATCCCACCGGCCGCCTCAACCCGGGCCGGGACCCGTTGGCCGCCACGGCGATGGAGGCGGCGTGATGGACGGGCCGGCTCCCCCGCGGTTCGACCTCGGCATCGTCGACGACGAGCTGGCCTGCTGCGTCGCCTGCGGGCTGTGTCTGCCCCACTGCCCGACCTACCGGGTGACCGGAGAGGAGGCCCTGTCGCCCCGCGGCCGGATCGCCGCCATGCGCCAGGTGCAGTGGGAGGGCGCCGAGCCCGACGACGCGTTCCTGCGCTCGATGGCCACCTGCGTGCAATGCCGGGGCTGCGAGACCGCTTGCCCCTCGGGCGTCCCCTTCGGCCACCTGATCGAGGCCACCAAGGCAAACCTGCCGCGGAAACGGTGGCCCCGACAACCGATCCCGCGGCAGGACTCGCTGGTGCGCATCGGCCTGCGCGCCCTCGGTCACCACCGGCTCCTGCTGGCCGGGTCGTCGCTCCTGGGCCTCGCACAGCGCCTCCGCCTGCTGCCGCGACGCCTGTCCCGCCGGCTCGGGCTACCCGACCGGGTGCCGGTGCGCCGCGCCGTCGGCCTGCGCGCCTCGGGCACCGACGTGTGGCTCTTCACGGGCTGTGTCATGGATGCCTGGATGCGGGACGTCCACGCCGACGTCCAGCACGTCATCGAGGCGACCGGCGTCGGCGTGGCGCTGCCGGGAGGCGACGCGGCCTGTTGCGGCGCCCTGGCGCTCCATGCGGGCCTGCGGTCCGATGCTCGGGCATTGGCGGAGCGCACGATGCGGGCGTTCCCCGGAGACGCCCCGATCCTGGTCGACGCCGCGGGTTGCGGGGCGATGCTCAAGGACTACGGCCACCTGGTCGGCACCCCCGAGGCCGAGGCATTCGGCGCCCGGGTGCGCGACGTCCACGAATGGCTCGCCGAGCGCGTCGACCGGCTGCCAGCGGCGCCGGCGAGGGGGGATCGCCCGACCGTCGCCGTGCAGGACCCCTGCCACCTGCGCCACGTCCAGCGCGTCCACCAGGCCGTGCGGACCGTGCTGTCCCCCTACGCCGAGGTCGTCGAGCTCGACGACGAGGGCCTGTGCTGCGGCGCCGGCGGCGCGTACGCCTTGACCCAGCCCGAGCTGGCGAGCGCCATCCGCGAGCGCAAGGTCGCCGCCATCACCCGCTCCGGAGCCCCCGTCGTCGCCTCGGCCAACCCGGGTTGCGCCCTGCACCTGGCCGCCGCCGGCGTCGAGGCGGTCCACCCCTGCCAGCTCGTCGCTCGGCAGCTGAGGATGCGCCTATAGGCGGAGCCGGGGCCAGAGCGGCCCGCTGCGAAGCAGCGGGAGCGGCAATCATGTCCCAGTGGCCGGGTTCAGCCCGTTGCCGCCACCGGTGCCTCCCGCACCGCCGGCTCGCCGAGGTCATAGATCCGATAGGCGTGCTGTATGACCGGCTGGGCCACGTTGCGCACGCGAATGCCGCCGGGCGTCACCCCCCGCTCGCTGCCGTTGTGCGCGTGGCCGTGGATGACCAGGTCGGCCCCGGCGGTGTCTATGGCCTCGGCCAACAGATGGCTGCCCAGGAAGGGATAGATCTCCAGGCGCTCTCCCCGCAGCGTCTCCGGCACGGGCGCGTAGTGCAACAGGGCGATGACCCGGTCGGCGCGCGGCCGCACCTCCACCAGGGCGTCCTGCAACCGAGCGGCCTCGCGCTTGGTCTCCTCCACGAACGCCTTCATGGCCGGCTCACCGAACGCGGTGGCGTTGGCGCCCGCGAACCCACCGCCGAAGCCCTTGCCGCCGGCGATCCCGACGGTCGCGTCGTCGACGCCGACGGTGGTGGCGGTGCCGTCGAGCACGGTCACGCCCGCATCCTCGAGGACCTCGACGACCTCGGCGGTCTGCGCGGCGTGGTGATCGTGGTTGCCGAGCACTGCGACGATCGGGATCTCCACCCCGGCCAGCTCATTGGCCACCATCTGGGCCTCGACCGGCTCGCCGCAGCGGGTGAGGTCGCCGCCCAGCAGCAACATGTCCGCCCGCTCGTTGACGTGCCGCAGCCCGGCCGCCACACGACCCACCGAGTCCACGCCCACGTGGATGTCGGCGACGGCGGCGACCCGGGTCACTTCAGCTCCTCGACGGCTCCGTCCTCGTCGGCCGAGAGGACGGTCATCTCGTTCACCACCTGGTAGCCGTCGGCGAGCTCGCCCACGACCTCGGCGATCGCCGCCCGCTGCGCGGGCGTGGCGGCGGTGCCGGTCAGCACCACCCGGTCCCCGGCCACCTGCACATCGACGCCCAGCTCCCGCGCTCGCGCATCCGTGGCGAGGGCGTCCTGGATGTGGTGGACCAGGTACTCCTGGGGTTCGGCCATGTTTCCGCGGCTTCCCCTCCCTGGCGACGGGAAACCCGGGCCGGGATCGGGTCAGCCACCACCGATCCAGCGCCGCTGCGCCTCGTCGTCGTACGTGGCGAAGAACCCGGTCAGGTCCTCGACCATGCGGTCGAACGACTCGGCCGCGAACAGGATCGGTTGGTAGCGGGTGATGTCGTACTCGAGAGTGCCCATCCGGGCGATGTCCCACGGCCGGATCTCGGCGGCGCGGAACTCCTCGATCTCGCCGTACGACGACAGCAGCCCGGCGCCGTAGGCCTTGAGCTCCCCGTCCTCGTGCACCACACCGAACTCCAGCGTGAACCAGAAGACCTTGGAGAAGAAGTCGAGCGCCGCATCGCTGGCGGCCCGGACCGAGGCCTTGCCCGCCTCCTCGTAGAGGTCGGCGAAGATGGGGTTGGCCAGCATGTTGGCGTGCCCGATGATCTCGTGCACGATGTCGGGCTCGGGCGTGTAGAAGGGCACCGAATGGTGGCGGATGTACTGCGTGGACAGGAACGTCCGCCGCGCCAGGGCCCCGTAGAACACGCGAGTCGGCACCAGTCCGGGCACCGGCTCGATGTGGAACCGACCCAGGGCGTGCACCCGCTCGTCGACCTCGCGCAGCTGGGGCATGCGGTCGGTGGGTAGGGTCAGCGCCGCCGCGCCCTCCAGGTAGGCGCGGCAGGCGTAGCGCTGGTGCTTGCGCCCGAGCTCGTGGGAGACGAGGCGCCACACCTCGTCCTCCTCCGGGGTGTAGGTGACGTCGGGGATGGGGTCGCCGCTCTGGTGGTGGGCGCCGACGTCGGCGATGGCCCCGCGGCGGGCCCGGTACTCGGGATCCGAGAATCCGGGATGGTCCTCAGGCAGCTCCGCCGGCGCCGTTGCCGTCAGGTCGCTCCGCATGGCTTCATGCTCCTCCTCGGTACTGCGATCTTCAACGAGCGCGCGGGTGCCGCGACGGTCCGTGGTGTCCGAGGCATCCGCAGACCGCGGCGAGATCGACACACTCCGTAATCAAACTGTCGCAACCTCGTCGCCTTGCCATGCGCAGTATCGGGTACTCCCCAACGGCGGAAAGGTGGCAAGACGGAAATGAGCGAGATCCTGATCATCGGGCTGGTGGCGATCGTCGTGGTGATCGCGATGGCCGGGCTCCTCGGACGGCTGGTCGGTCTCGACGACCTCCCGGCGGTCGGCGAGAGCGATCTATAGAGGGGGAACGAGGCCCCGGCATACCGCCGGCGGGTCTGGTGGTGGAACCAGATCCGCCGGCGGGATCGCGTCCGGGCGCCCGTCAGCGGCACGGCTCTCGCTGCTCCCTACTCCGACAGCACCCGTCGCGCGGCGGCCGCGATGTCGTCCACCTGGGGCAGGATCGCCGTCTCCAGCTCGGGGGCGTAGGCGACGTGGCATTCCTGGGCGCCGACCCGGCCCACCGGAGCATCGAGCCGCCAGAACAGCTCGTCGGACACCCACGCCGAGATCTCGGCGCCGAAGCCGGCCCGCACCACGTCCTCGTGCACGACCAGCAGCCGCGCCGTGCGGCTCACCGACTCGGCCACCATCGCCTCGTCCCAGGGCACGAGCGTGCGCAGGTCCACGATCTCGATCGACGCACCGTCGGACTCGGCCAGCCTCTCAGCGGCCAGCCGTGACCGCTCGACGGTGGCGCCCCAGGTGACGATCGTGAGGTCGGATCCCCGGGTCACGTAGCGGCCCCGCCCGAACGGGACGACGTAGTCGGGGCCGGGGAAGGGCTCACGGGTGTAGGGCTGGCGCAGCAGGTGCTTGTGCTCCAGGAACAGCACCGGGTCCTCGCAGCGGAAGGCCGCCCGCAGCAACCCTGCGGCATCGCTGGCCCGCGACGGGAAGGCGACCAGCAGCCCGGGGATGTGGGCGAAGATCGACTCCCCGGACTGGCTGTGCCAGATCGCGCCGCCCTGCAGGTAGCCGCCGATCGGCACCCGCATCACCATGGGGCACGTGAAGGCACCGTTCGACCGCCAGCGGATCGTGGCCGCCTCGCTGCGGATCTGCTGCATGGCGGGCCAGATGTAGTCGAAGAACTGGATCTCCGGCGCCGGTCGCAGCCCCCGTATGCCCTGGCCGACGGCCCGGCCGATGATGTTGGCCTCCGCCAGCGGGGTGTTGTAGCAGCGGGCCCGGCCGAAGTTGCGCTGCAGCCCGTGGGTGGTGCCGAAGACGCCGCCCTTGCCTTCGACCTCGGCCATGATCGCCTCGCGGGCGTCGGCCACGTCTTCGCCGAACACCCGGATCCGCTCGTCGGCCTCCATCACGTCGTGCAGCGCGCGGCGGATCGCCTCCCCCATGGCCACAGGCTCGCCGTCGGTGGGCGGGTCGCCCGGGTCGGGGATCTCGGGGAGCGCCACCACGTGGTCGAGGACCGTCTTCACGTCCGGCCGCGGCGCCGCCAGTGCCGCCTTGGCGGCGTCGGCGACGATGCGACGCGCCTCGTCCCGGGTGCCGCGGGCCTCCTCGGCGGTGAGCAGGCCACCCTCGATCAGGGCCCGCTCGAAGTTGTCGATGGGGTCGTGCTCCAGCTCCCACTCGATCTCCTGCGGGACCCGGTACTTGCTCTGCGTGTCGGCCGCCGAGTGGGAGTAGGGCCGGGTGACGCGGGCGTGGATCAGCCCCGGGCCGACGCCCGCCCGGATCTGGCTCACCACCTTGCGGGCCGTCCGCCGGACCGCGAAGTAGTCGGTGCCGTCCACCGACCGCACCTCCAGGCCCGCGAAGCCTCGCACCAGCTCGTTGACCGGCGCCGGGGACTGCTCGGACGACGGCACCGAGATGGCGTAGCCGTTGTCTGCCACCAAGAACAGCACCGGCAGGTGCTCCACGCAGGCGGTGTTGAGGCTCTCCCAGAACTCGCCCTCCGATGTGGCGCCCTCGCCCAAGCTGACGTAGGTGACCTCGTCGCCATGGGCCGTGAGCCCCAGCTGCGGACGGCGCACGATGTAGCGGCCGGCCTCGGCGCAGCCCACCGCGGGGATGCACTGGCTGCCGGTGGGGCTCGACTGGGTTACGACGTTGAAGGGCTTGTAGCCCCAGTGCGCGGGCATCTGGCGCCCCCCCGACGCCGGGTCGTCGGCCGAGCCGACCGCCTGGAGCAGCACCTGCTCGGCGGTCATGCCGAGGCCCAGCATCAGGGCCAGGTCGCGGTAGTAGGGGAAGAACCAGTCGTAACCGGGCCGCAGCTCACGGGCCAGCGCCAGCAGCAGGGCCTCGTGGCCGGCCCCGGATATCTGGAAGAACACCCGGCTTTGCTTCTGCAGGGCGATCTCGCGGTCGTCGATGGCCCGCGAGACGCATGCCAGCAGGAGATCGTGGCGCAGTTCGTCCGCGGGATGGGCATCGACGCCGGCGCCCTTGGGCCTCGAGTGGGCTGATCTCGAACCGTTCTCGGTCACGAACCTACCCGTACCCGCCGGATGGGCCTTTGCGTTCCCGCTGGCCTTGCTCTTCCTCCCGCCCTTGGTCTTCCTGCCGGCCTCCGCCGCCTTGGCCGCGGCCTTGGCGGCTCTCTTCCTCGCCTTCGCCTCCGCCTTCGCTCTCTTCTTGGCGTCCTTCCTGGCCTTGCGCTTCGCCGTACGGGCCACCCCGATGTCGATCACCTGCGACTTGGCACCCATGCGTCACCCCCTGGGCGATCCGTTGAGTGTCACGTCCGATCGTCTCACATCTGCACAGCCCGATGGCGGAGTTGGTGCGCGATCTGCACGCCGAGTTGCGACGCCTCATGACGCACCGGCCGGGCCCGGGAGGAGTCGGGCCCGACCTCACGTGTCAGACGTTCCGGCGGTAGCGGCCGCCGACCTCGAACAGGGCGTCGCTGATCTCGCCCAGCGAGCAGACCCGCACGGCGTCCATGAGCACGGCGAACAGGTTGTCGCCGGCGAGTGCGGCGCGACGCAGGCGGTCGAGCATGGCCGGGCGCTCTTGGGCGTGGCGGGACTTGAAGTCGGCCAGGCGGCTGAGCTGGCGCTGCTTCTCGTCGTCGGTGGACCGGGCCAGCTGCAGGGGCCGGCCCCCGCCTCCCGAGGGTTCGCCGGGGGTGGCGTCGGGGGCGAGGAAGGTGTTGACCCCCACGATGGGCAGCGATCCGTCGTGCTTGCGCTGCTCGTACAGCATCGACTCGTCCTGGATCCGGCCGCGCTGGTAGCCGGTCTCCATGGCGCCGAGCACCCCGCCCCGCTCGGCCAGCCGGTCGAACTCGGCCAGTACGGCTTCCTCCACCAGGTCGGTGAGCTGCTCGATGATGAACGAGCCCTGGTTGGGGTTCTGGTTCCGGGCCAGCCCCCACTCCTGGTTGATGATCTGTTGTATCGCCACCGCCCGCCGCACGGACTCGGCCGTGGGTGTGGTGATCGCCTCGTCGTAGGCGTTGGTGTGCAGGCTGTTGCAGTTGTCGTAGACGGCGATGAGCGCCTGCAGGGTGGTGCGGATGTCGTTGAACGCCATCTCCTGGGCGTGCAGCGACCGGCCCGAGGTCTGGACGTGGTACTTGAGCTTCTGGCTGCGCACGTCGCCGCCATAGAGGTCCCGCAGGGCAATGGCCCAGATCCGCCGGGCCACCCGGCCCAGGACGGCGTACTCGGGGTCCATCCCATTGGAGAAGAAGAAGCTGAGGTTGGGGGCGAACTCGTCGATCTGCATGCCCCGGGCGAGGTAGGCCTCGACGTACGTGAAGGCGTTGGCCAACGTGAACGCGAGCTGGCTGACCGGGTTCGCTCCTGCTTCGGCGATGTGATAGCCGGAGATCGACACCGAGTAGAAGTTGCGGACCCGCTGGTCCACGAACCACGCCTGGATGTCGGCCATCATCCGCAGGGCGAACTCGGTGGAGAAGATGCAGGTGTTCTGGCCCTGGTCCTCCTTGAGGATGTCGGCCTGCACCGTGCCCCGCACGTTGGCCAGCACCCAGGAGCGGATGCCGGCAGCCTCGTCGTCGTCGGGCGGCCGGCCGTGGTCGGCCTCGAACGCCGCCAACCGCTGGTCGATGGCGGTGTTGAAGAACATGGCCAGGATGGTGGGCGCCGGCCCGTTGATCGTCATCGACACCGAGGTGGCGGGATCACACAGGTCGAACCCGTCGTACAACACCTCCATGTCGTCGAGCGTGGAGAGCGACACGCCCGAGTTGCCCACCTTGCCGTAGATGTCGGGCCGCTCGTCGGGGTCGAAGCCGTAGAGCGTCACCGAGTCGAAGGCTGTGGACAGGCGGGTCGCCGGCTGCCCGGTGGACAGCAGGTGGAAGCGCCGGTTGGTGCGGAAGGCATCGCCCTCGCCGGCGAACATCCGTGTGGGGTCTTCGCCTTCGCGCTTGAAGGCGAAGACCCCACCGGTGAACGGGAACCGTCCGGGAAGGTTCTCGTTCCTCAACCAACGCAGCAGCGTCCCCTCGTCATCGGCCTGGTGGCGAGGGAGCGCCACCCTGGGGACATGCGTGCCCGAAAGCGATACGTCCGTGACCGCCGTGCGGATCTCGCGGTCGCGCACGGTCACCACGTGCTCGTCACCGGAGTAGGCCTCGACCGTGGCCGGCCAGTCGTCGAGCAGGGCGCGCGACTCGGCGTCCAGCGCCCGTTCGGCGTCCTCGAGCAGCGCCCCGACCTCGTTGGCGGCGCTGGCCGCGGCGGTGGCGCCGGCCACCTCGGCGACGCCTGCGTCGGCGTGGGCCAGCAGCTCGCGGGTGGTGCGCAGTGCCTGGCGGCGGCGGGCGGCGGCCACCTGCTCGTCGGTACGGCGGTGGTGTTCCCGCACCGTCTCCGCCACGTCGGCCAGGTAGCGGCTCCGGGCGGGCGGCACGATGGCGGCGAACCCGGTCGGCACGCGGCCCTCGACCGGCGCCAGCGCCCCGCCCCCGGTGGCCAGTCCGTGCTCGCCGAGCAAACCCCGAAGGTGCTGGTAAAGAGCGGTGACGCCGTCGTCGTTGAAGCGGGCGGCGATGGTGCCGAAGACCGGCAGGTCCTCCAGCGGGGTGCCGAACGACTCGCGGTTGCGCTGGAGCTGGCGGCGCACGTCGCGCAGGGCGTCGTCGGCGCCCCGGCGCTCGAACTTGTTGATGGCGACGGCCTCGGCGAAGTCGAGCATGTCGATCTTCTCGAGCTGGCTGGGGGCGCCGAACTCGGGCGTCATCACGTAGAGGGACACGTCGACCAGATCGACGATGCCCATGTCGCCCTGGCCGATGCCCGGGGTCTCCACGATCACCAGGTCGTGGCCGGCGGCCTTGCACGCGACGATCACGTCCTCCACGTGTTCGGGCACCTCGACCACCGCACCCCGAGTGGCCAGCGATCGCATGAACACGTGCGCGTGGTCGATGGCGTTCATGCGGATCCGGTCGCCGAGCAGCGCTCCCCCGGCCCGCCGCCGCGTCGGGTCGATGGCGACCACCGCGATCCGCAGCTTGTCCTCGTAGTCGAGCCGGAAGCGCCGCACCAGCTCGTCGGTGAGCGACGACTTGCCGGACCCGCCCGTGCCGGTGATGCCGAGAACCGGCACGACACGCCGCGCCGCGGCCCGACGCAGGTCGACGAGGTCGTCGCGGCCGAGGGTGCCGCCCTGGATGGCCGTGATGGCTCGGGCCAGGGCCCGACGGTCGCCTTCCACGAGCCTCTCGACAGCCTCCGCCGGGAGCCGGGAGGCCAGGTCGATGTCGCAGGCCTCCACGATGGTGTTGACCATGCGGGCCAAGCCGAGACGCTGGCCGTCCTCGGGCGAGAACACATGGGTCACGCCGTAGTCGTGCAGCTCGGCGATCTCGTCGGGCACGATCACCCCGCCACCCCCGCCGAACACCTTCGCGTCGGGGCGGCCCTCGGCCCGCAGCCGGTCGACGAGGTAGCGGAAGTACTCGATGTGCCCGCCCTGGTAGGAGCTGACCGCGACGCCCTGGACGTCCTCCTCCACGGCGGCCCGCACAATCTCGTCGACCGAGCGGTTGTGGCCCAGGTGGATCACCTCGGCGCCCTGCGACTGAAGGATCCGCCGCATGACGTTGATGGCGGCGTCGTGGCCGTCGAACAGGCTGGCGGCCGTGACCAGGCGGACGGGATGAACCGGCCGGTAGATCTCCGCGGTTGTCCCCCCAGTGTTCACACCGCCACGATAGTTGGAAGTCCTAGATTCCGTCTACCGAGAGTCGGCTTACCGAGAGTCAGTCTCCCGAGAGTCTGTCGCCCGAGCATCGGTCATCCGACATAGGATCATGCCCTGTGGGCACCCAGCGTCCGCTCCACTTCGACGCCATCGCCGAGGCCCGCCGGCAATGGGAGTCCCACAAGTGGTCCGCGCCCGCCCACATGTCCGCCATCACGTCGATCATGCGCGCGCAACAGATCCTGATCGCCAAGGTCGACGAGGCCCTGAAGCCGTTTGATCTCACCTTCGCCCGCTACGAGGCGCTGGTGCTGCTGTACTTCAGCCGCCACGGCGAGTTGCCCATGGGCAAGATGGGCGACCGGCTCATGCTGCACCCCACCAGCGTCACCAACATCGTCGACCGGCTGGAGCACCAAGACCTGGTCCGGCGCATCCCGCACCCCACCGACCGCCGCACGGTGCTGGCGCAGATCACCGAGGACGGTCGCCAGGTGGTCGAGAAGGCAACCGAGGCCGTGAGCTCCGTCCGCTTCGGGGT
>DASSDL010000189.1:0-2061 GCA_035697145.1 Acidimicrobiales bacterium
CCGAGCAGCTCACCCAGCGGCTCACGTCGCCGGGCGTCCCGTTCGACGCAGTGCGCCGAGGGAACAAGGTCATCGTCAACTTCGATCTACCCGGCGTCGCCGAGGACTCCATCGACCTGACCGTCGAGCGCAACGTCCTTACTCTCAACGCCGAGCGCGGGATCGATTGGCAGGACGACGACGAGGTCATCGCCAACGAGCGGCGCCAGGGCACGTTCACCCGCCAGCTATTCCTGGGCGACACCCTCGACACCAGCAAGGTGGAGGCGTCCTATGGCCGGGGTGTGCTGACGGTGACGATCCCGGTTGCCGAGACGGCTCAGCCTCGCAAGGTCGCGATCTCCGGTACCGAGGGCAAGCCTGAAGCCATCCAGGCGGAGTCGACCGAGGCGAAGGCCAGCGCCGCGCCCAACTAGTCGGCCACGGCGATCTTGGCGATGATCTTCGTCGGCTGACCCTGATGACCATCTCGGGTGGTACGGCGTTCCGCCGCCCATAGCTCTCCGCCAACTTGTTGCCCATGTAACGGCGGGCGATCCGCTCTCCAACGGCCGGCTCGAGGGCACCAACAACAAGCTCGGTCTCGTCAAACGCATGGGGCCTACGGATTCGTCGACGCCGACAACTTCGCCGCCCGCGACGTAGTCCTCTGCCCAGGCGCCGGTCCATGAGCGGCCCAACGAAACGCGCAGACCCACCGAGCGTGCCGTGTCGCACGCGTGTATGTTCACGAAGCCGCTAGGACACAGGGGAAAGCGCAGCGGCGCATTCGCGGATTGCCGCGCTGGGGTTTCAGGGGTGCAACCACCCATGGCAGCGACGCGACCGCGGTAGGCGAGTGCCGAGATTGGTTTGGCAAAGGGACGGCCCAAATGATGTTCGCAGTAGCTGTGATGGATCCGACGATCAAGATGCTCTTCTACGCGGCCGCGGTCGCGCTCTTTGTATTGGCGGCCATCGGATTCGAGCGGGGCAAGGTCTCGTTCGTCGCGGCGGGCTTGGCCGCGTTTGCGTTTCCGTTCTTCTGGGACGCCCTGGCCGAGGTGTAGACCCACGCGCAAGATGCCACGGATGTCGCTGTCGGGCGCCACCGCACGGGTGTACGGTGAGGGTGACACGTAAAGTGCCCTGACGTGTCGGGCCGGCGTTGGCTGGCTCGGGAGCGGTGCTCCAGACCCTGGTAGCGCGTCATTTGCAGCGCTTGATGCCAGGAGAGTGCCGTGGCCCCTATCGAGTTTTCGTCTGTGACCGTCTCTCGTCCACTTGTGACGGCGTTCGCGGGCCGCAACCCCGATCGCACTGTCGTCTGGCTTCGGGGCGAGCACGACGTGTCTACCGTGGCCGTGTTGTCGGAGGCCATGGCCCGGGCGATCGCGGTCGATGACGCCGATGTTGTGGTCGACTTGAGCGAGGTGCAGTTCATGGGTGCGGCGACGGTCACCGTCATCATCCGGGCCCGGGAGTTCCTCCGCCTGCGGTCGCGGTTTTTGGTGCTGCGGTCTCCGTCGGAGTGCGCGAGGCGCATCCTTGAGCTGTGCGGCCACGCGGATCTCCTCGATCCCCTCCCAATCGACACCACGCCCCTGACGGGAACCGCTGGTGCGCTCCGCACATGGGTGGCGGTGCCTGCAACCGATCGAATCGACCAACGCGCGGACGCGTCCGCAGCGAAGCCGGTCGCAGTCGGCCGCGTCACGGCCGCGAGCATGGTGTCATCGGCGGACGCCGATGACCGGGCGGATGAGCGCGCCACGACCGGGGTCGGTGGCGGGGGACCGTGAGCTGGTGGCGGGCGAACGGCGCCTACGGATTCTCACCCGGCTCGTCGGCTGCGGGGCTCCCGAGCTGCAGACGAAGCGGCTGTGCGGGGTAGGCGCGGAGGTCACCGGCGCGAGCGGCGCGGGGATCATGCTGATGTCTGGCGACGTGCCCCGAGGCTCGGTGTGCACCAGCAACGACGTGAGCTGCCTCATCGAGCGATTGCAGTACACGCTGGGCGAGGGGCCCTGCGTGGATGCTTACCGTCAGGACCGGCCCGTGCTCGAACCGGATCTGGCCCAT
>DASSDL010000190.1:0-6227 GCA_035697145.1 Acidimicrobiales bacterium
CCGCCCGAGGGCCGATCAGGGGAACCGCCACGACCAACTGGCCGTCGAGTCGGCGAACCGTGCCGCCGTCGACCGACTCCAGCGTCACGTCGGCCGCACCGTGGAGCCGTGCCGGGTCCGCCTCGGCCTCGAAGGAGAGCCGTCCGACCCCGCTCGTCCGATCGAGGCGCAGGTCCTGGATCCACGTCAACCGGCGGTCGCCGAGGAGCCATCTGGCGATCGGGTCGAGGTGGCCGACGTGGTCGTAGCGCAGGCGGCAGGCGGGCCTGGTCGCCCGTCGCTCCCGCTGTCGACCATCTCCAGCAACCGGAGATCCGGCAACCCCAGCTGGGCATGGAAGGCGGGATCGAGGAGCAGCGCGATGACGGCGCTGACAGACCCGCGAAGCGGTGCTCGGCCTTGGAACCGCAGGCCGACTTCCTCCCGAGCTTGAAGCCGTTCGAGGTGGTTGACAGGGATCACGTCCCTCCGTAGGTTCGGGCAAGCCGCCGACAACGTTGTCATTCGGCTGCGGCTCGGTTGCGGGGGTGCAGCCGTGGGTCTACGCCCGACAATCAAGGACGTCGCCGCCGAGGCGGGCGTGAGCCTGAAGACGGTCTCGCGGGTGCTCAACGGCGAAAATTCCGTGGCTCCCGCCACTGCCGGCCGGGTGCTGGCTGCGGTCGAGTCGCTCGGTTACCAGCGCAACGAATCGGCCGCCAACCTCCGCCGGCTCGGCCAGTCGACGTCGATCATCGGTCTCGTGATCGAGGACGTGGCCAACCCCTTCTACTCGGTGCTGGCTCGCGCCGTGGAGGAGGTGACGCGCGACAACGGCTACTTGCTGATGGTGGCCAGCTCCGGCGAGGACCCAGCCCAGGAAGTCGAGGTGATCCGAGCGTTCTGCGCCCGGCGCGTCGACGGGCTCGTCGTCGTGCCGACCGGGGCGGACCACTCGTTCCTGCGGTTGGAGATGGCCGCGGGTACGGCGGTGGTGTTCGTCGACCGGCCCGGCATCGGCATCGAGAGCGACACGGTGGTAGCGGCCAATGCCCGCGGCGCCGCCCACGGGGTGACCCACCTCCTCGATCACGGCCATCGGCGGATCGGCTACCTCGGCGACGACCCCGGCATCTACACGGCCGCCGAACGTTACGCCGGCTACCGCCAGGCACTCGAGGCGGCCGGCATCGACCACGACGAGTCGCTCGTGCGGCTGGGCGTGAGTGACGCCGTCGCGGCCGAGGCGTCGGCGACCGAGCTGCTGAGCCGTCCGGACCCCCCGACCGCGCTGTTCGGCGGCAACAACCGGCTCACGATCGGGGTCGTTCAGGCAACCCAGCGCCAAAACGGTCAGCGGGTGGCGGTGGTCGGCTTCGACGACTTCGAGCTGGCCGCCATGCTCGATCCTCCCGTGACTGTCGTGTCGCAGGATGCGTCCGCCCTGGGGCGGACCGCCGCCGAGCTGCTGTTCCGCCGGCTCGACGGCGACCGCCGACCGGCGCAGCAGGTGATGCTCGGCACGACCCTCGTGGTGCGGGGTTCGGGCGAGATCCCCATCGGGATCCGCAGCAACGAGCGGGAGGGGGTCGGCTCGTGATGACCTACGAAACCAGGAATACGGCCGTCGGCACCAGGTGCGGCGACCGCGACAGCTATGCCAACCCAGAGGGAGCCCTGATGGACCGACAACCCATGTTCAGCAACAGCTCGCAGCGGCACCGCAAGTGGCGGCGCGCCCTGGCGCTCGGCCTGGCGGCCGTGCTCTTCACCGCGGCTGCGTGCGGCGACGACGACGACGACGGCGGTGCCGCCGACACCGGCGAACAGGCCGGCGGCGAGTTCGAGTTCTTCTCGTGGTGGACCGGCGGCGGCGACTCGGAGGGCAAGCAGGCGTTGCTCGATCTCTTCGCCGAGCAGAACCCCGACGTCGAGATCGTCGACTCGGCGGTCGCCGGCGGCGCCGGCACCAACGCCCAAGCGGTGCTGGCCGATCGCCTGCTGGCCGACGAACCACCCGACTCGTACCAGCGCCATGCCGGAGCGGAGCTGCGGGCCGACATCGATGCCGGTGAGGTCGAGGACCTGACCTTCCTCTGGGAGGAGGAAGGTTGGCTCGACGTCTTCCCCGACACCCTCGTGGACATGATCACGGTCGATGACAAGATCTACTCGGTCCCGGTGAACGTCCACCGGTCCAATGTCATGTGGTACAACCCCGCCGTTCTGGAGGAGGCAGGCATCTCGGCCCCGCCCACCACTTGGGACGAGTTCCTGACCCAGGCGGCGACCCTCGAGGCAGCCGGCAAGATTCCCCTGACCATCGGTCCGGCGTGGACCCAGCAGCACCTGCTCGAGAACGTGCTCCTCGGCGAGCTCGGACCCGAGGCCTACGCCGGCCTGTGGGAGGGCAGCACCGACTGGGAGTCAAGCGAGGTCATCGCCGCCCTCGACACCTACACCGAGGTCCTCGGCCACACCAACCTCGACTCGGCCGCCGCCGACTGGCAGCCGGCGCTCGACCCGATCATCGAGGGTGACGCCGCCTACAACGTCATGGGCGACTGGGCGGTCGCCTACTTCGAGACCGAGCAGGGTCTCACGTTCGAGCAGGACTACAACGCCGCGCCCGCCCCGGGAACCGACGGCGTGTTCAACTTCCTGTCCGACAGCTTCACGTTGCCGGTGGACGCGCCCCATCGCGACGTCGCCCTCGACTGGTTGCGGCTCGCCGGCTCGCAGGACGGCCAGGACACCTTCAACCCGATCAAGGGCTCGATCCCGGCGCGGACCGATCCCGACGAGGCGCTGTACACCGGCTACCTGGAACGGCCGCTCGCCGACTGGAACGACGATGCCACGACGATCGTCGGCTCGCTGGCTCACGGGGCGGTGGCCGACAACGCCTGGAAGGCCGAGATCGACTCGGCGCTCGGTGAGTTCGTGGAGAGCGGTGACTCGGCGGCGTTCGCGTCGGCGGTGAAGCAGGCCTACGAGGACACCCAGCAGTAGCGCAACCCGAGCTCGCGGTGGTCGGAGGGGCTGCGACCCCCCTGACCACCGCAAGCTCGGGATCGTGGGGCGACGACCCGGCAGGAGGGACCGGCATGTATCGCATCCGCAAGTGGGGCCCGGCCCTCTTGCTCGTGGCGCCGTCGCTGGCGGCGCTGGGCCTCTTCGTCTACGGCTTCCTGGGCTGGAACCTCCGGGTGTCGGTGAGCGACTGGCGGGGGTTCCGGCCCGACTACGCCTACGACGGCTTCGACAACTACACGCGGCTTCAGGACGACACCAGGTTCACCAACGATCTGACCAACCTCGTGGTGTTCACCACGGTGTTCGTGGTGGGCGCGCTGATCGTCGGCTTCGTCCTGGCGACGCTGCTCGAACGCGGCGTGAGGGGCGAGGGGTTCTTCCGGGGTGTGTTCCTCTTTCCGATGGCGATCTCTTTCATCGCCACCGCCATCGTCTGGCGCTGGCTGCTGAACAACGCGTCCGGCCGCCAGCAGACCGGGTTCAACAAGCTGTTCGACGCCGTGGGTCTGGACTTCCTGGTCAACGACTGGTTCAAGGCGGACCGGCCGTGGGCGGTGGCGGCGGTCGCCATACCCGCGGGCTGGGCGCTGTCCGGCTACATCATGGCCCTGTTCCTGGCTGGCATTCGGGGGGTCTCCGACGACCTGCGCGAGGCCGCCCGGGTCGACGGCGCCAACGAGCCCCGGGTCTTCTGGCACGTCGTGCGCCCGATGCTCGTGCCGGTGGTGATGAGCGCGGTGGTGATCCTGGCCCACATCTCGCTCAAGACGTTCGACCTCATCTACGCCCTGGACCAGGAGAGCCGGCGGATCGAGACCCCGGCGCTCTACATGTGGTTCACGACCTTCGACGGGCTCAACTTCTCGCGGGGCGCGGCGATCGCCACCCTGCTGGTGCTGGGTATCTCGCTGCTCATCGTCCCCTACATCTGGTACTCGATCCGCTCGGAGCGTCGGGCATGACCACGGTCACCGCCACCCCGGCACCCGCACCGGCGCCAGTGCCCGCCTCCGTCGACGCCCCCGACGGCCCGGTGCGCATCCGCTCGCGCTGGTCGGCCTACGTCACCACGGCCCGCTACCTGGCGCTGTTCGCCCTGGTGTGCCTGTTCCTGATCCCCGTCTACGTGCTGGTGGTGACGGCCCTGAAGGACCCGACCGAGGTCAGCGCCTCGCAGATGTGGCAGCTGCCCGACGCGCTGTCGTTCGACACGTTCCGCGAGGTGTGGCCGACGCTCGAGGACGGTTTCCGCAACAGCCTGGTGATGGCCATTCCGGCCAGCATCATCTCGTCGCTGCTGGGCGCGGCCAACGGCTTCGTGCTGTCGAAGTGGCGCTTCCCGGGCGCCGACTTCGTCTTCCCGCTCATCCTGTTCGGGATGTTCATCCCTTACCAGGCGATCATCATCCCGTTGAACCAGACGATGAGCGACTGGGACATGCACAACCTGACGGGGCTGACCCTGGTCCACATCATCTACGGGCTACCGATCACGACCCTGATCTTCCGCAGCTACTTCGCCGGCATCTCCGACGAGTTGATCGACGCCGCCCAGGTCGATGGTGCCGGCATGCTGCGCACGTTCGCCTTCGTGGCGCTGCCGATCGCGCTACCCGCCTTCGCGGTCTCGATGATCTGGCAGTTCACCTCGGCATGGAACGACTTCCTCTTCGGGGTGGTGCTCACCTCGGCCAGCGACTGGCCGGTCACAGTCGCGCTCAACAACATCGCCGGCAGCCAGGTCGTGCCGTTCCACGAAGCCATGGCCGCAGCGCTGTTGGCGAGCATCCCGACACTGATCGTGTACGTGCTGGTCGGCCGCCTGTTCATGCGCGGGCTCATGGCCGGCGCTCTCAAGGGGTAGCTGCAACCATGGTCGACCGATCCACCACCGAGGGTGAGATGACCCCAGCGGAGCCCGCCGAGCCCCGGACCGCCGAGCCTGAGGCCGCCGAGCCCGAGACCGCCGAGCCCGAGGGCACCGAGCCTCGGACCCCCGAACCCGCCACCGTCGCGGGTGATGCCGCCGAGCGGCCGCTCCTCCCCGCGGCGGATCTGCCGGCCCGCGAGCCCGTGAGCATCCGGCTCGAGAACGTGACCAAGCGGTTCCGCGGCGCCGTGGTGGCCGTGCGAGACGTGACGCTGACGGTCGAGCCCGGCGAGTTCATGGTGCTGGTGGGGCCGTCGGGTTGCGGCAAGTCGACGCTGCTGCGCCTCATCGCCGGGCTCGAGGAGCTTACGAGCGGCCGCATCCACCTCGGCGACCGGGACGTGACCACGCAGCTCCCGCAACAGCGGGACGTGGCCATGGTATTCCAGAGCTACGCGCTCTACCCGAGGATGTCGGTGCGCCGGAACATGGGATTCGGCCTGCGAATGCGGCGCACGCCGAGGGCCGAACGCAGCCGGCGGGTCGACGAGGTCGCCAGGACGCTCGGTCTCGAGGACCTGCTCGACCGGCGCCCGGCGGCGCTCTCCGGCGGCCAACGCCAGCGGGTCGCGATGGGGCGGGCGATCGTGCGGGAGCCCCGGGTCTTCCTCATGGACGAGCCCCTGTCGAACCTCGACGCCAAGCTACGCGTCAGCATGCGGGCCCAGCTCTCGCTGCTCCATCAGCGGCTCGGTGTCACGACGGTGTACGTGACCCACGACCAGGTGGAGGCGATGACGCTCGGCCAGCGGGTGGCGGTGCTGCGCGACGGCGTCCTGCAGCAGTGCGCCACGCCGCAGGACCTCTTCCGTCACCCGGTCAACCTCTTCGTCGCCGCCTTCATCGGCTCGCCGGCCATGAACTTCGTCCGCGCCGTCGTCACCGACGGAGAGGTGCGCTTCGCGGACGTGACCGTGCAGCTCCCGACCGGGTCGTCTCTGGCGACGCAGGCCGACCGGCACGTGATCCTCGGCGTGCGGCCGACCGGGTTCTCCCCCGACGCCGACAACGTCGGGCAGCAGGTGCTGAACGCCGTGCCCGAGGTGGTCGAGGAGCTCGGCGACGAGCGCTACGTGGTGTTCGACATCGACGCCCCGCGGGTCGACACCGACGCGACAAGGGCGGCCGTCGAGGCCAGAACCGCCGACGATGCCCTGCTCCTGCCGGAGGACCGGGCACGCTTCACGGTGCGGCTGCCGACGGAGGTTCCCGTCGCGGTCGGCAAGCGCCTACCGCTGGGCATCAACCCGGAGCGGCTCTACTTCTTCGATCCCGACACCGG
>DASSDL010000191.1:0-8181 GCA_035697145.1 Acidimicrobiales bacterium
TGCGCTGCCCGAACACGCTGTTCACCGGGGACTTCTACCGCTTCCGCACCCGCACCGTCGACGTCGTCAAGGCGATGCGCGCGCTCGCCGTCGACCAGGGCGTCCACCAGCCGGCGTGGCGGGGCTGGAACGCGTCGACCGACGAGCGCACCCACGAGCCCGTGCTTGGCGACACGCCGGTAAGGCAGGAGCACGTCCGCGACTGGGCCGACGGCCTCGACCTGCCGATCGGCGGAGAGTCGATCCTGTTCGTCGACTGCGAGGCTGCGTTCTACCGCACCTCGGTGCCGCGGGCGGTGGCCCAGATCCTCAAGCGCGCTGGCTACGAGTTCGGACTGATGGCTGAGCAGTGGTGCTGTGGCGGCCCGGCAGCCGAGATGGGCTACACCGAGCAGGCCCGCCGCTTCGCCGAGCACAACCTCGCCGACTGGCGCGCCGCCGGCGCCCGCCGGGTGCTGGTGCTCGACCCCCACGACTACATCAGCTTCACCGAGGACTACCCGCGCTACTTCGGCGACGAGTTCGACATCGAGGTCGTGCTGGTCGTCGAGCTGTTCGCCGAGATGCTGGGCGACGGCCGGCTGCGCCCCGACGTCCCGATCGAGCGCACCGTCACGTATCACGACCCGTGCCGACTGAACAAGCGCAAGGGGATCTGGCGCGAGCCGCGCGAGATCCTGCGGGCCATCCCCGGGCTCACGTTCCACGACGTCGACCGGGTCACCCAGTGGTCGTACTGCTCGGGTGCCGGCGGCGGGCTGGCCATCGAGAAGCCGGAGCTGACCGCTGCGATCAGCGCCCGGCGCATCGAGCACGCCGCGACGCTCGACGTCGACACGCTCGTCAGCGCCTGCCCGTGGTCCGAGCGCCCGCTCACCGCGGCGGGCGCCGAGGCGAGCATCGACGTCGTCGACCTCCACGAGCTGCTCGCCGAGTCGCTGGGGATCGACGTCGGCGGCGACACGGGCGCCGGGCGATGAGCGAGCGTCCGTCGAGGGTGACGGGGAAGCAAGGTGAGAGCGAGCCCGGCCCGAGCGGCCGTGGGAGCGGGAGAAAACACGTCGACAGCCCGAGCGGCCCGCTGCGAAGCAGCAAGAGCGGGAAGCAATGAGCCTCACCGCCGACGCCCTCGACCACCTCGTCAGCCGGCTGCAGGGCGTCCTGGGCGCCGACCAGGTGCTGACATCGAAGGCCGACCGATTCAACCGGGCGAGGACGCCCGCCCCGTTCCCTGTGCACCGGTGGTCCGAGCACGTCCCCGACGTCGTCGTGCTGCCCGAGTCGACCGACGACGTCGTCACCGTCGTCCGCCTCGCCAACGAGCTAGGCGTGCCGATCGTGCCCCGCGACGGCGGCACCGGGCTGACCGACGGCGCCGTGCCGCTGCGCCACGGGATCCTCGTCGACGTCAAGCTGATGAACCAGATCCACGAGATCGACCTCGACAACCGCACCTGCACCGTCGGCGTCGGCATCAACATGCTCAAGCTCAACGAGGTCCTCGGCCGGCACGGGCTGATCTACCCCGACAACCCGGCGTCGTACCCGTGCTCGCTCGTCGGGGGGCGGATCGGCACGAGCGGCTGGTCGCTGATCGGGTCGCGCTACGGCCACACCCGCGACCTCGTGCTGAGCTTCGACCACGTCCTGCCGACGGGCGAGGTGATGCACGTCGGCGACGGCATCGGCGGCAACATCACCCGCAGCTCGAGCGGCTACCAGCTCAAGCACCTGTTCATGGGTCACCAGGGCACGCTCGGGATCGCCACCCGGGCGACGCTCAAGCTGTTCCCGAAGCCGGAGGCGGAGCTGTCGCCGTTCTTCGCCTTCAGTGACTACGACACCGCCCACCGCTGCGTCGGCGCGCTCGCCCGCGCCGGGGTCGCCACGTTCGCCGGGGCGGTGCTGTTCGACGAGTGGAAGGTCGCCTACCTGCGTCGCGACGACGAGGCCTACATCCCCCAGCCAACGGACGTGAAGGCGCTCGTGTGCACGGCGCTGTACGGGTGGGAGGACGAGGTGCGCGTCGGCGGCAAGCGCCTCTTGCGCATCGCCCGCGAGCATGGCGGCCGCTACCTCGGCGACGAGATCTCCGAGGGCGACTGGGCCGCGCGCCACGACCGCTACGCGACGCCGCTGCACGGTCGCACCCGCTCGGGTCAGGTCGTGCCGATGAGCTGGCATTGCGAGGACGCATCGATCAGCTACACCAACCTGCCCGCCGTCACGCGGGAGTGGCACGCGATCGTCACCGAGCTGCGTCGGCGCACCGACGTCTTCGACGACTGGGGGATGTTTGCCTACACCAACGGGGCGACCGGCATCGACTACCTCACCGAGATCGACGTGGGGATCTGGGAGCAGCAGCTCGGCGAGGAGGCCTGGCGCCTGTGGGTGCAGGCCAAGCGGGACCTCGCAGCGGTGACGCTGCGCTACCGCGGCTCGATCAGCGCCTGCCACGGGTCATGTCGGGAGGGCGAGGTCGATCTGGTGCCCGACGAGCTCGGGCGCGGCTACGGCGTGATGCTCGATGTGAAGCGGGCGCTCGACCCGAACAACATCATGAACCCCGGCAAGTACGGCCTCGACCGGGCCTATGAGGGAGGTGGTCGGTGATGGCCGGCCCCAACGGCCCGATCGGCTACCGCCAGGCCGAGCAGATGACGCCGCCGCCGCCGGCGCAGGCGAGCGACGTGGCGATCACCCGCTTCGAGCACGTCTACGAGGTCGATCCCCGCCTAATGGAGCGGTGGGTGCTCCAGCAGGCGTTCCCCAACTGGGACACGTTGCGGATCATGCACAGCCGTCACGACCACCTGGCGTGGATGCATCGCCACTTCGCCGAGCGCGTCGTGTCGGGCGCCGAGCTCCTCGCCGAGCTCGACGCCGAACCCCCCACCGGAACGTCCGAAGCACCCGATGCGATCCAGAGTGAGGGAGGATCACCGTGAAGTACAGCTACGTCCTCTTGCCCGACTACCCGCTGGCGGAGTCTCTTGCGTCGATCAAGCTGGCCGACGAGCTCGGCTTCCACGCCTGCTACGCCGCCGACGAGACGTGGCACAAGGACATGTGGTTGCTGTTCGCCGCCGCCGCGACGCAGACCGAGAACATCCGCTTCGGCCCGAGCCTGTCATCGGTCGTGCTGCGCGAGCCGACGTTGATCGCCCAGGCCGTCGCCACCCTCGACGAGCTCTCGGGAGGGCGCGCCGAGGCGGTGATCTCCAGCGGCAACTTCGGGCTGCTCGCCCAGTACGGCATCGACTGGACGACGACCAGGCCGCTGTCGCGCACCAAGGAGGCGCACCACGTCATCCGCACGCTGCTCGACGACGGCGCGATCTCGTTCTCAGGCGAGTTCTTCACCTACCACGGGCTGTTCACGTTTGCCCGGCCGGTGCAGGAGCGCGTGCCGCTGATGATCGGCGCGATGCGCGGGCCGAAGTCGTTCGAGGCGGCCGGTGAGCTGTCCGACGGCTGCCACCACGCGCTCAGCTACACGCGGGGGGCCTACGACTTCGCCGTCGAGCATTTCCGCATCGGCGCCGAGCGGGCCGGCAAGGACGCCGACGCGCTCGACATCGGCGCGTGGGTGGTGTTCGCCACCGGCCCGGACGCAGCCAAGGCGAAGGACGCGGCGCGGGCGATGGTCGGCATCTACGCCTCGTCGATGCCCGCCGAGCAGCTCGCGCGCAACGGCGTGGACGCCGCCGAGCTGAAGCCGATCATCGACGCCATCGCGGGCGGCGACCTGGCCAAGGGGGTCGAGCTGACGTCGCCGGAGCTGGCTGAGCGGCTGTCGGTGTCGGGCTCCCCCGCCGAGTGCGCTGCGAAGATCCGCGACGAGATCGCCCCGGCCGGCGTGAACCACATGATCCTGGCGATCACTGACCGCAGCCTCGTCAAGGCGTTCACCGGGATGGACATCGAGGGGGTGGCCGACGTCGACACACAGCTGCGCCTGATCCACGACGAGGTCATCCCCGCCGTCTAGGACTCGACCCCAACACCTACGAGCTCGTGGCGAACCGGTGGTCCCATCCCGCCGGCAAGCGACAGCCTCCCAGTCGCCGGCATGGGCGGCATCGGTGCCGATCAGGGATTGCCGGGTCTTGTTGCGGGGTTGGTCCATTGCCGTGGTCGAGGGCTGGCCGTAGGTTGCGACGTGTCGTTCTGCGAGAGGAGCCGCTCGTGGCGGTCGTCAGTCGTGGGTTCCAGGGTCGTCGGCGTCAGCCAGGGGCCGGTCTCGTGCCTCCGGGTCAGTACCTCGTGGATGACTTCCCGGTGCTGAGCGCTGGGCCGACGCCTGACGTCGCGTTGGAGGGCTGGGATCTCACGGTCGTCGACCAGTCCGGGGCCGTCGTCTCCCGGTGGGGATGGGAGGAGTTCCGCGCGCTGCCGGCCGAGGAGATCACGGTCGACATCCACTGCGTCACCAAGTGGTCCAAGCTCGGCACCCGCTGGCAGGGCGTCTCGGTGGACACGATCCTGGGCGGGATCGACACCGCTGCGGAGTTCGTGGTCGCCTTCAGCGACGGTGGATACACGACGAACCTGCCGCTGGCGGATGTGCTGGACGGGCAGGCGTGGGTGGCCCACCGCTTCGAGGACGAGGACCTCGAGCCCGAGCACGGCGGCCCGGCCCGATTGCTGGTCCCGCACTTGTACTTCTGGAAGAGTGCCAAGTGGGTGCGGGGTCTGCGGCTCAGCGACGAGGATGAGCCGGGCTTCTGGGAGAGCGTCGGCTACCACAACTACGGCGATCCGTGGCGTGAGCAGCGCTACTGGGGTGACTGACGGCGGTGCGTTGGCTGGTGGCCACCGTCGCCGAGACGGTTCCCGAGACCGCTCGGGTGGTGACGCTGCGGCTCGACGTCCCGGATTGGCCGAGTCACCGGGCGGGTCAGCACGTCGACGTGCGGCTGACCGCCGAGGACGGCTACTCGACGCAGCGGAGCTACTCGATCGCGTCCCCTCCGGGATCTGAGCGGCTGGAGCTCACGGTCGAGCGGATCGACGACGGCGAGGTGTCGCCGTACCTGACCACCGTGGCCGACCTGGGCGACCAGTTCGAGTTGCGCGGACCGATCGGCGGCTGGTTCGTCTGGGATGGCACCGACACCGCCCCGGTGCTGCTGGTGGGCGGCGGATCCGGGGTCGTGCCGCTGCGGGCGATCCTGCGCCACCATGCCGCGTCGGGCAGCACCGCGGCGATGCACCTGGTGTATTCGGCGCGCACACTCGGCGATCTCATCTTCCGCCGGGAGCTCGAGGCGCTGGCGGGCCCCCGGCGGGCGGTGACCCTGACCCTCACGCGGGAGTCGGCGCTGGACTGGGCCGGGCACCGGGGCCGCGTCGATGCCGGCTTGCTCGCCGAGGTGGGCTGGCCGCCGTCGGTGCAGCCGCACTGCTACGTGTGCGGGCCCACCGCGTTCGTCGAGGCGGTCGCCGACGCCCTGGTGGGATTGGGCCATGAACCGGGGCGAATCAGGACAGAGCGGTTCGGACCGACAGGAGGTTGACGTGGACACATCTCTGGACGGCAACGCCGCCGCCGGTGCGCTCGGCGATCTATTCGTTTTCGACGTCACCGTGGCCGTGTCGACGTGCGCCATCTGTGGCGACGCCCGCCCCGTCGCCGAGCTGCGCGCCTACCTGGACGCCCCCGGGATCGTGTTGCGCTGCGCATCCTGCGGTGCCGCGCAGCTCCGCCTCGTGCGCTCAAGTGACCGTGCCTGGCTGGACCTTCGAGGCATCCAGGTCCTCGAGATCCACAGCGCCGCCACCGCCGAGTAGACCTGGCAGGAGCGAGCCGAACACCCAGCTCGACCCCCGCCTGCGGCTCATGGCACGGACTCAGATGGATCGGCGTCTCCGAGCGACGAAGGCCGCCCGAAGCTCGTCGTGCTGAGGCTGACCTACGACGCTCGTGTGCTCGAGCACCCGCCGGGTGAGGTGGATCGTCTGGCGGATCTGGGCGACGTATCGGGTGCATCCGGTGCATGCGTCGACGTGCCCTTCGAAGAGGCTGCGGTCCCGATCGTCGAGCGCGTCGTCGAGATGCAACGTCACCAACTCGATGGCCTCGGCGCAGCGGATGCCGCCGCCAAGGTGAACTGGTTGGTCAGGACGCACGGAGGTACTCCTCGAGGGCGTTGCGGATCGCTTTGCGGCCGCGGTGCAGCAGCACCCGCTGGTTGACGTCGGTGATGCCGAGCGCGTCCGCGGTATCGGATGCCGACCAGCCCTGGACGTCGCGCAGCTCGACGACCTCTCGCTGCGCGGTCGGCAGTGCCTCGATCGCCTCGGCGATTCGATCGAGGGTCTCGTTGCGTTCCAGTCGCTCGGGGGCGAGTGTCTCCCACGGCTCCGGTGGCGCCGGCCAGTAGCCAGGCCCGAGCTCGTCGTGGACGAGCTCGAGGCGCGGCCCGGCGGGATCGTGGTCGGGTCCAAGGCTCGACACGGGGACGGCGCGGGCCTCGCGGGTGGCGAGCGTGCGGACCTTGTTGAGCAGGATCCGGTAGATCCAGGTCTTGAGCGACGAGCGACCCTCGAAGGTGTCGATGGCGTCGATGACCGCCAGCCATGTGTCCTGCACCACGTCGCCGGCGAGGGCGCCGGTCACGTACATGCGGGCCATGCGGGTCAGCCCGGGCGTCAGCTCTCGAACCAGGTCGTCGAAGCGGTCGGCTTCGCCGCCGCGGAGCGCGGCGACGATCTCGGTGTCGGGATGATCCGGGGGGAGCGGCGCGGGATCTGTAACAACCACCTCGGTTGATTTGTCTAGCTGGTGAGCAGAAAGAGCGCCCACCACCGCCGCCCACCAGGGACGGCCTGATCGAGGAGACTCCTGATGTCGTACCGACTCCCTGCACCACCGCCACTGCCCGAGCAGTGCCTGCCGGGTCGGGACACGACCATGCCGGTCCGTGACACCCATGCAGTGCTGGGGACGCCACTGCGCGCCCCCTGGCCTGAGGGCATGGACACCCTGATCGTGGGGATGGGCTGCTTCTGGGGCGCGGAGCGGCTGTTCTGGCAGCTGCCGGGCGTGTACACAACCGCCGTGGGCTATTCGGGCGGGCACACCCCGAATCCCACGTACGAGGAGACGTGCACGTCGATGACCGGCCACACCGAGGCCGTGCTGGTCGTGTTCGATCCCGAGCAGGTGAGCCTGGACGATCTACTGGCCGTGTTCTGGGAGAACCACGACCCAACGCAGTACATGGGGCAGGGCAACGACATCGGCAGTCAGTACCGGTCGGCCATCTACACCACCTCCGACGAGCAGCTCGCCGCGGCCGAGGCCAGCCGCGACCGGTACCAGGCAAAGCTGGACGAGGCCGGCTACGGGACGATCACAACCGAAGTCGCCCCGGCGGGCGAGTTCTTCTACGCCGAGGACTACCACCAGCAGTACCTGGCCGCGAACCCCCGTGGCTACTGCAACCACGGCTTCTGCCAGGTCGCCTACGCGTGACCCGACCCGACCAGCATCCCCCAAAGGAGACACACGCATGACGAACCCAACCGACCGCCGCCCGTCCGACGACGAGATCCGCAACCGCCTGACGCGGCTGCAGTACCACGTCACCCAGGAGGCGGGCACGGAGCGGGCCTTCACCGGCGAGTACTGGGACACCAAGGAGGCCGGCGTCTACCGCTGTGTGGTGTGCGACACCGAGCTGTTCGACAGCGACGCCAAGTTCGACTCCGGCACCGGCTGGCCGAGCTTCGATAGCGAGATCACCGACGGTCGCGTCACCCGCATCGAGGAGCGCCGCTACGGCATGGTTCGCACCGAGGCCCGCTGCGCCGCCTGCGACGCCCACCTCGGCCACGTGTTCCCGGATGGACCGACCGCCACCGGTGAGCGGTACTGCATGAACTCGGCATCGCTCTGCCTGGACCGCGCCGAGTCGTGACCAGCCACGAGACCGCCGGCGGCGAGCAGTCGCCGGTGGTCACGGCCATCCACATCGCCCCGGCCAGCCGGCTCCCCATGCGCGCCGTCGAGTCCGTGCACGTCGAAGCCGGCCTTGGCATCGTCGGTGACCGCTACCACGGCACCAAGCACCGGCACGTCACCGTCCAGTCCCAGGTCGCGCTCGACGCCGCCACCGAGGATCTCGGCAGCCCCGTCGAGCCGGGCGGAACCCGACGCAACATCACCATCTC
>DASSDL010000192.1:0-12365 GCA_035697145.1 Acidimicrobiales bacterium
GTGCTGATGCAGCGCTTCCCCGAGGGCGCCGGCGGGCCCAACTTCTTCCAGAAGCGCGTGCCGAAGGAGATCCCCGGCTGGCTGCAGACCACCACCGTCAGCACCGTCAACGGCACGCCTTCGCAGGCACTGGTGGCCGCCGACGTCGCCCACGTCGCGTGGGCCGTCAACCTCACCTGCCTCGGCTTCCACGTGTGGCCCAACCTCGCGAAGGACCCCGACCACGCCGACGAGCTGCGCCTCGACCTCGATCCCCAGCCGGGCACCGGCTTCGCGGAGGCGGCGCGGGCGGCCGTCGAGGTGAGGGCGCTCCTGGACGAGGTAGGCATCGCGTCGTTCCCGAAGACCACCGGCAACCGCGGCATCCACGTCTACGCCCGCCTGCAGCCGCGGTGGGACTCCTACCAGGTGCGGGCAGCCGCGGTGGCCGTGGCCCGCGAGCTCGAGCGCCGGCGACCCGATCTCATCACTGCCGCATGGTGGAAGGAGGAGCGGGGCGAGCGCATCTTCGTCGACTACAACCAGAACGCCCCGCACAAGACCGTGTTCGGGGCCTGGTCCGTGCGGGCGCGGGTCGGTGGGCAGGTGTCGACGCCGCTGTCGTGGGACGAGCTGGACGACGCGAACCCCGACGGGCTCACCCTCTCGACCGTGCCCGCTCGGGTCGCCGAGCGGGGCGACCCGTGGGCGACCATGGGCGACGAGCCCCAGTCGATCGAGCCGCTCCTCGCCATGTCCGAGCGCGACATGGCCAACGGGCTCATGGACGCCCCGTGGCCCCCCGTCTACCCCAAGATGCCCAACGAGCCGCCCCGGGTCGCACCCAGCCGCGCCAAGGAGGGGTGACCAGCAAGCGGCGCACGTTCGATGTGGCGGGCTAGTGCGCGAACTACTTGCTCGGTTGAGACGTCTCATAGGGCACGATGGCACTACGGCGAGGGTTCGCGATCACGGCGGCCGGCATCGTTGCCGCCGGCACCACGGCCATCACCATCGCCACCGTGACGGTCTTGCGCGCCGAACAGGGCGACGATGAAGCCGGCGACGCCGATGGCGCGCAGGTTGGTCGTGCGACGACGTCGACGGGTGCTGTGTTCGACGCCCCGACCGACACCGTCCTGCTGTTCAGCGACGGGATCGACGGCGTCACGGCGCTGGATCTCGATACCGGTATCGCCGGCCGCGGGGTCATCGAGGGGGAACGGGCCGGCGACCAGCCCTACAGGATCAACCTCGCCGGCGAGCACCTCGTCGTCGGCTGGGGTGAGATCTACGCCGCGCCGCTCGATGGCGGGCGTTCCAGGCTGATCGACAAGGCAACGATCTTCATCCCCGCGGCCGAACCGGGCGAGGTGTGGACGGTCGACTACCCGGGTGGCCGCATCGGCCAGGGGCGGGCGGTGATCCGGCGCGTCGCCATCGACGGCTCCGTCGTCGCTTCGAGCGGCGCGCTCGACACCGGCCGGCTCCACCCGCTGTACGGGGTCCCAGGCGGGCTGGTAGTGCAGGGACTCGAGGGCATGGCCGTATGGGACGCGGCAACCGGTTTGGTCGGCGATCCGATCGGTCCGGGTGCTGCCATCGGGGCGATCGTGAGCGACGGGCAACACCTCGCCTGGTGCAATGAGCCGTGTGTCGAGCCGCAGGTCGTCAACCTCGAACGCACCGGTCGGCCGACGGCACGCGCCGGACGCGTGGGCCAAGGTCTCGCGCTGTCCCCCGACGGCACACACCTCGCAGCGCTCCGCGCGGTGGCGGGCGGGAGGGCCGAGCTCGTCGTCACCGACCTCACGGCGGGCGGGGACACCCAGGTGATCGCGACATCGCTGCCCGAACGCGGGGCTCTGCACTGGACCGAAGACGCTCGCCAGCTGTTCTACGCGACCGACTCCTACAGCGCGGCGAAGACGATGGTGGGGCGCTACGAGCTGGTGGCCGCCACGTGGCAGTCGGTCGAGGTCGATGTCGGCGACGGCGTGACGTTCGTGCCCGTCCCACGAGACAGAGCCGGCGTCCTGCTGTCCGGCCGCCGCCTCGCGCCCGACGAGTGCCCGTCCGCCGAAGGCGTGTTCCCGAGCGGCCGCACCGACGGCTGCACGTTCCTCGTCGGCAGCCAGACGCTGACAGACGGCCGCTGACGGCACGGCCTATCCGGGCCACGTCGGCCCGTGGTCGCTGTGCCGGTCACCGCGCCACGCCGCCGCCGACGGCGCGGCTATAGGTTTCCGTGGTGTTCGTGACCAACCACGCGCTGGCCGGGGCGGCAATCGGCGCAGTGGTACGGCGTCCGGTGCCCGCATTCATCGTCGGCGTCGCGTCCCATGTACTGATGGACATGACACTGCACTTCGGTGAACCGGACATGGGCCACGACGAGTTCCTCAGGCTGGCCCGCGTCGATGGGACCGTCGGCCTCTGCGTCACCGCCGCGGTGGCCGCCGCCGCGCCCCCGCCGGTCCGGCGCAGCGCCCTCGTCGGCCTCGCCGGCGCCTGCCTCATCGACCTCGACAAGCCCGGCCGCCACTTCTTCGGCCGCTCCCCGTTCCCGCCCGTCGTCGACCGCTTCCACGGCCACGTCCAGAACGAGGCGCCCCGCGGGCGCTGGACGGAGGCCGCCACCAGCGCCGCTCTCGTGGCCGCCGTGGCCGTCGCCTTCCGCTACCGGAGTCGGAGGGAACGCGTTGTAGCGTGATTCGCCATGAGCGAGCGTCCCGGAGGGCGAGAGAGCGAGCGTGGCCCGAGCGGCCCGCTGCGAAGCAGCATGAGCGGGGAGTGATGGCCGCCATCGATGCCCGCGCCACCCTCGAAGCCGGCGGCCGGCGGTACCAGATCCAGCGCCTCGGTGCCCTCGAGGACGAGTTCGGCGTCAGCCGGCTGCCCTATTCGCTCAAGATCCTGCTCGAGAACCTGCTGCGCCACAACGACGGCGTGCGGGTCACCGACGACGACGTCGCCGCCCTGGCTCGGTGGTCGGGCGGAGGCGACAGCGCCAGCGACGACGGCCGTGAGATCTCGTTCCTGCCCGCCCGCGTGCTCATGCAGGACTTCACCGGTGTACCGGCCGTCGTCGACCTGGCGGCCATGCGCCACGCCGTGGGCGAAAAGGGCGGCGACCCCCAGTCGCTCGACCCGCTCATCCCCGCCGACCTGGTGATCGACCACTCGGTGCAGGTAGACGTCTTCGGGCGCCCCGATGCCCTGGCCCGCAACGCCGAGCTCGAGTACCAGCGGAACCTCGAGCGCTACCAGTTCCTGCGCTGGGGACAGCAGGCGTTCCGCAGCTTCCGGGTGGTCCCCCCCGCCACCGGGATCTGCCACCAGGTCAACCTCGAGCACCTGGCCACGGTCGTCGCCACCCGCGACGGCGCCGCCTTCCCCGACACGCTGGTGGGCACTGACTCGCACACGCCGATGGTCAACGGCCTGGGCGTGGTCGGCTGGGGTGTCGGCGGCATCGAGGCCGAGGCGGCGTTGCTCGGCCAGCCCATCTCGATGCTCATCCCGGAGGTGGTGGGGTTCAAGCTGTCGGGCGAGCTGCCCGAGGGCACCACCGCCACCGACCTGGTTCTTACCGTCACCAACATGCTGCGCGCCCACGGCGTCGTCGGCCGCTTCGTCGAGTTCTACGGCCCCGGCGTGGCCAACGTGCCGGTGGAGAACCGGGCCACGATCGGCAACATGTCACCCGAGTACGGCTCGACGATCACGATCTTCCCGGTCGACGAGGAGACGCTGCGCTACCTGCGCTTCACCGGCCGTCCCGACGAGCTGGTCACCCTGGTCGAGGCGTACACGAAGGAACAGGGCCTGTGGCACGATCCCGCCGCCGAGCCGACGTTCACCGAGACCCTCGACCTCGACCTGTCCACCGTCGAGCCCTGCATCGCCGGGCCCGCCCGCCCCCAGGATCGGGTGCCGCTGCGGGTGGCCAAGCAGCGCTTCGCCGTGGCGCTGCTGGACTCGCTGCCCGAGTCCGCCCCGACGTCCGCGGCGTCGGCCGCCCCGCCTGGCGGCGCCAGCACGCCCGTGTCGATCGGGCACGCCTACGACGACGCCGACGCCGCCTCGTTCCCGGCCAGCGATCCCCCGGCCGCCATCCAGGACGGGCGCCATCCCAACGGCGGCCTGGACGACGACGCTGCGGACGTCGGCGACGAGGCCACCGGCCGCCCCCATCAGCGCGTACCCGTCCACCTCGACGCCTCCGCCGGCCTCGACGAGGAGGTCGATGTCGAGCTCGACCATGGCCACGTCGCCATCGCCGCCATCACCAGTTGCACCAACACGTCGAACCCCCAGGTGATGGTGGGCGCCGGCCTGCTGGCGCGGAAGGCGGTGGAGCGGGGCCTGAACCGCAAGCCGTGGGTCAAGACGTCACTGGCCCCAGGATCCAAGGTGGTGGTCGACTACCTCGAGCGGGCAGGGTTGCTCGCCGACCTCGAGAAGCTCGGCTTCGGGCTGGTCGGGTTCGGCTGCACCACCTGCATCGGCAACTCGGGGCCCCTGCCCCCGCCCGTCGCAGCCGCCGCCAACGAGCACGGGCTCGCGCTGGTGGCGGTGCTGTCGGGCAACCGCAACTTCGAGGGGCGGATCAACCCCGACGTCCGCATGAACTACCTGGCCTCGCCGCCGCTGGTGGTGGCGTACGGGCTGGCCGGCACGATGGACATCGACCTCATCTCCGAGCCGCTCGGCACCGACCCGACCGGCCAGCCGGTGATGCTCGCCGACCTGTGGCCCACCGAGGCCGAGGTCAACGCCGTGATCGAGGACGTGCTGGCGTCGGACATGTTCCGCACCGCCTATGGCGAGGTGTTCGACGGCGACGACATGTGGCGCTCCCTGCCGGTGCCGGCCGGCGGGGCCTACGAGTGGTCGGACACGTCCACCTACGTGCGGCGGCCGCCGTACTTCGACGGCCTGCCGGACGAGCCGACGCCGCTGGCGGACGTCGAGGGCGCCCTGGCGCTGGCCGTGCTGGGCGACAGCGTCACCACCGACCACATCTCCCCCGCCGGGGCGATCCACCCCGACAGCCCCGCCGGCCGCTGGCTGATCGACCAGGGTGTCGACCCCGCCGACTTCAACTCCTACGGGTCGCGCCGCGGCAACCACGAGGTGATGATCCGGGGCACGTTCGCCAATCGCCGCATCCGCAACCGGCTCGCGCCCGGCACCGAGGGTGGTATCACTCGCCACCAGCCGTCGGGCGACGAGATGACGATCTACGACGCCGCCCAGCGCTACCGCTCCGAGGGCGTCCCCCTGGTGGTGCTGGCCGGCAAGGAGTACGGCTCGGGTTCGTCGCGCGACTGGGCCGCCAAGGGCACGGCGCTGCTCGGCGTGCGAGCGGTCATCGCCGAGAGCTTCGAGCGGATCCACCGGTCAAACCTCATCGGCATGGGCGTGGTGCCCCTCCAGCTCGCGGACGGGGTCACCTGGGACTCGCTCGGTGTGGCCGGGACCGAGACCTTCACCATCCGCGGGTTGGCGGGCACAGACCCGGCGACGCTCATCGGCGCCGAGCTCGCAGTGGACGCCGACGGCACCCGCATCCCCGTCGTCGCCCGCCTCGACACCCCCATGGAGACCGCGTACTACCACCACGGCGGGATCCTCCAGTACGTGCTCCGCCAACACCTGGCCCGCGCCTGATTCAGTCGACGAGGTGGGGAGCCAGCCGGCGGAACGCCCTCCCACGGTGGCTGAGTGCGTGCTTCTCGGCGGCTGACATCTCGGCGAACGTACGGCCGTGGCCCTCGCTCGGGACCATGATCGGGTCGTAGCCGAAGCCGCCCGTCCCCCGGGGCCCGGCCGCCACGCGGCCCTCCACCACGCCGCGCACCACGAACTCGCGGGCCTGCGGATCGGGCCACGCGGCGGCCGCGGCGCAGACGTAGCGGCAGCCCCGCTCCCCGTCCGGCACGCCCTCCAGCTCGCGCAGGACCCGCTGGATCCAGTCGCCCTCGTCGGTCCACCGCGCCGACCGCACCCCGGGAGCGCCACCCAACGCGTCGATCTCGATACCCGAGTCGTCGGCGATCGCCACCTCACCCGCCAACGCCGCCACCGCGCGGGCCTTCAACAGGGCGTTCTCCTCGAACGTCGAGCCGGTCTCCTCGACCCCGGGATCGCGGGCCACCACCAGCCACGGGTCACCCAGGATCGACTGGACCTCGTCGGCCTTGTGCGCGTTGCCGGTGGCCAGGAGCAGCCGCCGGGGGCCAGCCGGCCCGTGGCTCCCGTCGTTCACCGGCGGTCGGGGACGACCCGCCGCAGCGGCGGCGGTTCGGCGACCATCTCCTGCTGCAGCTCGACGATCTCGGCGATGCCCTTCTCACCCAGGGCCACCATCTCGTCGAGCTCGGCTCGGGTGAACGCCATCCCCTCGGCGGTCCCCTGCACCTCGATGAACCGGCCTTCCGACGTCATCACCAGGTTCATGTCGACCTCGGCCCGGCTGTCCTCGACGTAGGGCAGGTCGAGCACCGGCGTGCCGTCGACAACGCCCACGGACACGGCGGCGCAGAAAGCGACCATCGGGTGGGCGCCGATGACGCCCTGGCCCACCAGCCGGGCGAGGGCGTCGTGCAAGGCCAGGTAGCCGCCGCAGATCGACGCCGTCCGAGTGCCGCCGTCGGCCTGGAGGACGTCGCAGTCGACGATCACCTGGCGCTCGCCCAGCAGCGTCATGTCACACACCGAACGCAGCGCCCGGCCGATGAGCCGCTGTATCTCCTGGGTCCGTCCCGACGGCCGGCCGTCCTTGACCTCGCGCCGGATCCGCTCCGGCGACGACCCCGGCAGCATCGAGTACTCCGCGGTCACCCAGCCCCGGCCCCGCCCTCGCATCCACCGGGGCACGTCGTCGTCGATCGAGGCCGTGCACAGCACCCGGGTGTTCCCGAAGCTGACCAGGCACGAGCCGGCGGCCATCTCGGTGAAGTCGCGCTCGAAGGTGACCGGTCGCAGCTCGTCGGGCGCTCGTCCGTCGGCTCTCATCACTCGCGCACCGTAACAGTCATGCGTCGAACGACCGGTTGGCCACGGCCAGCTCCACCGGCCCGCCGAACGCTTGCTCGGCCAGGTCGAGCTGCGTCTCGGGCTCGACGCCCGGCACGACATGGGTGACGACCAGCCGGCCGGCGCCCAAGGTGCGGGCAAGCTTGCCCGCCTGCCGGGCGGACAGGTGCTGGACCTGGCCCTCGTGCTCCCGCCGCAGCGAGGCCTCACAGACCATCAGATCGGCGTCGGCCCCGGTTGCGCCCGGGTCCCAGCCCGCTCCGGTATCGGCGCTGTAGAGCAGGGACCGACCGCCGGCATCGACCCGCACCGCCAGAGTCTCGACCGGATGGTCGGTGCGGCTGAAACGCACGACCTGGTCGCCGACCTCCACTACGGAGGACTCGTCGACGTTGCGCCACAGCAGCGTCGGCGGTAGCTCGCCGATGATCACCTCCGCCATCAGCCACGTCTCGGCCGTTCCGTAGACGGGGAGCCCTTCGATGCCCAGCACGTAGCGCATGGCGTTGCGGAGCACCGGCAGGTCCAGCCAATGGTCGGGGTGGACGTGGCTGAGCACCACGGCGTCGACCTCCCCGATCGCCACGTGCTTCTGGAGGTTGGCGAGGGTGCCGGCCCCGAGGTCGACGACCAGCGACGCGCCCGGGCTGCGCACCAGGTAGCCGCTGCAGGCGCCGCCGGCGCCGGGGTAGGTACCCGAACACCCGAGCACGGTCAGGGTCAGGCCGCTCACGCCGCTCATGCCCAGGGGACCGCTTCGGCGTGGTCAAGCTCGGGACCCAGCAGGCGCCGGCCCAGCTCCCGGAACACCCGGACGTCGCCGGACGACAGCCAACGATGGCGGCGCCCGCCCTCTCGAACCTCCGGTGGGTTGAGGTGCTCTGGCGCCCCTAACCCCCGCAAGTTCGTTTCGAGCTGAGCCCGCACGTCGAACGCGGTCTCGTCGGCGGACGACACCAGCACCACATCCCGGCCCATCACATCCGAGATGGTGCGGGCCAGGAACGGATAGTGCGTGCACCCCAGCAACAGCGCATCCACCTTCGCCTCCCGCAGCGGCGCCAGCAGGCGCTCGGCCAGCACGTGGACCTGGTCGCTGGCCGTCTCACCCCGCTCCACGAACTCGACGAAGCCCGGGCAGGCGGCGCACGTGAGCTCCAGGCCGGGCGCCAGCCGGGCGGCCGTGCGCTGGTAGGCGCCGGAGGCGATGGCGCCAACGGTGCCGATTACACCGATGCGCCCGCTCTGGGTGACCAGGGCGACCGAGCGCACACCCGGCTCGATCACCCCCACCACGGGCACGCCGAAGGTGCACTCCAGCTCGGTCAGCGGCGCGGCCGCCGCCGCCGTGTTGCAGGCGACCACCAGGAGCTTCACACCGTGGTCGTCGACCAGGTGGCGGGCGATCTCCAGGGCGAAGCCGCGCACCTCGGCCAGCGGGCGGGGGCCGTAGGGATAACGGCCGGTGTCGCCGACGTACACGAGGCGCTCGGCGGGGAGCAGATCGATCACCGCCCGGGCCACGGTCAGCCCGCCGAACCCGGAGTCGAACATGCCGATCGGCCGGTCGTCCATCACCGGCAGGGTACGGCCCTTCCACCGCGCGTTGCCGTTGCCCGGCACCTACCGCTAGCTTGCTCACCGGCGAAGGGGAGTAGTTCCTCGCCGGGTGATCGACACGCTGGGCGATGAGCCCCGGTCCCCGGGCCCCGGGCCCCTCGGGGTGAGCGAGACCTTCGACCGCCGGACGCAACGCTGTCCGGGGTCGAGGTCGCACAGGTCCCCGCTCCCGGTCAGCCCGACCGAGGAGACCCATCGTGCAATCGCTACTCGCCTCCCTGGGGCTGGTGTTCGTCGCCGAGCTGGGCGACAAGACGCAGCTCGTGGCGCTGGGCTTCGGGGCGCGGCACCGGCTCGGCCCGGTGCTCGTCGGAGTGGCGATCGCCTATGCCGTCAGCAACCTGCTGTCCGTCGTGGTTGGCGGGCTGCTGGGGGTGGCCATGCCGGTGCGGGCCATCGCCCTGGTGGGCGGCCTGTTGTTCCTCGGGTTCGCGGCCTGGACGCTCCGCGACCCGGATGCCGGCGCGGGGGACCGGGCGGATGGCGATGGCGGCGGTCGGGTGGCCAGCGACCATCGCTCGATCGTGCTGTCGGTGGCCAGCGCCATGTTCGTGGCCGAGCTGGGCGACAAGACGATGCTTGCCACCGCCACACTGGCGGCGCAGGGCAGTCCACTCCACACCTGGGTGGGTGCCACCGTGGGCATCATCCTCAGCGGCATGCTCGGCGTCCTGCTGGGACGGGCGTTCGGCGCCCGCCTGCCCGAGCGCGTCACCCGACTCGGCTCGGCGGCGTTGTTCGCGATGTTCGGGGCGGGCCTACTGTTGGCCAACCATTAGTGCCGCGTTGAGGCCCAGCGGATAGGGCGTTCCGCAGGCACCCCGCGTGGGAATTTGTTGCCGGGTCGCAGCTCCACAGCTGGGCCTCCCAGCAGCGCTGACCACCGATAGCCAGGATGACGTGCCTATCGGGCGCACGAGCTTAACTCTCCAGCGGTTTGAGGACGTCGGCGAGCTCGCCGAGCTCGGCGTCCCAGTCGTCGGGCTCCTCGCCCGGCACCACCACGAACTTCGATGCCCCCACGTCGATGAAGCGCTGGACGTGGCGGCGCAACCCATCGACGCCTACCGGCACCACGTCGGCCGGGTTGAGGTGCGGGCGCCGGCTGGTCACCACCTGGGCGATCGCCTCCGACAGCCCGGAGCGAAGGTAGAACACGAGCACGCCCAGGTGCTCGGGGTCGAGGGACCGCCCGTGCTCGGTGGCCACGCGGTTGATCGTGGCCCACCCGGCCTCGACCTCGGCCGGAACGACGAACGACGGCAGCCAGCCGTCGCCCAACCGCCCCGTCCGGCGCAGCTCCGACGGCGAGCCACCGCCCAGCCACACCTCGATGGGCCGCTGCACCGGGCGGGGCCGCAGCGTCACACCGTCGACGTGGAAGTGCTCGCCGTCGTGGTGCACGTCGTCCTCGGTCCACAGCCGGCGGATGAGGCCCAGTGCCTCGTCGAACAGGCCCGCCCGCTCCCGCCGGTCGACGCCGAACGCTCGGTGCTCGGCCGGCACGGGCGCGCCCAGCCCCACGGCCGGCAGCAACCGCCCACCCGACAACCGGTCGAGGCTGGCCAGCTCCTTGGCCAGCACCACCGGGTTGCGCCCGGGCACCACCAGCACGCTGGTGCCGAGCTTGAGCCGCTCGGTGCGCCCAGCCGCCACCGCCAGGGCGATGAGTGGGTCGGGCGCCGGCGTGGTCAGGCGCTCCGAGAGCCACAGCGAGTCGAACCCGCGCCGCTCGAGGGTGTCGACCAACGGACCGAAACGCCCGCTGTCGCCAGCCAGGGTCTGCGTCCCGAGGCCGAACCCGATGCGTACCTTCACCGTGGCACCTCCTCGGCGTCGCCGCTCAGAAGACGATCAGCCGCTCGGCGAGTTCGGCGACCGCGTCGAGGTCGCCGGTCCAGGCACCGGTGGACAGGTACTTCCAGCCACCGTCGGCCAGGATCACCACGATCGTGCCAGCCTCGATCTCCGAGGCAACCTTCGCGGCCCCCGCCAGGGCGGCGCCGCCGGAGATCCCGGAGAAGATCCCCACCTCGATCAGGCGGCGGGTCCACTCGATCGACTCGCGGGGCCGGACGATGCGCTTGCGGTCGAGCAGGTCGGGACCGCCCCACTTCTCGTAGACCGGCGGGATGTATCCCTCGTCGAGGTTGCGGAGGCCCTCGACCCGCTCACCCAGCGGCGGCTCGATGGCCACCACCTTGACCTCGGGGTTCTGCTCCTTGAGGAACCTGCCCACGCCCATGAGCGTGCCGGTGGTGCCCAACCCGGCCACGAAATGGGTCACGTCGGGGGCGTCACGCCAGATCTCCGGGCCGGTGGTCTCGTAGTGTGCCCGGGGGTTGGCCTCGTTGGCGTATTGGCAGAGGAAGACCCACTCGGGGTGCTCGTCGGCGAGCTCCTGCGCCCGTCGGACGGCGCCGTTGGAGCCCTCCTCGGCCGGCGTGAGGAAGATCTCTGCGCCCCACACCTCGAGCGCCTGGCGCCGCTCGATCGACACGTTCTCGGGCATCACGATCTTGACGCGATAGCCGCGGGTGCGGGCGATCATCGCCAGGGCGATGCCGGTGTTGCCCGACGAGGGCTCGATGATCGTTCGGCCGGCCGCCAGGGTGCCGTCGGCCTCGGCCTCCTGCACCATCTTCCACGCGATGCGGTCCTTGATCGAGCCGCCGGGGTTTTGGCCCTCGAGCTTGGCCAGGATGCACACGTCGGGGTTGGGGCTCAGCGCGGTGATGTCGATGATCGGGGTGTTGCCGATGAGTTCGAGGACCGAGGAGTGGGGCGCCACGCTGCTCTCATTCTATTCCCGAGTGATTCGGTCACAATTCTACTGTCCGTCCAGCCCCACCTCCTCCTCGGCTATCGCGCCGTCGACGATGCGGTACGACCGCAGCACCGCGGCCTCCCGCTTGAGCGAGACGATCACGTAGTGCCAGGAGGGGTCGGGGGCCTGCGCCACGTCCGTGGGCGACGGGTAGGCCTCGGTGTGGGTGTGGCTGTGCATCACGCCGATGATCTCGAGGCCGCGGCCCTCGGCATCACGGTCGGCCCGCAGGTGGTCGCGGGGTTCGACCGTGTAGACGCGGCTGGACTCCGCCGCGTTGCGGCACGGGTAGAACACCGTGACCTCGCCGTTCTCCGGATCGCCGCCGAGCAGGCCACAGGCCTCGTCGGGCAGGCCGCCGTGGGCGTGCCCGACCATCTGGTGCCACACGTCCTCCGTCAGCGACAACACGTCGACGGACGTTACTGCCGAGCGGGACGGCGCCCTACCGTACGGAGGGTGGCGACGATCGAGACCGTGCGGGCCCTGGCTTCGACCCTGCCGCGCTCGTACGAGGCGCTGGTGCGGGACCGCGTGAAGTTCCGGGTGGGGAGCATCGTGTACCTGGCGTTCTCGCGCGACGAGACCACGATGGGCTTCGCCTTCCCGAAGGAGGAGCGCGTGGCGCTCGTCGAGTCCGAGCCCGACAAGTTCCTCATGCCCGAGCAGGGCGACCTCAGGTACAACTGGGTGGTCCTCCGGCTCGAGGCGGTCGACGACGACGAGATCCGCGAGATCGTTCTCGACGCCTGGCGCATGGTCGTGCCGAAGCGCGTGGCCGCCGAGCACCTGGGTGACGACGGAGAATGACCAGGCACCGGCGCCCGTCGCCGGCGGTAGCCTGATCCGTCCCCCATGGCCCGCCCCACCCCCCGCACCGACCGCACGTCCGGCA
>DASSDL010000193.1:0-10475 GCA_035697145.1 Acidimicrobiales bacterium
TCCTTGTCGGTCTCCCTCTACACCGATGCCGACCACCAACCGGCGCACACCGACCCGCTGGAGCTCACCGCCGAGTGAGTGGACTCAGGAGTCGGTTACCTAGCGAAACTGACGGCTACGCTGGCCCGACATGAAGCGCACGCCGTTCGCCGACTGGCCATGTTCGATCGCCCGTGCCGTCGACCTGCTCGGGGACTGGTGGACGCCGCTGGTGCTGCGCGAGTGCTTCTACGGCGTGCGAAGGTTCGACGACTTCCAGCGCAGCCTCGGCATCGGTCGCAACATCCTCACCCAGCGGCTCAACCGCCTGGTAGACGAGGGGCTGCTCGAGCGCCGGCAGTACCACGACCGCCCGGTGCGGCACGAGTACGTCCTCACCGACAAGGGCCGTGACTTCTTCCCCGTGATCGCCGCCCTGGTGCGGTGGGGCGACCGCTGGCTGGCCGGCGAGGAGGGCCCGCCGGTCGTGCTGCAGCACAGAACGTGCGGCCACGATCTGGAGGCCGACGTGGTTTGCGCCCACTGCGGCGAGCCGGTCGTGCTGCGCGACGTCACCACCCGACTGGGGCCCGGCTACCCGGAGCGCCATCGGCCGGCAGCCCTCGCCACCGGGCGCTTCACGGGACCAGGAGAGTGATGGGCGACATGCCGGAACTGCCCAGCGGCGCCGAAGTCGACGAGACCATCAAGGTCGTCCATGATCACGCCGAGCGCATCTTCCTGTGGAACTACGACCGCAGCCGCGACCAGCTGGTCACCCTCTACAACAAGGCGATGGGCTCGCAGTGGAACAGCGTGACCCAGCTCGACTGGTCGACCGAGGTGGATCCGTTCGAGCTGGTCGACCCGACCACGCCGCTGCAGCAACTCGCCCGCGCCGCCCGTGAGGTCGACGGGTCGCCAATCGCCTCGTGGGGCGAGACGGAGCTGCGCCAGCTCGGCGTCGAGAGCCTCAAGGCCCAGCTCAGCCAGTTCATGCATGGCGAGCAGGGCGCCATGATGACCGCCGCCAAGATCGTCGAGACCGTTCCCTGGATCGACGCCAAGTACTACGCGGCCACCCAGACCATGGACGAGGCCCGCCACACCGAGGTGTTCGCCAAGTACCTGCACACCAAGCTCGGTGAGGCCTACCCGATGAGCCCGTTCCTGGAGGAGCAGATCACGGCGCTGCTCGAGGACGGCCGCTGGGACATCGCCTACCTCGGGATGCAGATCGTGATCGAGAGCCTGGCGTTGGCCGCGTTCGGTTCGATGCTGCGGACGATCGACGAGCCCCTGCTGCGGAAGCTCTTGCGCTACGTCATGTCCGACGAAGCCCGGCATGTGGCCTTCGGGGTGCTCAGCCTGTCGGAGTACTACCGCGGGCTGTCGGAGGCCGAGCTGAAGGACCGCCAGGAGTTCCTGATCGAGAACACCCTGCGGAACCGGGCCCGCTCGACGACGCCCGAGATCTGGGAGCGAATGGGGGTGGCGGTCGAGACCGTCTACCCAGCCATCCGCGAGGCGGCCGGGAGGATCAAGGTGCACCCCTACGCCGGATTCCAGCGGTCGTTCTTCGCCAAGCTGGTCCCCAACGTCCGCAAGCTGGGGTTGCTCGACGCCAACGACGGCTACCTACGGCGCCACTGGGGCGAGGCCGGGCTGCTGGAGTTCGAGTTCGCCGACGATACCGGGTCGGACTACGAGAGCTACGCCGCAGTGGCGGCGGACCGGGCGGCTGCCGGGTTGTAAGAGGCCCAGCGGATAGGGCGTTCCGGAGGCACCCCCGCGTGGGGATTTGTTGCCGGGTCGCAGCTCAATAGCTGGGCCTCCCAGCAGCGCTGACCACCGAGAGCCAGGATGACGTGCCTATCCGCGCACGTTGTAAACCTGCACGCCGCGTGTAGTCGGCGGCGGCGCTGGCCTACCCTTCCCCCGGCAGGCCGACTCCGAGAGGGAAGATCGCCGTGGCCACCGCCTCGTCCCCAGAACGTTCCAACGCGCTGGTCGCCATCGCCGCCCCGGCGTCGATCGGGGCCGGAGCGATCCACGCCACCGCCGCCGGCGCGCACAGCGAGCACCGCGCCGCGGTCGTGGCGTTCGCGCTGACGGCCGCGTTCCAGATCGGCTGGGGTGCTCTGGCGCTGGTTCGACCCTCGCGGGTGGTGGCCCTGGTCGGCGTGGTCGGCAATGCCGCCGCCGTCGGCGGGTGGGTCCTGGCCAAGACCAGTGGCATCGGCTTCGTGACCGGGCTGGACGTCCAGGAGGATCCACAGTTCGCCGACACGCTGGCGGCGGCGTTGGCCGTCGTCGCCGTGATCGGTGCGCTGGTGATCCTCCGCCCCGCACTGTCCGCACGCGTGGGTGCCCGGCGGCCGGCGCTGGTGGGGGTGTCGGCGGTGGCCGCGATGGCGCTCACGGTGCCGGGCATGGTGGCGGCCGGGAGCCACAGCCACGCCGGTGGCCACGCTCACGGCGACGAGGCGGCCGGCCACGAGCACGAGGATGGCGCTGCCGGCGAAGGCGCGGAGTCTGCGGCCGCCGATGACCACGCCGGTCACGAGGCCGCGGCCGTGGCGCCGACGCCCTACGACCCCACCAAGCCGATCGATCTCGGCGGCGTCGACGGGGTGACGGCGGAGCAGCAGGCGGCGGCCGAGAACCTGATCGCCATCACGCTCTGGCGCCTGCCCCACTGGTCGGACCCCAAGGTTGCCGAGGCGGCCGGCTTCCATTCGATCGGCGACGGCTTCACCGGCTACGAGCACTTCATCCAGTGGGACTGGATCAACGACCAGTACGTCCTCGACCCCGACCACCCCGAATCGCTCGTCTACCGGGTCGACGCCAACGGCACCCGCACCCTGGAGGCGGCGATGTACATGCTGCCCCAGGGCGAGACGCTCGACACCGTGCCCGAGCTGGGCGGCAAGCTCACGCAGTGGCACATCCACGACAATCTGTGCTTCAGCCAGGGTGAGGCTCCCCAGGTGCGGGGTGTGACGGGAGTCGGCCAGGGGTGTCCTCCGGGTCTCACCAAGCTCGATCCCGTTCCCATGATCCATGTGTGGATCGTGCCGCACCGGTGCGGCCCCTTTGCCGCCCTCGAGGGTGTCGGCGGTGGCCAGATCAGGGAGGGCGAGGAGCGGCTGTGCGACCACGTGCACGGCGCCTGACGTGATCTGACCGCCCCCGTGCGTCAAGAGGCTGCGCCATGGGCGCGGCCGTGGCCCAGCGGCCCTCTCGGAGGCGAAGCCGCCGAGAAAGCAACCGTGACCTCCCAGCGCACTGCCTGAAGACTGGGATGCAGTTGGCGGGGTACGCGATCCAGAGCCCCATGTCCTCCTCCCCGACGACGATTCCCACCCAGCGCGTCTCCGCCTCGGAGGGGCCGACCCCGGCGGGCGGCGCCCGGGTCTTGGCCCTGGACCGGCTGCGGGGCCTGGCCCTGGTGTCGATGGTGGTGCACCACCTCACGGACTGGCTCACGGGTGATGCCCGCGAGGTGCTGCCCGGCTGGTCGTCGTTCTCGGTCACCGACGTGGCGGCACCAGCCTTCTTCATGGCCGCCGGGGCCTCGGCGGCCCTGTTCATGGCGGAGCGGCGACGCCGCGGCATGACCCGGCCGCGAGTGGCGGCCGAGGTGTTGCGCCGCTATGGGCTGCTGGTGCCGATCGGCGTGGCCTTGGGCTGGCTGCTGTGGCAGCAGCCGGCGATGTTCGGGGTCATCGAGGCGATGGGAGTCACCGTGGTGGCCGGCGCCGCCCTCGCCGTGGCCGTGGGGTCCCGCTGGCTACCGGTCCTGGCGGCCGTCACGCTGGCTGCGGGCGTCCTCGCCGAGTGGGCCGTGACCGGGAACGGCGGGTGGTGGGCGGACGAGGTCGTGGCCGGGAAGTTCCCGGCGCTCACCTACCTGGGATTCGTGCTGGTGGGGATGGCGGCGGTCCGCACCGGGCGATTCGCCGATCGCCGCTGGGGAATGACGGCCGCGGCCCTGGCCGTGGCTGCGGTCGTGTTGCTGCTGGCGGTCGGAGCGGTCCCCGATCGCTATCCGGGGGGGCTGGCGTTCGTGGTACCCGGGCTGGCCGGCACCGCTGTCGTCTACGCGCTGGCCCAGTGCGGCTGGCCCCGCTGGCTGCGCTCGGTGGACCGACTGGTCCAGGCCGCCGCAGCCCACACCCTCGGGATCTTCCTGGCCCACTACGTCATCTACTACGTCCTGGTCGACCGGACCGGCATCGCCGGGACGGTTCCCGGGGCGGCGGCGCTTCCCGTCGCGATGCTCACCGCGGTGGCGCTGGCGGCGGTCGCGCCGCGCGTGCCGCAGCCGCCTTGGTCGCTGCGTACCGGCCGCAGGTGGCGGCCCCAGCCCGAGCCCGCCGCCGACGGCGCTGCGGCCGAGCGCGCCGCCGACAGCGGGGCGGTCACGTTGCCGACGCGGTAGGGCGGTGGTTGGCTTGGCGGCCATGCACGACCTGGTCATCCGCAACGGGCACGTGGTCGACGGCTTGGGCACGCCTGGCCGTCCCGCCGATGTGGCGATCGATGGCGATCGCATCGTCGCCGTGGGATCGCTGGACGGAGCTGGCCGGCGGGAGATCGATGCCGACGGCCTGGTGGTCACGCCGGGCTTCGTCGACATCCACACCCACTATGACGGCCAGGCGACCTGGGACCCGGAGGTGTCGCCGTCCAGCTGGCACGGCGTCACGACGGTGGTGATGGGCAACTGCGGCGTTGGTTTCGCCCCGGCGCACCCCGACCGTCACGACTGGCTGATCCAGCTCATGGAGGGCGTCGAGGACATCCCCGGCACCGCGCTGGCCGAGGGCATCACCTGGAACTGGGAGACGTTCCCCGAGTACCTCGACGAGCTCGACCGCCTGCCCCGGGTGCTGGACGTGAGCGCGCTGGTACCGCACGGCGCGGTGCGGGCCTACGTGATGGGCGAGCGGGGTGGCGCCAACGCCGAGTCCACGCCCGACGAGATCGCGGCCATGGCCGTCCTCGTGGGGGAGGCGATGGCGGCGGGAGCGGTGGGCTTCTCCACCACCCGCACGATCATCCACCGGGCCAAGGACGGGGAGCTGGCGGCGGGCACGACGGCTTCACCGGACGAGCTGATCGGCATCGGCCGGTCCCTGGCACCAACGGGCGATCGGGGGCCGGGCGGGTCCCCGGGGCTCCCCGGCGTGTTCGAGCTGGCCAGCGACATGGTCGACCCCGAGGCGGAGCTCGCCTGGATGACCCAGTTGTCGCGGGCCGCGGGCTGCCGGATCACCTTCGGCACGGGACAGGACCACATGCGCCCCGACCACTGGCGCACAATCCTCGACCTGGTCCGCCGGGCCAACGCCGCCGGCGCCCACATCGTCCCCCAGGTCGGCGGTCGGTCGACGTCGGTGCTCTTCGGGCTCGAGGCCAGCGCTCACCCCTTCATGCTCCATGCCGCGTATGCGGGCCTGGCCGACGTGCCGCTGGCCGAGAGGGTGGAGCTCCTGCGCCGCCCCGAGGTTCGGGCCGCAATCCTGGCCGAGACCCTCGACGATGCCGGGGCGGCGGCGTTCATCGCCGACGCCTGGGGCCACATGTTCCCCCTGGGTGACCCGCCGGACTACGAGCCGCCCCCCGACCGCAGCGTCGCCGCCCTGGCGGCGCGGCAGGGACGGTCGCCGGCGGAGGTCGGTTACGACCTGCTGCTCGAGCGCGACGGTCAGGCGCTGCTCTACATGCCGCTCGGGGGCTACGCCGACGGCGACTTCCGGGTGCTGGCCGAGCTGCTGACCCAGCCAGACGTGGTGCTGGGTCTGGGCGACGGGGGTGCCCACTGCGGCCTGCTGTGCGACGCCAGCGTGCCGACCTACATGCTGAGCCACTGGGCCCGTGAGCGCAGCCGGGGCGAGCGGCTGCCGCTGGAGCTGGCCGTCAACCTGCAGACGCGGCGGACGGCGGCGTTGTTCGGCTTCGAGGACCGGGGCCTCGTGGCGCCCGGCTACCTGGCCGACCTCAACGTGATCGATGCCGACCACGTGGCGAGCGCCGCGCCCGAGATGGTGTACGACCTGCCGGCGGGCGGGCGCCGGCTGGTCCAGCGGGCCCGCGGCTACGTGGCCACGATCAAGCGGGGCGTGGTGGTGCGCGACCACGACGAGGCGACGGGCGAGCGTCCGGGGCGGCTGGTGCGGGGTGCGCAGCCGGCGCCGGGGGTGTAGGACACCTGAGCGCTTTGTTCGCGGGATTGCCTGCTCCGGTGACCGATCCCGCGAACGGAACGCCCTGGATCAGCGCTTCGGGCCGTCGTAGGGGTCGACCAACACGTGGACGGCCCGGTCGAGCTCCGACGTGACCTGTGCGAAGTCGATGCGGCCGTTGGCCCACGCCACCAGCGTCGAGTACCAGACGTGGCCGAGGACGGCCAGGATGTCGGACCGGACGGCGGGGGCGAGGTCGGCCAGGATCCCGCTGGCCATGGCCTCGAGCTGCTGCTGCACCGCTACGGCGCTCTCGCGCACACCCTCGTCCGACGACGACAGCGCCCGCACCAGCGCGGCGCTGAGCTTGGGCTGTCGGGCCATGGCACGGCATGCGCGGTGGAGCACGTCGCTGAGCTGGTCGGCGGCGGTGTCGCCCCGGGGCGGCGACTGCGCCACCCGGGTCTGGAGGCGGGCGGTCCACTCGGTCATGGCCGCGGCCAGGAGGTGGTCCTTGGACGAGAAGTAGCGGTAGATCGTGGCCAACGAGACGTTGGCGATGGCGGACACGTCGCGCATCTGCACGGCGTCGTAGCCGTGCTCGGCGCCCAGCTCGAAGGCGGCATCGATCACCCGCCGTCGCCGGTCGCGTTGCTCGGCCGTGAGGGTCGCCGCCTGGCTGGCCACCGCGGTCACGGCGCCGGGGGCATGATCGTGGATGCCGGCCGCAGGCGCATGGGTAGGTGTTTGATGCCGCCAATGAAGTTGGAGCGCAGCCGCTCGGGCTCGCCCTGCGCCTCCAGGTGCGGGACCCGAGCCGCCAGCTCCTCGAACAGCAACCGGATCTCCAGGCGGGCCAGCTGGGCGCCCAGGCAGAAGTGGGGACCGCCGCCCCCGAAGGCGATGTGGGGGTTGGGGTCCCGGGTGATGTCGAACCTGAACGGGTCGGCGAACACGTCCTCGTCGCGGTTGGCCGAGATGTACCAGAGGCTGATCTTCTCGCCGGCCTTGATGACCTGACCTCGCAGCTCGAAGTCCTGGCGGGCGTTGCGACGGAAGAACAACACCGGCGACGCCCAGCGGAGGATCTCCTCGGTGGCGCCCGGGATGTGGGTCGCCGGGTCGGATACCAGCAGGTCCCACTGGTCTGGGTTCTCGATGAACGCGTTCATGCCGTGGGCGATGGCGTTGCGGGTGGTCTCGTTGCCGGCTACCGACAGCAGCATGAAGAACAGGTTGAAGTCCATCTCCGTGAGGGTGTCGCCCTCGACCTCGGCGTTGAGCAACGTCGTCACGATGTCCTCGCGTGGCTCCGCCCGGCGCTGCTCGGCCAGCTGCTGGGCGTACATGAACATCTCGACCTGAGCCTCGGTGACGTGCTCCTCGCTGATCTGGTACTCGGGGTCCTCGGAGCCCACCATCCGGTTGGACCAGTCGAACAGCTTGAACCGGTCCTCGCGCGGCACGCCCAGCAGCTCGGCGATCACCTCCAACGGCAGCTCCGCAGCGACGTCGACCACGAAGTCGCAGTCGCCGCCGTCCTTGGCCAAGGCGTCCTCGATGATGTGGACCGTCAGGTCGCGCACGTGGGGCTCGAGGGCGGCGATCATCCGTGGCGTGAACCCGCGGTTCACCAGCTTGCGGTACCGGGTGTGGCCCGGTGGGTCCATGAACAGCATCATGTTGCCGGCCATCTCGGTGCCGGGCAGCGGCGCCATGGGCCCCTCGAGCATCACCACGCCGCCCAGCTCCTGGGCCGAGGAGAAGGTGCCGGCGTCGCGGCTGCAGGTCACGATGTCGTCGTAACGGGTGACGACCCAGAAGCCGTCGCCGTCGGGCTCGTCGTGGTGGAAGACGGGTGCGTTGGCGCGCAGCCAGGTGAACCACTCGTGAGGGATCCCCTGCGTGAAGCGGTCGCGGTCGAGCAGGTCGATCTCGTCGAAGTCCACCGCGGTTCCCTCCGGCTCGGGTGCGCTAGGGCCGAAGTAGAACACATTCTCGTCGCGCCAACAACGCGGTGGGCGACGGCACCGATCCCCGGATCGGGCTGGTCAGGGCTTGTCGTCTTCGGCGCCCGGCGCAGCGGTGTCCGTCGGCTCGGTGGCGGCGGGCGGGTCGCTGGTCGGAGACTGATCTTCCGCGGCCTGCCGGGGCTTGCCACCGCCGAACAGGCCACCGATCGTCCGCATGAAGCGGGTGATCGGCTCCGGGAAGATGCCGGGCTCGCCCTCGACCACATCACAGCGCATGCCGTCATCGTGTCACGGCGGGGCCGGGCTGGCGTGAGAACGCGTTCTACATCAAACTGGAGCGGTCGCGAATCCGTCGCCGAAAGGGCCCGACCGATGACTGTTGCCAACGAGCGCTACACGATCATCTCGGCCGACTGCCATGCCGGCGGCAGCCACAAGCAGTACCGCGAGTACCTCGACCCCAGGTTCATCGACGACTTCGACGCCTGGCGCGAGAAGTACAAGAACCCCTTCCGCGACCTCGGCGACACGCGGCGCTACCGCAACTGGGACAACGAGATGCGCAACGGCCAGCAACTGGCCGACGGCATCGTCGGCGAGGTCATCTTCCCCAACACGGTGCCGCCGTTCTTCCCCAGCTTCGTGCTGTTCGCCCAGCCCCCCAAGCCCGAGGACTACGAGCACCGCCTGGCCGGCATCCGGGCCCACAACCGCTGGTTGGTCGACTGGTGCGGTGAGTTCCCCGAGCGGCGGGCGGGCATCGGGCAGATCTTCCTCAACGACGTCGACGACGCCATCGCCGACGTGCGCTGGATCAAGGAGCACAACCTACGCGGCGGCATCCTGCTGCCGAACATCTCGCCCGACGTTCACTGGGTGAAGCCGCTCTACGACCCGATCTACGACCCGGTGTGGGCGGTCCTCGAGGAGCTCGAGGTGCCGGTCAACGTCCACGGCGGCACCGGCGTGCCCGATTACGGCCCGTACCCGGTGTCGATGCTGCTCTACATCAACGAGGTGCCGTTCTACTCGCAACGGCCGCTGGTGCAGTTCATCCTCTCCGGCATCTTCGAGCGGTTCCCCCGTCTGCGCTTCGTTGTCACCGAGAGCGGCTGCGCGTGGGTGCCGGGCCTGCTCGATCGGCTCGACAAGGTGCTGGCGCGCATCCGCAAGACGGGTGCCACCGGGGAGATCCGCTACGGCGCCGAGCACGTGCTGCCGCGCTCGGCCACCGAGTACTTCCACCAGAACGTGTGGATGGGCGTGAGCCAGCCAGGACCGGCCGACGCCGCCGCCCGCGAGAAGATCGGGCTCGAGCGGTTCATGTGGGGCAGCGACTATCCCCACGACGAGGGCACATACCCGTACACGCGCGAGCACCTGCGAGCGCTGTTCCACGACACCGATCCCGCCGAGCTGCGCCAGTTGCTCGCGGGGAACGTCGCCGAGCTGTACGAGTTCGACCTCGACGCCCTGGCGCCCCTGGCGGCCCAGTACGGCCCCACCGTCGACGAGATCGCCACCCCGCTCACCGAGATGCCCCACGAGCCCAACGAGGCGTTGCTCAACTCCGTCAACCAGTGGTTGTAAGGCACCCGGCCCGAACGTGCGGCGAACGAAATCGCCTCCGCCGTGGCGGAGGGCAATCAGTTCCAACGGTCATTCAACACCGCGTCGACGTGAAGCGGCACGGTACGACCACTGGAGTCAGTCGGCGCATGGCCTATAAGGCGCCGACTAGACACATCGGCTGGGGCCGGTCGACCAGAGACCAAATGGAGGTCTCGTGGTCCGCCCACTTCGGTGAACGGCCCCCCAAAAGCGTCAGGGGGCCGTTCAGCATGCTTCAAAGCAACCAGAAGTCAATCGTTGCAGGTGTTCGGCACTATCTCGTCCGGGACCACACCGGCCTGGAGCGCCTGGACGCCGTCGCCGAGGCCCGGGAGCGGTAAGAATTCGTCGGGCGGCGCCTGGGCGAAGCCGACGACTCCTTGACCGAATGCCCCGGGGAAGGGCTGGTCCGATGCCAGGGCTGAGATGCTCTCGCCGTAGCAGGCATGGTTCGCTGGCTGGCCGGCACCCGCAACTCCGGTGGTCAATCCGAGAGTCGCCAAGAGTGATATCGAGAGTACGATAAATAGACGCTTCAACGCCCGCCTCCTCATTGTGATGGGCGCGAGCTAGCGATCCGCCGCCTGCCCGCGGAAGACACTGTCCGCCTTCGGTACCAGGCTGGCCCGCGGCCTTTGGCGTGTCAATAGCTATCAAGCGGGTTTCGGATTTGCTGTGTCAGTGTGACAGGACGCCCTACGTCGACCCCCTATCGCCT
>DASSDL010000194.1:0-5483 GCA_035697145.1 Acidimicrobiales bacterium
CAGCGGATCGCCCTGGTGGTCGTCACCGGCGCCTACCAGGATGAGGTGCTGCCGATGCTGGCCTGGCTGCGGTCGGCCGGGGCCCGGGTGCGCATCCTCTTCCTCGACGCAACCACCGACACCCTGGTGCGCCGCTACGAGAGCAGCCGGCGCCGCCACCCCCTCTCGGGCGGCGGTACCCAGGAGCACCTGGTGGCGGCGATCGAGCGCGAGCGCGAGCTGCTCGACCCCGTCCGGGCCGAGGCCGACGTGGTGGTCGACACCAGCGAGCTCAATGTCCACGAGCTGCGCCGGCGGATGCAGGGGCTGTTCTCCGGCGACGCCGCCGAGCCCACGATGCAGCCGACCGTCCTGTCGTTCGGCTACAAGCACGGACTGCCGCTCGACGCCGACATGGTGATCGATTGCCGATTCCTGCCCAACCCCCACTGGGTGGACGAGCTCCGCCCCCTCACCGGCCTCGACGAGCGGGTGCGCGACTACGTGCTGGGCCAGTCCGCCGCCCGGGAGTTCCTGGCCAACCTGGAGACCATGCTGGTGCAGCTGCTACCGGCATACGTGGCCGAGGGCAAGGCCTACCTGACCATCGCCCTGGGGTGCACCGGCGGTCGCCACCGGTCGGTCACGATCGCCGAGGAGGTGGCGCGTCTGTTGCGCAAGCACGGCATGCCGGCGGGTGTCCTGCATCGTGACATCGGCAAATAGCGCGACGTGCTGAAGCAGCCACCCACAAGTTCGGGTCTGGGCGATCCTCGCTAAGGTCGAAGCCGACGACGCAACGCCACCAGCAACGACAGAGACGAGAGAGGTTCAGTCCCGATGGCCATCCGAGTGGGGATCAACGGCTTCGGCCGCATCGGCCGCAACTTCTTCCGAGCGGCCAGGAAGGTGGGCGCCGACATCGACATCGTCGCCGTCAACGACATCGGCTCCGTCGACACGATGGCCCACCTGCTCAGGTACGACTCGGTCTTCGGGCGGATCGACGACGACGTCCAAGTGGCCGACGACGGCATCAAGGTGGGGGGCGACAGCTTCAAGGTGCTGGCGGTGCGCGACCCCAAGGAGCTGCCCTGGGGCGATCTTGGCATCGACGTTGTCGTCGAGTCGACGGGCATCTTCGCCAACCGCGACCAGGCGGCCATGCACCTCGACGCCGGGGCTCCCTACGTCATCGTCTCGGCCCCGTCCAAGGGTGCCGACGCGACGTTCGTGCCAGGGGTCAACGAGGAGACCTTCGATCCCGCCCGGCACAAGGTGGTGTCCAATGCCTCATGCACCACCAACTGCTTCGTGCCCATGGTCAAGGTGCTCGACGATGCCTTCGGGGTCGAGAAGGGCCTGATGACAACCGTCCATGCGTACACCGGCGATCAGATGCTGGTGGACGGGCCCCACAAGGACCAGCGTCGCGCCCGCGCCGCTGCCATCAACATCGTGCCCACCAGCACGGGTGCCGCCCGAGCCACAGGACTCGTGCTCGAGTCGATGCAGGGCCGGCTCGACGGGCAGTCCCTGCGGGTGCCCGTGGCCGACGGCTCGCTCACCGATTTCACGGCGGTGCTGGCCCGCGAGGCGTCCGTTGACGAGGTCAACGAGGCGTTCAGGGCGGCCTCGCATTCGGGCCGGCTGGCCGGCGTGCTGGACTACTCGGACGCCCCGCTGGTGTCGACCGACATCGTCGGCTCGCCCGCGAGCTGCACCTTCGACAGCCTGCTCACCCAGGTCATCGGCAACATGGTCAAGGTTTTCGGCTGGTATGACAACGAGTGGGGTTACTCGCACCGACTGGTCGATCTCGCCTTGATCGTCGGCGCGGCCAACCAGAAGTAGAACGGCCGGGTGACCAGCGGCTCGGGCTCGAGCCTCCCCACGCTGGAGGACCTTCCCGCCCCCGAGGGGCGGCGCGTGTTGCTGCGTGCCGACTTCAACGTGCCGATCCGCGACGGCGAGATCGCCGACGACCTGCGGATCCGTGCCGCCCTGCCAACCATCGAGTGGCTGCGGCGCCGGGGTGCCGAGGTCGTGGCGTGCACGCACCTGGGGCGACCCAAGGGCAAGCCCGATCCTCGTTATTCGGTCGAGCCCGTGCGCCGGCGGCTGGCCGAACTGGCGCCGGGGGTCGAGCTGCTAGACAACCTCCGCTTCGATCCCGGCGAGGAGGCCAACGACCCGGCGTTCGTGGCCAAGCTGATCGACGGGTTCGACGCTTATGTCAACGACGCCTTCGGCGCCTCGCACCGGGCGCACGCCTCGATCGTGGGGCCGCCGCAGTGCCTGCCGTCGGCGGCGGGCCGGCTCCTGGCCAAGGAGGTGGACGTCCTGCTCGGCCTGCGCACCAACCCCCGCCGGCCGTTCGTCGCCATCCTCGGCGGATCCAAGGTGAGCGACAAGCTCTCCGTCGTCGAGGCGTTGCTCGACGTGGCCGACGCGCTGCTCATCGGCGGCGGGATGTGCTTCACGTTCCTGGCGGCCCAGGGCAACCCGATCGGGGCCAGCCTGTTCGAAGACGGAATGGTCGAGGACTGCCGGCGGCTGCTGGACCGGCACGGGGACCGTTTGGTGCTGCCGACCGACATCACCGCGTTGGGGCCGGGCGGCCAGCTCATGAACCCCGGCGCCGGGGGCGAGGTGCGCCAGTTCGGCACCCGCCTCCCCGACCGATGGACCGGCGTCGACATCGGGCCCGGGACCGCCGCCGACTTCGGAGACCGCATCGCCGAGGCCCGCACGGTGTTCTGGAACGGACCGATGGGGGTGTTCGAGGATCCCCGCTTCGAGGCCGGCACCCGGGCGATCGCCCAGGCGATGGCCGACGCCGACGGGTTCACGGTGGTCGGCGGGGGCGACAGTGCCGCAGCGTTGGCGCAGTTCGGGCTGCGCGACGCCGTCGACCACGTCTCGACCGGTGGTGGCGCCTCGTTGGAGCTACTCGAGCAAGGCGACCTGCCCGGGCTGGCGGCGCTGCGCGGCGAGTGGAAGGGCTGAGTCCGCCGATCAACCCGAGGCAATGAAGAACGTTCCGGTGAGCCCGAGGCCATGGCTTACGGTCTCCGTTCGTCATTGCCTCGACTGTCCGTAGACGTTCGCCATTGCCTCAAGTTGGAGGGCCCCTTGCCTGAGACCGTGCGCAAGCCGCTCATCAGCGGCAACTGGAAGATGCACCTCAACCACTTCGAGGCGACGGCGCTGGTGCAGAAGCTGGTCTACGAGCTCACGACCCAGGACTACGCCGCCGTCGACGTGTCGATCCACCCCTCGTTCACCAACCTCCGGACCGTGCAGACCTACTTCCTGGCCGAGAAGGACCCGGTGCCCATCGCCATCGGCGCCCAGAACTGCCACTGGGAGGCGCAGGGCGCATTCACCGGTGAGGTGTCGCCCGCCGCGTTGCGCAAGCTCGACGTGGCCTACGTGATCGCCGGGCACTCCGAGCGCCGCCGGCTGTTCGGCGAGACCGACGACGTCGTCAACCGCAAGGTACGCGCCATCTTCCAATGGGACATGACGCCGATCTTGTGCGTGGGTGAGACGCTCGACGAGCGGGAAGCCGGTACCACGGAGGCCAAGGTGAAGGGCCAGGTCGAGGCCGCCCTGTCCGGCCTGTCCCCCGATCGAGTGGCCGCACTGGTGATCGCCTACGAGCCCATCTGGGCCATCGGCACCGGGCGGACCGCCACTCCCGACGACGCACAGACCGTTTGCGCCACCATCCGGTCGACCGTGCGCGGCATCGGCGGAGCCGCCGCCGGGGACGCGCTGCGCATCCAGTACGGCGGTTCGGTCAAGCCCGAGAACGCTGCCGACCTCATGGCCTGCCCCGACATCGACGGTGCCCTGGTGGGCGGCGCCAGCCTGGAAAGCGACGCGTTCGCGGCCATCGTCCGCTATCGCGACCGGGCCTGATCCGTCCCTGCCAGGCACGAGAATGGTGTGACAACCGCCACGGAGTGCTACACAGCATGGGTAACGGCGCTACGACAGCAGCGCCCCGGCCAAGGTGCAGGTTGTGTGACGATCCCGCGATGGGCTGACACGAATGTCCATTTGCGTGCCTTTCAGGCTGTCGTCTGGATCACCGAATCAGCACCTCGTCAGGCGATCCTGCTAAGTTCCGTCCGTTCACCGGGGGTGCGCTTTGGCCACCTCCAGTGCATCCAACCCCAGGGGGAGCCGCCGTGATCCCATCGATCGCAGACGCGATCGGGGCCGTGACGCCTCTCCCCGGCGGTACATCATGACCATTTGAGGAGGTCCTCCAAAGTGAGACGACAGCGCAGGGGCCTCAAGCTCCTTGCTCTCATCCTTGGGCTCTCGCTCGTGGCCGCGGCCTGTGGCGACGACGACGACGACGGTGGCGCGGCCCAAGAACCCGCCGCCGATGAAGAAGCCCAACAGGGTGGCGAGGTCGTTGACCTCGGCACTTTTGTCGGCGACCCGCCGGAGCACATCGACCCGGCGCTCAACGTGACGCTTGATGCCTACCAGGTCGTCAACGCCGTCTACGACGGCTTGACCGACATCGACACCAGCGATCCGGAAAACCCGGAGATCGTGCCGATGGTGGCCGAAACGGTCGAGCCCAACGAGGAAGCGACGGAGTGGACGTTCACCATCCGCGAAGGGCTCACCTTCGCCGGTGGCGAGGAGATCCTGCCGAGCACGTTCGCCCGATCGTGGGAACGCGCCAGCGACCCCGAGTTCGCGGGCGATTACTCGTACCTGTTCAACTTCATCGAGGGCGGAGCCGAGAAGCTCGAAGGCACGGCCGACACCCTCGCCGGGGTCGAGGCCGACGACGAGAGCATGACCCTCACGGTCACCCTCGCCGCCCCCTACTCGAACTTCGATGCCGTCTCCGGGTTCCAGCTGTTCATGCCGGTGCCCGAGGAAGCCGGCACCGATGCTGCGACGGCCGCCGAGTGGGAGAACGGCGAGATGTTCGGCAACGGCCCGTTCATGCTCGAGTCGCCGCGCACCGACAGCGAGGTCGTTCTCGTGCCCAACCCCGACTGGGACGGCACCAAGTACGACGAGGCGTTCGCGCTGCCGGAGCAGCCATACGTCGATCGGCTCACGTTCCGGGTCTCGACCGACCCCGACACCTCGTACAACTCGTTCGAGGCCGGCGAGGGCGACAACGCCCAAATCCCGCCGGGCCGGGTCAGCGAGGCGACGAGCGCCTACGCCAACACCACCGACGTGGCCATCCTCGGCAGCTATCACTTCGACGTGAACCAGCGCGACCCCGCGGTTGGCGGCGAGGAGAACAAGGAGCTCCGCAAGGCCATCTCGCAGGCCATCGACCGGGACGAGATCAACGAGGCCGTCTACGAGGGCATCCGCACGGTCTCCAACGGAATCACCCCCGAGGGCATCCCCGGCTGGGGTGCCGACCTCTGCGACGACTGCGTGTACGACCCCGAGGCCGCCCAGGAGCACTTCGACACCTGGACCGCCGCGGGCAACGAGCTCACGGAGCC
>DASSDL010000195.1:0-3585 GCA_035697145.1 Acidimicrobiales bacterium
GTCGATCCGACCGGTCCGCATCGGCCGATAGCCGATGCGGGTGTACCAGCCGTCGAGGAACTCCTTGGTCGGATGGGTCCACTCCCGGGGGACGAGCAACTCGAGCTGCATGGTCGGCACACCGCGCCGGCGGAACCGCTCCTCGGCGAAGCCGACCAGGTCTCGCCCGATGCCTTCGCCCCGACGCTCCGGATCGGCCACCAGTATCCCGAACTCGGCTGTGACCTCGTCGATCTGCCGGACCCGGACGCTGCCGACGATCCGACCTTCCGATCCGTCCTCGTGGGCCACCGCAATCTCGCCCGCAGCGATCAGCCCGGCCATCTCCTCTGGGGTGGTCCGGGTGGTGCCGTCGACCCACAACCCCTCCTCGGCCACGGCGTAGACCCGGTTGACCAATCCGGTCAGCTCGGCCACCAGGCCGGCGTCGGTGGAAGCGGTCGTGGACAGCAGCTCGATGGATGGCATCAGGCGACTCCCTTGGGCATGTCGAGCACTGATCAATCGTTGGACGGAGGCGACAGGTCGTCGGTCGTCGGCAGCTCCAGCGCGACGTCTGTGACCGTGAGCTTGCCGCCGAGCCGGGGCGTGGCGTAGGCGGGCGTGGTCGCGACGAGCTGCAGGGTCACGCGGGCGCCCTCGACGACGTGGTGGGCGACCACCTCGAGGTCGACCTGGGTCGTGTGCTCGTCGCCGTCGAGTGTGATCGGCACGGGGGTTATCTGATTGCCGAGCACGTGGCCGGACTCGTCGTCGACGATCTGGGCGAACGCGCGGGTCGGCTCGGGGCCGTCGGGCGTGGTGCCGCGGTAGGTCAGGGTGACGCGGGGCGCACCGAGGACGAGCGCGTCGTGGTCGGCCTCGAGCGTCAGCTCCACGGCCCGGTCGGCCCGGCCCGGGGTGAAGCCCGCGACGAGGCCGGCGAGCATGTCGTCCGACCCGGCTGGGGTGATCGGCCCGGCGACGCTCTCCGCGGTCAGCGCCAGCGTCTCGCCGTCGCCCTCGGCGGTGAGCGGGTCGTCGGCCCCGTCGGGGAAGTCGTCGCCGACCCAGCGGCGCCCGTCCTGGTCGACGATGTCGACGACCGGCCCGGTGTCGGCCTCGGCGTCGCCGCCGAGGTAGTGGTCGAGCCAGGCCAGGGTGCGCTCGGTCACGAGGGCCGGGTCGCCCGGGTCCGTGAGGCAGGCGCCGTGGCCGCCGCAATACCAGAGCATCGCGACCGGGGTGCCGGCCGACCGGAGCGCCGTGAAGTTGGTGACCGCCTCGCCCGGGGTGAACAGCGTGTCGACCGTTCCGTGTACGAGCAGCGTCGGCGCGGTGACCTGGTCGACGAGGTCGCCCGGCCCTCGGTCACGGAACCACTCGATGGTCTCGTCGTCGAGGACACCGGTGGTCAGTCCAGTGTCGGCGGCCTCAACGAGGTGGGGATCGCGAGCGGCGCCGGACGCCGCGGTGTTGAGCAACCCGGCCCAGCCAGCCTTCACGGTCTCGTTGCGGAACAGGCTCGTCTCCAGCGAGTGCCACGCCACGTTGGGTACGAGCGCGTCGACGCGGCAGTCGATCCCGGCAACGATGAGCTGGATGCCACCGCCGTATGATGCGCCGACCATGCCGGCGCGGGGGTCGCCCTCGGTGTCGAGCCGGACGCCGGGCTGCGTCGCCACCCAGTCGAGCAGCACCTGCACATCGTGACCCTCGTAGTCGGGGTCGTTGACGGTCACGGTTCCGGTCGACGCCCCGAAGCCACGGGGATCCCACGTGAGGACGTTGTACCCGGCATCGTTGAGCGTGGCGATGCCCAGCGCCCCCGAAGACACGGGATTCGTCCCGCCGTCACCGGCGTCGGTGGCGAGCGTCGCCCCGGGGAGCGACCAGCCGGGGCCCATGAGCACGGTCGGCGCCGGGTCACCGGTCGACGCCGCCGGCGCCGGGAACCAGTGCGCCCGGATGCGCGTGCCGTCGAACGACGTGATCGTGCGGTCGCGCGGCGTCCCGGCGACGGGCGCGGCCTCGACCCGGTCCTGGGCGGCGCCCTGATCGCAGGCCCGGGAGATCGGTGTCTCGTCGCCCGAGGTGGCCGCCGCGTCGCCCGTGCCGCCCGCTGAGTCGTCGCCCGACGAGCACGCCGCGGCGGCCACCAACAGTGCCGTCGACGCGGCACCGATCCATGGGCGTGCACGCTGCTTGTTCAGCGGAACCCCTCGCCCGGTGATACTTGCATCGGGCAGGGCGCACCCGGCCAATCGGCGAGCGGCAGGCCCGACGCCGATCCCCGATCGACGAGCCGAGCCGCCTGTTTCACCACTTGATCTCGACCTCGATTTCGGACTTCGTGTCGCTGATCTCGACCTCGAGCGTGAAGTCGACCTCGTCGGGAACTGCGACCCGGTAACGGAGCCCGTCGCGGGAGAACGGCACTTCGTTGTGGCGGGACAGCTCGTCGGCCAGTCGACGCAACCGGTCAGCAACGACCTCCCGGCGTAGGCGCTCGTTGGTTGCATGCTCGATCAGTTCCATCGTCGGCTCCTCTCGCCGGGTACGGGCACCCAGTTTGCGCGCCATCAGGGTCGCGCGCTCTCGCAGGCAACTCGCATCCGTTCTCGGTGGCTCGGGCGGCGACCTCGCCGCCCAGCGTGTCGCCCGGCCTGGTGGCGGTGCGCTCAGTCGAGCCGGGGGCAGTCGGCACCACGACGACGTGCTCGATGCGCTCATCGACTAGACGACGATCTAGTCGGGAACTGGTATCCAGCCGGATCTTGACTCGTACCACTATTCGGTTAGGCTCCGGGCGTGTCCAGGGAGACATCCGTTGACAACGATGCGCTGCTCCGCCGGCACGGCCTCCAGGTCACGGCCCAGCGTCTGGCTGTTCTGCGGGCAGTGTCCGACCGACCGCACAGTACGGCGGACGACATCTACACGGTCGTACGGGCGGAGATCGGTGCCATCTCACGTCAAGCGGTGTACGACGCCCTCGCCGCCCTCGGCGACAAGGGCCTCCTCCGGCGCATTCAGCCCGCCGGGTCGCCGGCCCGCTACGAGGATCGGGTCGGTGACAACCACCACCACCTCATCTGCCGAACCTGCAGCCGGATGGTCGACGTCGACTGTGCCGTCGGCGACACCCCGTGCCTGACGGCCGCCGACGACTCGGGCTACGACGTCGACGAAGCCGAGGTCATCTACTGGGGCCGATGCCCCGAGTGTGTCGCGGCAACAGCCCTGGATCCGGAGCAACCAACGCCGAGAGCAACCAGCCATCAGAAGGAAACACCGAGATAGGAGAAGGACCGACGTGTCTGACACCGGCAGCGAGAGCGAGAGCCCAGTAATCCCGTCGCCCACACCCAAAGCGACCCGGCCCATGTCGAACCAGGACTGGTGGCCGAATCAGCTGGACCTGCAGGTTCTCCACCAGCACTCGCCCCAGTCCAATCCGATGGGCGAGGACTTCAACTACGCAGAAGAGTTCAAGACCCTCGACCTCGACGCCCTGAAGCGGGACGTCATCGAGGTGATGACGACGTCGCAGGACTGGTGGCCGGCCGACTACGGCCACTACGGGCCGCTCCTCATCCGGATGAC
>DASSDL010000196.1:0-5335 GCA_035697145.1 Acidimicrobiales bacterium
ACGCCAGAACCCGCGTTGGCCGTGGAACGGGACGGTTCCGTCGTCACGCTCACTCTCAACCGTCCCGCCAAGCGCAACGCCTTCAACGCGGAGATGCTGTGCCGGCTCTGTGACGCCTGGGACATGATCGACGCCGACGACAGCGTGCGCGTGGCGATCATGACCGGCGCCGGCGGCAACTTCTCGGCCGGTGCCGACCTCGATCGGCTGGTGGGGCCGATGCTCGCGGGCAAGCCCGCCGAGGACGAGTTCGAGGAGCGCATCCGCGCCGATGTGGGCCTGATCTACAGGGGCTTCCTCAAGGAGCATCGGACGGCGACGCCGATCATCGCCGCGGTCGAGGGCTACTGCTATGCAGGGGGTATCGAGATCCTCCAGGCGTTCGACGTGCGGGTGGCGGCCGAGGGAGCGCAGATAGCGGTGAGCGAGGTGCAGCGGGGACTGTTCCCGATGGCGGGCTCGACGGTGCGGCTGCCGCGGCAGATCCCCTGGACGGTCGCCATGGAGATGCTCATCACCGGCGAGCCGATCTCGGGCCGGCGCGCGTACGAGGTGGGACTCGTGGGCCACGTGGTCCCCGACGGCACGGCGCTCGAGCGAGCACGCGAGATCGCGGCACGGATCGCCCGCAACGGCCCGGGCGCCGTCCGCAACATCAAGGCGTCGGTGCTGGCGGCCGACACAGTTCCCGAGTCCGCGGCCTACGCCCGCGAGTCCGAGCTGGGTATGGCGGTGATGTCGTCGAGCGACGCCCGGGAGGGCCCCCGCGCCTTCCTCGACAAGCGCGAGCCCGACTTCACCGGGAGCTGACCCGCCAGCTGACCCGCTAGGCCACCCCGCTAGGCCATTCGTGGCGGCAACGGCTCGACGGCGCAGCGGCGCCGGGCCTGGACCAACGGCAGAGGTGGCCCTCCGGCGAAGCGCAGCGCGCCTATGAGGAGGTGGGTCGCCGGCAGGACCGTCGCCCAGTCGAGCAGCGTGGGGTGCCGCAGTCCCAGCATCTCCCTCGCCCAGGCGGGCAGCAGGCCCACGGACGCCTGGATGAGCACCTGATGGGCGCCGGCCAGCAGCGGGTTGAGGGGGTCACGGCCCGGGGTGGTCAGGAACCGCACGGCGTCGAGCGTCTGCTCGCCAGCCTCGAGCTGGGGCCGCATCTCCCGGATGTAGGCGCGCATCGCCGCCCGCGTGCGGGGCACCTCGGTGGCTCCCAGCCGATCGGCGATCGCCGCCATCTCGTGGTAGTAGCGATCGGCCTGCTCGCCCCGTACCGGAAAGGGCACGAAACGCTGGTGCGCGCGCAGGAAGCTGAAGACCTCGGTGACGTGCACCCAGGCGACGAGGTCGGGGTCGGAGGCCGAATAGGCACGCCCGTCGGGCGCGGTGCCGCGCACCTTGCGGTGGATGCCCCTGATCAGCTTGATGAGGCGCTCGGCGGTCTCCGTCGAACCGTAGGTCGTGCCGGTGACGAACGAGCCGGTGCGGCCCAGCCGGCCCAGCGGATCCTCCCGGTAGTTGGAATGCTCGGCGATGCCGGCCATGGCCAGCGGATGGAGGGTCTGGAGCAACAGCGCGCCGAGCCCGCCGATGAGCATCGACGGGTCCGCGTGCACCCGCCAGGCGACGCTGCCCGGGCCGAAAAGCCCCGGGTCCCCCGGCGGATCGGTGTACTGCTCGAACGGCAGGCGGTCGGCCGCCAACGTCCGGACGATCGGAGCCAGGAGCTGGTGCTGGAGCGCGCCGCCGATGAGCGGCACCTGACCCAGGGACGGCATCCCGATCATCGCCTTGAGTTTGCCGCACCACCGAGGGATTGCTGCGTTCTGCCACGCCCGTCAGCTGCGCTAAGCAAGGGCGCATGACCCTTCATCCTCGGGGGCTGCGCCCCCGCACCCCATCGTCGCTCGGCTCGCTGGCGCTCGCACGGTCGACCGGTCACGAGCTGCGCTCATGACCGACACCGATCAGCCGGACGCCGGCACCCGAACCACGCCCCAGCAGCTCGCCGAGCTGATCGCAACCACCACTGACGAGCCGCTGGTCGAGGGGGACGAGCCGGTCTCCGTCTGGATGCTGGTGAAGTCCCGCGATGTCGAAGGCGACGTCGTCTGGGGCGTGCGCAACGCCGGTGAGCCGTTCAGCTCCGAGGAGCTGCTGGGCGCCCTGACCGGCTTCACCGAGTCCCTCAAGCGGGACCTCTCGTCAGACTGGGCGTGATCACGGCGCGCCGGGCTCGCCGGGCGTGACCGCCTCGACCGCGGCGGCATCGGCGGCGGCGGCCTCGGCGTCGTCCAGCAGGACGACACTGCGCAGCACCTCGCCCCGCTCCATCCTGTGGAAGGCGTCCTCGATCCCCCCGAGTCCGATGGTCTCGCTCACGAAGGCGTCGAGCGGCAATCGTCCTTGCAGGTGGAGGTCTACGAGGAGCGGGAAGTCCCGCGAGGGCAGGCAGTCGCCGTACCAGCTGGGCTTGAGCGCCCCGCCACGTCCGAAGAACTCGATCATCGGGATGTCCGGAAAGCGCATGTCGGGCGTGGGCACCCCCACCTGCACCACGGTCCCAGCCAGGTCACGGGCGTAGAACGCCTGCTCCAGCACGGTGGGATTGCCGACCGCCTCGATGCACACATCGGCACCAAAACCGCCGGTCGCCTCGCGCACGGCCTCGACGGGATCGACGCGGGCTGAGTTGACGGTGTGAGTGGCGCCAAAGCCCCGGGCCCACTCCAGCCTTCGGTCGTCGAGGTCGACGGCCACGATCGTGGTGGCGCCCGCCAGCTTGGCCCCGGCGATGGCGGCGTCGCCGACGCCGCCGCAGCCGAAGACCGCCACAGAGTCGCCGCGCTGAACGTTCCCGGTGAGCATGGCGGCGCCCAGTCCGGCCATCACGCCGCACCCGAGCAGTCCCGCGACCTCAGGTGACACCGCTGGTTCGACGGGCGTGCACTGCCCGGCTGCCACCAGGGTCTTGTCGGCGAAGGCACCGATGCCCAGCGCCGGCGACAGGGTCGTGCCGTCGGTGAGCGTCATCTTCTGCGTGGCGTTGTGGGTGGCGAAGCAGAGGTGGGGCGTCCCCTTGCGGCAGGCGCGGCATTGGCCGCACACCGCTCGCCAGTTGAGGACCACGAAGTCGCCCGGAGCCACGTCGCTGACCCCGTCGCCGACGGCTTCGACCAGACCGGCCGCCTCGTGGCCGAGCAGGAAGGGGAAGTCGTCGTTGATGCCGCCCTCGCGGTAGTGCAGGTCGGTGTGGCAGACGCCGCACGCTTGGACTGCGACCAGCGCCTCGCCCGGCCCCGGATCGGGGACGACCACGGTGGTCAGCGCGACCCGCTCGCCCTTGCCCCGGGCGATCACCCCGCGCACCTCTTGTGCCATCGCCAGCCCCTCGCTCGTGCCACTGATGGCCGCCAGTCTGGCCGATGGCGCGCTGGTCAGCCGTCGGGCAGGGATTGAACCTTGCGGCCCGGGAGCATCCCCTGGACGGCGTCGATCGTGTCCGCCTCGGCCGGTGACTTGTCGGCCCGGTAGCGCCGCACCCGGGCGAACCTCAGGGCGACACCCCCGGCGTAGCGGGTCGAGGACTGCACCCCGTCGAGCGCGATCTCGACCACCAGCTCGGGCCGGACGAACACGACGTGGTCGGTCCGGCGGGTCTCGAGTTCCAAGAACCGCTCGGTCTGCCAGGTGAGGAGCTCGTCGGTGAGCCCCTTGAACGTCTTGCCAACCATGACGAATTCGCCCGGGGCTTCGGGGTCGCGGGCGCCCAGGTGCAGGTTGGAGAGCCAGCCCTGCCGCCGGCCGCTGCCCCACTCGACGGCGAGGACGACCAGGTCGAGGGTGTGGACAGGCTTGACCTTGCGCCACGCGCCGCCGCGGCGTCCGGCCTCATAGGGGGAGTCGGCATCCTTGACCATCACGCCCTCGTGCCCAGCGGCGAGGGCCTGGTCGAGCACCCGTTGGGCCTCGGCAGGATCGGCGGTGATGATGCCCGGGATCCGCCAGGGTCCGGCCAGGTTCTCCAAGGTCGCCAGCCGGTCGCGGAGCGGTCGGTCGATGAGGTCGTCGCCGTCGAGGTGGAGGAGGTCGAAGAACCGGGAGGCGAGACTGGCGGCGGCACCATCGGCTTGGCGGCCGAACTGGCTCATGGTGTCCTGGAACATCTGCGGGAGCTCGTCGTCGCCAACGCCGATGGCCTCACCGTCGAGCAGGAAGCTCTCGGCCGGCATCGATCGGGCCAGCTCGACGATGCCGGGCAGGCGGGCGGTCACATCGTTCAGGTTGCGGGTGTAGATCCGGACCTCCTCGCCGACGCGGTGCACCTGGATGCGGGCGCCGTCGAGCTTCCACTCGACGGAAGCCTCGTGGATCGGGCCGGCGTCCCCACCGTTGCCGGCGGTCGCCAGCGCCAACGCCTCGGTCACGTCGCCGGCGGTCTGGGCGAGCATCGGCTGGACCGGGCGGAGCAGCGTCAGCCCGATGGCGTCGAGGCCGGCCTCGCCTTCGGTCAGCGCGATCGTGGCCACGGCGGGCAGGTCACCGGCCAGCATCGCTGCGCGCCGCATCGTGGACAGCGACACGCCGGCGGCCTTGGCCAGCGCGTCGGTGACCAGGCCTTCCAGTGCCCCGTGGCGCAGCTCGCCCACGAGCAGCCGGCGGAGCAGGTCCTGCTCGTCCTCGGTGGCCCGGCCGAGCAGCGAGCGCAGCTCGGCGGCCCGGGCGGCCTGTGATCCGGCGCCGCGAAGGGCGTCGAGCCGGTCGAGCGTGGCGTCGATGTCGGCGACCTCGAGCAGGGGCTGGGGTGACGGTGGCGCCTCGACGGCGGCGACGGTGCGCCAGCCGATGCCGATCCGGCCCTGCCGAGGGGCGCCGGTCAGGAGGGCCACCACGATCGGCACCTCGGCCGGGGCGAGGCGGGCAAACAGGTCGGCGAGGGCCGCCACCTTGCGGGAGCGTGCTCGTGTGGCGGTGACCTCGGCCGTGGTGGCGACGACATCGGCGAAGCGCACGCCGCCATCCTGGCGCACGCCGGCCCTGCGGGCCGCTCTCGCGCCGAGAGGCTGTGCCGCAGGCGGCCCTCCGGCTAGGTCGCAGCCTCCTCGTCGGCCGTCTAGGCGCGGGCTTCGGTGCCGGAGCTTGGGCCTGGCTCCGTGGGTTGGCCGGTCTCCGGGTCGTCCGTGGTGGCGCCGTCGGATTCCTGATCGGCCGTGGTGGCGTCGTCGGGTCCCGGGTTGGCCACGACCGGCTGATCGTCGACGGCCTTGTCGGTCCCCGGATCGTCGCTGGCCGGGCTCGCAGGTCGGTCGGCAGCGTCCGCGGTGTCGGCTTTGTCGGCTGT
>DASSDL010000197.1:0-9755 GCA_035697145.1 Acidimicrobiales bacterium
CGTGGCGACACTGATCGTGCAGCGCGGGTCGCGTGCAACGTTCTTCGCCTTGCGGGTGCGTTCGCCGGTCTGGAACCAGCATGAGCCCGCGTGCCAAAGCGCGCCCACACTCGTCACGTGCGGGCTTCCGTCGGCGTTCAGGGTCGTCAGCCAGAACGTCGAGCGGTTCGGCGAGCGCGGGTCGTCGTGCGTCAGGAGGTCGGCGAGCTGCGTTTCAACTTGGGACCACTCGATCGTGGGCAGCCCATCGGCCCCACCAAGGTTTGTTGTTTTCATGGTTCTTGTGACTCCACCCCTACCCGAAACTCATCGCGAGCCTGTCAGCGCGTCCCATCGCTCTCGTTGGAGTCATACCCATCATGCAGCTCTCAGTTCCAATAACAGCTTTCGGCGCGCGACAGCGAGATCGCGTCTGACATCCGCGGCTGGCAGCGCATAACTGCCTGATCTCCCGCACTCTCCGAATACGCGGAACGCGCCAGAACGTGAGCACAGATCATCTGCGCCAGAACGTCGAGCCGTCGCACCGCGGTGATAGCGCCAGATCGGCGCTTCTGTCACCCCGTCAGCGACCGGGCGGGACGCTCGGAACGATCATCTGGCCTCATGGGTGTGATGTTGAGCCGACAGGGGTCACCGCTGGCTGCGATGGCCCTTGTCCGCGTCCGGAGATGCTTCGACGCTGCGTCTCGGCTCGGGCACCATGGGGCTATGGGAGGCCATTCGGGCCGACGAGATCGTAGGGCGGCCATGACCCCCGTGCACCGGGCTGAGGTCTTTCAGGCGTATTGCTGTGACTGAGGTGGCGGCGCTGCGTGCCGAGTTGGCACGGCTTCGGGCCGAGAATGCCAGGCTGCGTGGATTGCTGGGTCTGGATGATCCCGCTCGCACCGGTGACTCGCCGGGAATGGCCTGGTCGCCATCGCTGTTTCCCGATCGGCCAGAGCCGACGTCGAAGTGGGCCGAGGTCAACCGCAGCTCGGCTCCCGAGGCGAAGCTCGCGCTGTTTCGGTCGCTGTTCGCGGGGCGCGAGGATGTGTACGCCCTGCGGTGGGAGAACGAGCGGACCGGGAAGGCAGGCTGGGCCCCCGCCGTGCGGGGTGGGTGGCGCAACGCGCGCCGCCCCGACCGTGAGCATCTGCCGCTCACCGACGATGTCCTGGCGCGACACCTGGCGCGTGAGATCCACGCGGGCCTGTACCCGCTCATGCGGGGCGACGCCTGCCGGCTGTTGGCGTGTGACTTCGACGGGCCGGGGTGGGTCCTCGACGCCCGGTCCTACCTCGACGCTGCCCGGTCTGCCGGCATCGATGCTGCGCTGGAGCGCTCGCGGTCGGGTGAAGGCGGGCACGTGTGGATGTTCTTCGCCGCGCCCGTCCCAGCCGCCTCGGCGAGGCGGATCGGTGTCGGCTTGTTACGGGAAGCGATGACGGTCCGAGCCGAGATCGACCTGGGCAGCTATGACCGGTTGTTCCCCGCCCAGGACTTCGTGCCCAGGGGCTCGTTCGGCAACCTCATCGCGTTGCCGCTGCAGCGGGACTGCCGTACGCGCGGCACCACCGTGTTCCTCGATCCCATCAGCGTCGAACCCCTCGAGGACCAGTGGGCGTTCCTCGCGCAGCTCGAGCCCCTCGACACGGAGTTTGTGGATGCGCTCGCCAAGGCCTTCGGGGATCTGGCGACGGGGCCTGACGCCTACACGTACCGGCGGGCTGCCGGCGACCAAGCGACAGCGAAGCCCCCAGCCCAGATCCGTGCCCTCGCCGGCGCGATGTTGACTGTCGATCGGATCGGCATCCCACCCGCGCTGCTCGCGGCGCTCAAGCACCTGGCTTCGCTGCACAACCCCGAGTTCCACGAGAAGGAGAAGCTGCGCTTCTCGACGTGGAACACACCGCGGTTCATCCGCTGCTACCAGGAGACACTCGACCAGCTGCTACTCCCCCGGGGCCTACGCGACAAGGCCGAAGCCGTCGTCACCGAGGCAGGGAGCCGCCTCGAGGTCGTCGAGGGCTGCCACGAGGTTGCCCCCATCGACGTCCAGCTGCAGGCCGACTTGACGCCCGACCAGACCGCGGCCGCCGAGGCCCTGGCGGCCCATGACATGGGTCTGCTCGTGGCACCGCCGGGGTCGGGCAAGACGGTGATCGGCTGTGCGCTCATCGCCCGTCACAAGGTGCCGACCCTAGTGATCGTCGACCGTAAGCCGCTCGTCGAACAATGGCGCGACCGGCTCATCACCCACCTGGATCTCACCGCCAGACAGATCGGTCAGCTCGGCGGTGGCCGTCGCCGGGCCACCGGGATCGTCGATGTTGCGATGGTGCAAAGCCTGGCCCGCCGTGAGGACATCGCCGAGCTGACCGGGGGCTATGGCCTCGTCGTCGTCGACGAATGTCACCACGTCCCCGCCGTCACCTTCGAGCGCGCGGTGCGCCAGATCCCGGTCCGTCGGTGGACGGGACTGACCGCGACGCCGTACCGGCGTGACGGGCTCCAGGCATTGATGGCGATGCATTGTGGGCCGGTGCGCCGTACCATGACCACCCCGTCCGGGAGCGCGCTGCGGGCCCTCGACCTGGTGGTCCACGAGACCGACCACGATGCCACCGACGACGGCCAGCACATCCAGGCGGTCTTCCGTGGGCTTGTCGAGGATGGACAACGCACGACGGCGATCTGCCAAGACATCGCTGTCGCCGCCCGCGCGGGTCGAAACTGCCTTGTACTCACCCGCTGGAAGGAACACCTCGAAACCATCGCCCAGGGCCTGACCACCCAGGGCATCGATCCCCTTGTCCTGCACGGCGGGATGGGCAAGAAGGCTCGCACCGCCGTCATCGACCAACTCACCGAACCCTCACCCCACGGGGGCCTCGTACTCGCCGCTACGGCCAGCCTGCTCGGCGAAGGCTTCGACTGCCCACCCCTCGACACCTTGTTCCTCGCCTTTCCCATCAAGTTCAAGGGCAGCGTGGTCCAGTACGTCGGCCGTGTCCTCCGGCCGACCGAAACCAAGACCCGCGTCGAGGTCCACGACTACGTCGACACCCGTGTCCCTGTGCTCGCCCGCATGCACAACGAGCGCCGGCGGGCCTACGCCACCCTCGGTTTCACCCTGCCCCGGCCACCCCGGCCCACCCACCGCCACGCGTCGGCCCACAGCCAGGCCCCCAATGACCGCATCGGGAACCAGGCGTTCTGACCAGCGCAGCCGAAGGCGGCCCGCCGTCGTCACCGCGACCGGCCCCCGAAACCTCGCGATGTCTCGGCGAGAATGCGGCCTAGGGACATAGACCGGGAAGGACGCCTGCAGCACCACCTACCCAGCAACCGCCGGCGAGTGCACGCGAGCGCGTGGCAGACCAGCGAGGAGTACCGACCACCATGCGTTGCACCTGCACTTGCACCTGAGTCTGTCACCTCGGCGCACTTCACCGCGCTGAGCAGCACTTTCGCCGTGCCCCCGGCAGGACTCGAACCTGCGGCCTACCGCTTAGGAGACCGTGACCGGACGTCCAGGGTGTGTTGTTGAGTCCGCTGAGCTGGTTCCCTTCGGCGGGGTCGTCCACCCGTTGTCGCTGCGTCCAGCGCGTCCGCCGGAGTATTGCACCTGGTCTTGCACCTGAGAGTCGACAAGGTCGAGCCTCCGGGTGTTGACGCATCCTCGCCGCGATGGGCCGGTTGTCAACACCGGGCGAAAACCGACCCACCTGCCCTGGAACCCGCCCGGTGATACCGGGTCAGTTTTCAGGCGGTGCCGACACCGGGTGGGAGGGCACCGGCGGCGAATCTCCATCCCCGGGTGGACACAGGAGCGCGTATGACAAATCCCCGTACGACGCCGAGGTCCAGTCCTGAGCGGACTCAGTCGCGGACGTGCCGGAGTCGACACCCCACGGACCAAGCCGCGGACCGAGCGTTCCTCGAGCGCACCCAGGCGACAGAGGGAGCAACCCGCCGCAAGTCACGTCGCGACGAACCGGCTCAAGGACGCAGCAGACCGGGCCGTGACTTCCGCCGGACCGCCCGCCAGATCGACGGCCAGAGCCCGGACCCGCACACAGCTCAATCGGTCGAGCAGCCCAGCAACAACCACGAGAAGCACCGCTCACCGGGCCGGCACGGACCGCAGCCTGAAAGCCCATATCGACCGCTACGGCGCTTTCGCCGACCACCGGGGACTCCTCGAGTGTCGGCACGCTCAATGCGGCCGATCGACGGCCCTGTCGCGATGGGATGGTCGATCTGGCGCGGCGCTCGATGGCGATGGCTAGGTACGAGATCGCCGGTTCCGGGCGTGGCCCAGACGGTCTTTCCGACGTCGTTATGGCGCGACGAATGGCCTGAGCCGGCGAGCGCGGAGGCGCCGATGGCGCGTCTGTCGGCGAGCTCGGCTCATCGCCCGTCGCCGTTCCGGTTCGATCGGGCGGTGCCCGACGTCCTGGCTCTTAGGCGAGTTCGGCTTGGAGGATCTGGGCGGCGGGGCGGCGGGCGCCGAGGCGGGCGGGGATGGTGGTGAGCGCCGCCACGACGAGCATGGTCGCCGGAACCACGGCGAGCAGTTGCCAGAGCGGCGGCCCGGTCACCCCGTCTCCGCCGCCGCCTGTGGCGGCGAAGAGTGCAAGGCCTCCGGCGATGCCGAGGACGGCGCCGACGAGCGCCGGCAGAACCTGCGCCACCGAGAGTCCTGTGCTGACCTGCAGGGGGGTGGCGCCGAGCGCCCGTGCTAGGGCCGAGGCGTGTTTGGCGTCGAGCGCGGTCGCCCAGGTGACGAAGATGGCGTTGACGGCCGCCAGGGCTACCAGCGTGACCGTGATCACCAGCAGCACCTGGTTCGCTCGGACGGTGTTGGGATCGGTCCCACCGACCAGCTGGGCGTCTTGGTGGATCGCGGTGCGGGCTGCCAGCACGGCGACGATCCCGGTGACGGTGACAGCGATGCTGGCGGCGCTCAGCACGACGCGGCGCGGCCGGCGGGCTGCCACCCGCAACCCGAGGAGCAGCGGGACGGGCAGGCGCGCCGAGATCGCGATCAGCCAGGGCGTGCGCCGGGGTGGGCGGGCCGCGTCGGCGAGGGCGTGGACGGTGCTGGTGCGGGCGGCTCGGACGGCGGGAACAACGGTGGCGAGGGCAGCGACCCCGAGTGCCACCGCCGTCACCTGAGCGGCCGTGGCCATGGTGAGCGACGGCGCACCGGCGCTGCCGAGGAGGCCGGCACCGGGGTCGGTGAGCAAGGGGGCGGTCAGCCAGCCGGCCGCCAGCCCGGCCGCGGCCGCAAGCAGGGCGAGGACCACGTACTCGGTGAGCAGCACGACGGCGACCAGGCGGGGTGTGCCGCCGACCGCTTTGAGCAGTCCGACGCGCCGGGTCTGGTCGGCCATGCGGCCGCCGACGAGGACCGCGACGCTGGCCACGGCGAGCAGACCGAGCAGCCGACCGCCGATCTGCAGGACCCGCTGCTGGTCGTGCACCACTTGGTCGTGGGCGTCGCGAATGTCCTGCCACGACTCCAGGATCTCTGCCTGCCAGCCCGTGCCCGTCGTCGTGAGGTGCGCGTTGGCGAACGCCGGCGCGGCGGTCGGGTCGGCCAGCTTCAGGTTCACGACATAGGACAGGAGTTCCTCCGCGGGGGCGAGACCGCGGGCGTCCGCGTCGGTGAGCCAGACCAGGCCGGGCTCGACCGGGTCCTCCATGAAGCGCTCCTCGTCGACCGTCTCGTCCGGCGCCGGCTCCTCCCGCGGCGGGCCCTCAGCCCCTTCATCCTCCATGGCCTCGGCGAACCAGGGGCACTCCGGGGCGAAGCACACGTTCGGATACGGCCTGGCGGCGGCGGTGACCGCCACACCGACAACCCGGAACGAGCCGCTGTTCACGACGCCACAGTCAGGCGGGCTGCTGGGGGTCTCGAACGTACACACACGGGTCCGCAGGGTGATCTGGTCCCCTTCGCCGACGTCGAGCGCGTCGGCGAAGCCCGCCTCCAGCACGACGCCGCCGTCGCGGACCCAGCTGCCCTGGGTCAGCTCGGGCTGGTCGACCGACGCCGCCGCGGGGTCGCGCCCCACTGCCCACACCCCCGCCGCACCACCGACCACGTCGCCCCCGGGTGTACGCCTCGACCCACTCAGGCCGTCCGCCTCGAGCTCCGCCGCGATCACGGGGTACGGTCCGCTGTGGTCGATGACGCCGGGAGCGCCGGTCAGTGCCTCCATGCCGGCGCGATCGACGGGTTGGCCGATGGTCGGGTCCGGGGCGAAGCTGGCGACCACGTCGGGCCCCGCCGTGGCCTCCCGGGTGCGCTGATAGGGGTCGTTGGTCACCCCGCGCAGCACGAGCCCCAGCGTCAGCACAGTGGTGGCCGCCATCATCGCCAGCACAAGCAGCGCCGCCTCGGCCGGGCGTCGCCGCAGGTTGCGAGCGGCCAGGCGGCCCACGAGCAGGACCCGGCCCACGGGTCAGCCCTCCAGCCCGACCAGGGCGCCGAGCTTGCCGCTGGTGCCGCCGGGTCAGCCGGGTCTCGTCGACGAAAGCGCCGTCGCGCATGGAGATCAGCCGGTCGGCGGTGGCCGCGATCCGCTCGTCATGGGTGACGACGACCAGGGCCTGTCCGAGCGTTTCCTAACGTCCAGCCGGTCTCTAATGGTTCGGAACCATGCCGCTGAGCAGGGAGGATGGTCCGGCGCGTGTCGGCGAGTGAGCCGGCGTCCCCAGCCGATTATGGGATGAGATATGGGATGGGCGGCCGGCATCTGATAAGCCGACGCCGACGTTCCGCACGTCGTGACGGCTCGCGATCCGGCCGCAGATGGCGGAAACGGTCTCGGCGCGGCGTTTAACCAGCAGGCAGCAGTTGCAGACGTGATCGAACGGTCGTGTCGCCCTTAATCGTGTCCGCATCAGGCCCCGATCGAGGTTGGCCGGGTCATGTCCCGCGGTGAAGCCGTCGGGCATGCCGGGCCCCTCCCGCGACCGCCGGTGAAGTGCTGTGGAGGAGCCGCTCCGCCGACTCCGGCTGCCAGCAGTGTAGGCAATACTCGACCGGTCGACCTAGAGGAGGAATGGTCGTGGATGTTCAGTTCATCGCCAGCGTCAGCATGATCGCCCCCGACCCAGCCGAGAGCCAGAAGCTCTACATCGACGCCCTCGGCCTGCCTCTCGTGGCAAGCGAGGGTGACGAGTACGTGCACAGCGAGGCGATCGAGGGGAGCAAGCACTTCGGCGTCTGGCCGTTGCGCCAGGCGGCGGAGGCCTGCTTCGGGACTCCGGAGTGGCGCAGCGACCGGCCGGTGCCCCAGGTCAGTGTGGAGTTCGAGGTCGAGGGCCCCGGCTCTGTGGAAGCGGCGGCCAGTGAGCTGGAGGCCAAGGGCTTCACGCTGCTGCACCGCGCCCGCGAGGAACCTTGGGGCCAGACTGTCGCCCGCCTCCAATCGGCGGAAGGTGCCATCGTCGGCATCTCCCACGCCCCTTGGCTCCACACCTGAGCCGGAACCCGGGCGGGCGAACGCCGGTCAGGCCCTGGGGGCGTGCATGCGCGCCAGCGTGCTTCGGCAACTCCCGCCCTAGCCTCGAAAGTTCGTCTGGCTTCTGGGTTGGCTTTGTGAGTTTGTGATGGGCGGTCACGGTCGTGGCGGCCGGGTGGCGCCGGTGCCAGGGCGTGACGGGGCCAGGCGGGCGTGGGCTGGGGCGGGTTGTCGCGCCTGGTGTTGGTCTGGCGGGACGCAGGGCCGGGCGGCCGCTCGGGGGCCGGCCAGGGCGAGGCGAAGCCGGGCGAAGGCGCCGACGAGGTCGTGTGCGCAAGGCCAGGTGGTGTCGATGCGCAGGTGGAGGCGCTCGGCGTGGTGGGCGAGGCGGGCAGCGACGTGCAGCAACCGCTGGCGCAGCGTCTCGGCTCGGCGCGAGCGAGGGGCCGTCGAGGCCGAGGTGGCGGGTCCAAGCGAGCAGGCACTGGGCAACCTGGGTGAGGGCAAGCCAGACTTGGTTGCGGGTGTAGGACTCGAAGGGCAGGTTGGCGAACCCGGTGTCCTTCCAGGCCCGGATGCGGTCCTCGACCCGGGCGTGCTGGCGATGGCGCAGCTCGAGCGTGTAGGGAAACGAGTGTGAGCGACGACCTGCGGCCACGTGATGTCGTTCGGCTCAGGGCCGAACTGACCCGGTCGTTCTCGCGTCCCGAGATGCGACAAGGGCTTGAGGGCTGGCTGGCCCGCACGCGCCGAACTGACCCCGACCCTGACACGGTGTCGTGGATGGCGGAAGTCGTCGTCGACGCGCTTGGACGCTCCGCCCTCTACCTGGTGGCTGGGGAAATGATCGACCTTGTCAATCACGCGTCCGCAACAGTCCCTGACTACAGGCTGCACGAGGACGACGCCCCTGCCTCCGAGGGGTTGTGCTGCTTCGCCAAGCCCATCCGGGTAGACGATTTCCGCTACGCCGCCTTCTCGTGGTTCCGCGTCTCCCATCGCAGCCGCGACCGCGGCGTCGGGCTCGTGTGGTGGTTTCGCCCACAGAACCACGAGCACTACAACCCCCGGGGGGGATACGGGGCCCCGCTTCTGCCTGTTCGCCACTACGTGCAATACGTCGACGAGCATTGGCAGCGGACGGACCATGGCGCAGATGCCGGTGGCACGGATCTGCCTAGCTGGAATGCGACCCTCTGGCGCCTGGTCGGTGAGGAATGGGTCGACATCGCCCGCCACATCCCCGAGAAGACACGCCGCGGCGTGCCGCGGGCGAACCCTGAGGTCGACACGGTCCGTGTCGTGACTCTCCGACAGGCTCCCAGCGAACCGGGACGGTCAACCGGCGGCAGCGTCGACGACTCGCGCCGCTGGTGGGTCACTGGCCACTGGCGCCAGCAGTGGTACCCGACTCAGGAACGGCACGCTCCACGTTGGATTTGAGGCCACGTGAAGGGGGCCGCAAGACAAGCTGTTCGTGGCCAAAGAGACACGGTGCACGTCCTTCGGCGCTGAGTCCGTCGACGCCTGAACCCCACTGGTGGTGAATCATTAAGAGTGGGGTGAATCACCACGTCTCTACGCTGACGTGGTGGCCGACCAGCCAGACGAGACGTTCGACGAGTTCTGCGAACTGCTCAACGTCACTCCCAACGAGTACCCGCACGCGTTCGCTGCGTGGCTTGACCGGAACTGGACTGGGACGGCCGGTACGAGCGCGTCGAGGACGACGACCAGCCCCGCGGTGACACCAGACCGCCGGTACGCGACCATGTGCGCTTTGTGAGGGCAGGAGGCTGAGCCCGACGCCCCCCAGGGCTCGCCGCCGCTGGCCCCAGGCGGAGTCCCCGGTCCTGGGGGCCACCCTTACACCACACCAGTCCGGACTAGCCCGCCGTCTGTTTCGTTTCAGCTCGGGCGGGCATACGGCGGCTTTGAACCCCGCCGGCCCCCTGGTCACCCCTCCCGTGCATCGGGGCCGGCGCGGGTTCGTCGGTCCCCGCTCTCCCCTCCACGCGCCGTTTGCCTGGTGGCTGCTCGGGGCAGCCACCGAGCGGCCCCCGGACAGTGAGGCGCTCGGCCCGGGGCGGCGCTGGTTTCGGGGTATCACCACCCGAAACCAGGAGCCATCATCGCCCTATGCACGACGATCGGACCCAACTGCTCGACCGGGCCCGCCAAGCGGTCGAGCGGGGCGACCACGCCGAGGCGCACGCTCTGGCGGCCATCGCCCTCGCCGACGCCGGCGACGAGCTGGCCGCGTGGGCGGGCTACCTCGAGCTCAAACTCGAA
>DASSDL010000198.1:0-2106 GCA_035697145.1 Acidimicrobiales bacterium
GAGCTGCATGGTGTCCAGGTCGTCGGCGCTGAACATGCGCGGCATGTGGCGGAGCTTGTCCATGCCGACGCCGTGCTCGCCGGTGATCGAGCCACCGTGCTCGATGCACAGGTCGAGGATCGCGCCGGAGACCTCCTCGGCACGCGCGGACTGGCCCTCCACGGCGTCGTCGAAGAGCACAAGGGGGTGCAGATTGCCGTCGCCGGCGTGGAAGACGTTGGCCACCCGGACGCCGGTGCGGCGCGACAGGTCGGCGATGCTGCGCAGCACCTCCGGCAGCGCGGTGCGGGGGATCACCCCATCCTGCACGATGTAGTCCGGGCTGATCCGGCCGACCGCGGCGAACGCCGACTTGCGACCCTTCCAGAACAGCGCCCGCTGCGCGTCGTCGGCCGCCACCCGGATCTCGAAGGCGCCGGCCTCGCGGCACAGCCGCTCCACGTCGTCGAACTGCGCGTCCACCTCGGCGGCGGACCCGTCCAGCTCGACGATGAGCACGGCGCCGGCGCCGTCCGGATATCCACACTGGACGGCCGCCTCAGCCGCCTCGATGGCCAGCGCGTCCATCATCTCGATGGCCGCGGGCACGACGCCCGCGCCGATGATGGCCGAGACCGCCGCGCCCGCCTCGTCGGTGGAGGCGAAGCCGGCCAGCAGCGTGTGCACCGCCTCGGGCAACCGCACGAGGCGGACCGTCACCTCGGTGGCGATGCCCAGTGTGCCCTCGGAGCCGACGAACGCCCCGACAAGGTCGTACCCGGGCGGGTCCGGCGCGCGCCCGCCCAGCCGCACCAGGTCGCCGGCCGGGGTCACGATCTCGAGTCCGGTGACGTGGTTGGTGGTGAAGCCGTACTTGAGGCAGTGCGCCCCGCCGGAGTTCTCGGCGACGTTGCCGCCGATCGAGCAGATCTGCTGGCTCGACGGGTCGGGCGCGTAGTAGTACCCGTGCGGCGACGCGGCGCGGGTGACGTCGAGGTTGATGACGCCGGGCTGCAGGACGGCCCGCTCGTCGGCCAGTGCAACCTCCACGATGTGCCGCATCTGGGCGGTGACGATCAGGACGCCGTCGGCGTGCGGCAACGCGCCGCCGGACAGGCCGGTGCCCGAGCCGCGGGCCACGAACGGCACGCCCGCCTCGGCGCAGGCGCGCACCACGGCGGCGACCTCGTCCGCCGAGTGCGGCAGCGCCACGAGCGCCGGGATCACCTTGTACTGCGCGAGCCCGTCGCACTCGTACGTGCGCAGCTCCTGCCGGTCGTCGATGACCTGCGCGGGGTCGAGCTCGGCCCGGAGACGGGTCGCCAGGGCGGGAATCGCGCCATCTGCTCTGGTTGCGCTGGTCATGGCATGCGTTCGTACGCGGGCAGGGTGAGGAACTCCACGAAGTCGTCGGCGACGGCGACCTCCATGAACAGCGCCCGCGCCTGGGCGTAGTCGGCCGGGTCGCCGCCGAGCGCCGCGATCTCCTCGTCGGCGACGCGCTCGACCAGCTCGCGGGTGACCGGGTGCCCCGTGTCGTCGAGCGTGACGTCGTTGTGCAGCCATTGCCACACCTGCGACCGGGAGATCTCCGCGGTCGCGGCGTCCTCCATGAGGTCGAAGATGGCCACCGCGCCGGTGCCGCGCAGCCAGCTGGCCAGGTACTGTATGCCGACGCTGACCGCGTTGCGCAGCCCGGCCTCGGTGCGCTGGCCCGGCGTGTCGCCCACGGCGAGCAGCTGGGCGGCGGTGACCGCCACGTCGTCGCGGGCCCGGTCGAGCTGGTTCGGCCGGTCGCCCAGCACGCCGTCGAAGACCTCCCGGCAGATCGGCACCAAGTCTGGGTGGGCCACCCAGGAGCCGTCGAAGCCGTCGCCGGCCTCGCGGGTCTTATCGTCGCGCACCTTGGCGAGGGCCACCTCGTTGACCTCTGGGTCGCGCCGGCTGGGGATGAAGGCCGCCATGCCGCCGATCGCGTGCGCGCCGCGCTTGTGGCAGGTCCGCACGAGCAGTTCGGTGTACGCCCGCAGGAACGGCACCGTCATGGTGACGGCGTTGCGGTCGGGCAGCAGGAAGTCCGCCCCGCGGGTGCGGAACCGCTTGATGACGCTGAACATGTAGTCCCAC
>DASSDL010000199.1:0-18262 GCA_035697145.1 Acidimicrobiales bacterium
CCGCCTGGTGACGGCGGCCGCCGAGGTGTTCGCCGAGCGAGGCTACGAGGGCGCCCGGGTTCAGGAGATCGTCCGCCGCGCAGGCCTCAGCACCGGCGCCATCTACACCAACTTCCGCAACAAGGCCGACCTGCTGCTCGCCGCCGTGGGCATCGCCCAGGTCGACTCGCTGTTCGCCACCATGGAGCTCGCCGGCGACGTCGCCGACGGACTGCGGTTCGCGGGCCACGAGCTGCCGACTGCGCGCCGCGACACGCGGCCGCTCCTGTTCGAGGCCATGGTGGCCGCCCGCCGCGATCCCGAGGTGGCGGCGCTGCTGCGCAGGCGACTGATGAAGTTCCGGTCCCTCATGGCCCACGCGGTCGCCTCCGGGCAGCGCGACGGCAGCGTGGCGCCCGACGTCGACGTCGACGCTGCCGCCGAGTTCTGCCAGGCGTTGGGCATGGGCTTCCTGCTCATGGAGGCCGTGGGGCTGCCGCACTCGGGCGACACCGAATGGCGCCAACTCATCGATCGCCTGGTGGACTCCATCACGCCCGGCGACGGGAAGGAGCAGAGCCGTGGCCAGCAATGAGAAGCTGATCGGCCGCCGAGACGTCGACGACCTCGAGGCGATCCTCGCTGTCGCCAACACCGACGTCGACGAGGCCATCCACACCGTGGCTGACAACGCCGAGGCGATCTTCACGTGGGACTACGAGAAGGGTGCCCGGCCCGCCCTGAACAAGCTCTACGAGAAGGCCAAGCGCTCGCAGTGGAATGGCGAGACCGACCTCCCGTGGGACACCGAGGTCGACGTCGAGAAGCTCGCCAGTGAGATGGGCGGCAACCCGATCATCCAGCGCTTCCGCGAGGCCGCCAGGGTCCCGGGCTCGCCGTTCGAGCACTTCACCGAGCGCGAGTGGACCAACCTCGTCATCGAGGGGCAGAACTGGCGCCTCAGCCAGTTCATGCACGGCGAGCAGGGCGCGCTCCTCTGCACGGCCAAGATCGTCGAGAGCGTGCCCTGGATCGACGCCAAGTACTACGCCGCCACCCAGGTGATGGACGAGGCCCGCCACGTCGAGGTGTTCGCCAAGTACCTCGACACCAAGCTCACGGGCCACTACCCGATCAACGCCCACCTGAAGATGCTGCTCGACGACATCATCAACGACAGTCGCTGGGACATGACCTACCTGGGCATGCAGGTCATGGTCGAGGGGCTCGCCCTGGCGGCGTTCGGGTTCATGCACATGCTCACGCAGGACCCGTTGCTCAAGCAGCTCCTGCGCTACGTGATGTCCGACGAGGCCCGCCACGTGGCGTTCGGCGTGCTGTCGCTGAAGGAGTACTACGGCGATCTGTCCGACTCCGAGTTGCGTGAGCGCCAGGAGTTCGCCTTCGAGGCGGCGGTGCGGATGCGCGACCGCTTCCTCCAGCAGGAGGTGTGGGAGCGCATGGGCATCGACCCGCGCCCGGTGGTCACCTCGATGCTGGCGATCCCACCGAAGGAGAACATGTTCCAGCAGCTGCTGTTCTCCAAGATCGTCCCCAACTGCAAGAAGCTCGGCCTGCTGGACGCGTCCGGCGGCTGGCTCCGCCGGCGCTTCGAGGAGCTGGGGGTCATCCAGTTCGAGGACTGGGTCGACACCGGCGAGGAGTACGCCGAGCTCGACGAGGTCACGAAGGACCGGCTCGCCGCCGCGGCGGCCGGCTGACTGGAAAGTCAGATCTAGCCGGCCGGCGCGGCGTTGATGTCGCCGATGCTCCCACCGAGGTCGGGATGCTCGGAGCTGAACAGCCCCCAGCGGCTGTCCCACCCCGCCACGTTCCACATGTGCATCATCCAGAGGTTGTTCAGCGGCACGACCCGGCCACCGCGGGCCTCGCACTGCTCGTCGGTGGTGTTCTCGTCGCCCACGACGCCCCCGTCGCCGATGCACAGCTGGCGGTGGATGTGCCACGGATCGTTGTCGCCGGCGAAGCCTTCCGGCGGGCTCTCGGGATCGGTGAAGGCCAGGTAGCTGAGCCCGACGAGGGCGCTGTCGGGGTCGCTGCCGTCGAAGAGCAGGATCTCGGGCATCGCCGGGTCGAACGTGCCGTCGAGTACCGAGCTGTTGAGATAGTGCGCCGCGATGCAGGGCACGTAGGGGGTGATCCGGTGCCAACCGGCCGCCTCCGCGGCGGCGACGGTCGGGTACTTGGCCGCCACCGCGTTGGACTGCTGCACCTGGGCGGCGAGGGTGGCGCGGGTCTTGGCGTCGAGCGGCGTGAACGGCACCGGCCCCCGGTGACCGTGGCCGGCGTTGCCCTCGTTGCCGTAGCCCGACTGCTCGCACGCCGAGCTGCCGTCGGCGGCGACGACGACATTCGTGTGGCCCTCGACGTCGTCGCCCGAGGCGGCGTGGTCGGTGCTCCCGGTCATGTCGTGGCCCTCGTGCCCGGCCGTCGCATCGTCGCCGTGCGTTTGGCCGGCCGCCTCGCTCTCGCCCGCGTGGTGGTCCTCGGAGGCGAACGCCGGGGCCAGCGCCAGCGTCGACACGACCGCCACCGCCAACCCGCTGAGCCCGATCCCCGCCATCCCCAGGGACGGACGGACCGATTGCTGGGCGAGCGCCGGCCGCGTCAGGACTGCAAGCGAGATCACGACGATGCCGAGCTCGAGCCCGGTCGCCAGGCCGTCCGCCAGTGCGATCGGCTCGGGCTCCCAGGCACCGGGACCGATGGGTACGCCCCAGACCCGGGACATGATCCACGTGCCGATCACGAGCGCGTTGACGACCGCACCCAGCGCCAGCACGGTCCGGGTCGGCCGAACCATGATCCCCACCGCCCAGCTCAGCTGGAACCAGGCCACCACCGCGAAGAACGTGCCGTGCACCCATCCGACGTCGAAGTGCTCGCCGCTGTACGCGAAGTGGATCACACCGGCCCCCAGCGAGAACGCCACGAGGATCCAGTGGAGGTACCGCCCTGCGGTCCCGTCTTTCGTGGTCATCGAGGCCCCCCGATCGGATGCACGCGGTGTGCAGGAAAACTGTACCCGGGGCGCGGGGGCGGGTATCAGGCGGATCGGGCGACGACCAGCCGAACCGGGAAAAACCGTCGGCCGTAACATCGGGCGCCATGGATCCCCGCAATCGGTTCCTCCTGTCCGGCGTGGTGGCGGCAACCGTGACAGCCGCTGCATGGCGACCGTTCGACCGATCGGCGGTCACCCCCGGGTCGCCGCTGGAGTTCCTGTCGGGCGTGCCCACGTCGGAGTTGCCGCTGCACACCCTCGGCCTCCAGGTGGCCGTGGGGCTGGTGAGCGCCCGGGGCGGTGGGGCTCGGGGTCTGCGGGGCGCGGTGGGGCTGGGGTTGACGGCGGCATCGTTCGCCGGGCTGGTCGCACTCCAGCGGGAGGCGGACCGGTCGGACGAGGTCCTCGAGCGCGCGCTCCAGGAGGGCCTGGGGGCCAACTATCGGGAGCGGATCTCCGAGCCCTTCAGCCCCCGTCCGGACGTGCCCCTCACCCGGCGCTCGGCGCTGCTGTCCGGCTTCGGCGTGCGCCGCCGCTACGCCGCCGCCCGTGACCTGTCGTACGGCGACCACGGGCGCCAGAATCGCCTCGACATCTGGTGCCGCGCCGACCTGCCCGCCGGCGCCGGGGCCCCGGTGCTGGTACAGGTGCACGGTGGCGCCTGGATGGTGGGGGAGAAGCGAGGACAGGCCCATCCGCTGATGGCGCACCTGGCCGAGAGAGGCTGGGTGTGCGTGACCATCAACTACCGGCTCAGCCCCCGGGCGCAGTGGCCCGACCACATCGTCGACGTGAAGCGGGCCCTCGCCTGGACCAAGGCCAACATCGCCGAGCATGGCGGCGACCCGTCGTTCGTGGCGATCACCGGCGGGTCCGCAGGGGGCCATCTGGCGGCGCTGGCCGCCCTCACCCCCGGGGGGTTTCAGCCCGGGTTCGAGGACGCCGACACCAGCGTCGTCGCTGCCGTGCCCTTCTACGGCGTCTACGACTTCACCAACCGGGACGGGTCCGCGGGCCGGGCCCTGGTCCCGTTCCTGGAGCGCCGGGTGATGCGATCAAAGCTGGCCGACAACAGGGCGGTCTGGGACGAGGCCTCGCCCATGAGTCACGTCTGGCCCGACGCGCCGCCGTTCTTCGTCCTCCATGGCACCAACGACGTGCTGGTGCCGGTCGAGCAGGCCCGCTCGTTCGTCCGCTGCCTACGCGCCGCGTCCCGCAACCCGGTCGTGTACGCGGAGCTGCCCCGGGCCCAGCACGCCTTCGACGTCCTGCCGTCGGTGCGGGTCCATCACACCGTCCGCGCCATCGAACGGTTCCTCGCCGTGGTGCGCAGCGAGCACGGTGGCGCCACCCCGGCGGAGGCGGTGGTCTCCGACCGGGTCTGAGGCCGAGCGGGCTGCGCGGCGGGGCGTCCCGCCCAGCCAACTTCCGGACGCCCTCCCCGCCCGGAAGTTCCCCGGCTTGGCCTCCACCGGTCCGACACGAGGCGGTGGTGTGCCGGACCGGCGGGAGCCGTACAGTGTAAGGAGCGTGTGGCGGAATCCAACTCAGCCGTCGAGGTGTTCGGCCGGGATCTGTCCCATGCGTCCCGCCTGGTAGTCGTCGAACGCCTCGGCCAGCTCGGCACGGGTGTTCATCACGAACGGCCCGTACTGGGCCACCGGCTCCCGGATCGGCCGGCCGCCGAGCAGGAGCACCTCGAGGTTGGGGGCGGTGCTGTCGTGGGTGTCCAGCGCCGCCAGGACCAGGTGACCAACTTGCCCCCCGCCGCTCGGGCCCGGGCCGAACACGACCAGCTGGCCGCTGTGGATCGGCTGGCGGCCCGAGCCGACCGTCCCCCGCCCGGCGAGCACGTATGCCAGTGCGTTGAAGTCGGGCGACCACGGCACCTCGAGTTGCGCGCCGGGAGCCACGGTGGCGTGGACCAGCGTGATCGGGGTGTGGGTCACCCCGGGGCCGTGGTGGCCGGCGAGGTCGCCGGCGATCAGCCGCAGCACGGCGCCGCCGTCGGGGGAGCGCAGCAGCGTGACCTGGCCGCCGCGGATGTCCTGGTAGCGAGGCGGCGTGAACTTGTCGGCCGCCGGCAGGTTCACCCACAGCTGGACGCCATGGAACAACCCGCCGCTGGCGACCAGCTCGTCAGGCGGGCGCTCGATGTGGAGGATGCCGGCGCCGGCGGTCATCCATTGCGTGTCGCCGTTGGTGATGAGCCCGCCGCCGCCGGTCGAATCCCGGTGCTGGAACGTCCCGTCGATCATGTAGGTGACGGTCTCGAACCCGCGGTGGGGGTGCCACGGCGTGCCCTTGGGCTCGCCGGGCGCGTACTCGACCTCGCCCATCTGGTCCATGTGGACGAACGGGTCGAGGTCGGCGCTCGACACGCCCGCGAAGGCCCGGCGCACGGGGAAGCCCTCGCCCTCGAACCCCGCCGGCGCGGTGGTCACCGAACGGACGGGCCGCTCGACCGAGGTGGCAGGGTCGGGCTCGGCGACGGCCGGCAACGTGAGGGGATCGGCAACGGTGATGGCGGGCATGGCGTTCCTCCTGATCCCCTTGGGCAACAACTTGCGTGCACAAGTATTCCGTGCGGAGGCTACATCCCCCATCGCACGCCCGGCGGGCGCCGGCGCCCGCCGCCTGATATAGAACGCTCGATGACCCGAGTGGGGGGGCGATCGGGCGGGCGCACCGTCCTGGGGATGCTGGCGGCGCTGGCCTTGGCGGCGGGGGCCGCGGCGTGCAGCGACGATGACGACGCGGACGACGCCGCCGGCGAAGTCGTGGGTGACGTCGTCGGCATCGGCGACACCTATCGGGCCACGATTCGGCGCACCTCGGCGGGGGTTCCCCACATCACCGCCGAATCGTCGGCCGACCTAGCCTTCGGTCAGGGCTGGGCCAGCGGCGAGGACCGCGCCTGTGACCTCGCCGATCAGGTGGTCAAGATCCGGGGCGAGCGGGCGCGGTGGTTCGGTGCCGGCGAGGACGACGCCAACGTCGACTCCGACATCGCCTGGAAGGCGATCGGCATCTTCGAGCTGGCTTCCGCCGACTGGGAGCGTGCCTCGGACGGCGTGGTCGAGCTCGTCACCGCCTTCAGCGCGGGCTGGAACGCCCAGCTCGACGAGGTGGGGGCCGACGGCCTGCCGGGATGGTGCGCCGGCGAGGAGTGGGTCCGGCCGCTGGAACCGGTGGAGGTCTACGCCTACGCCCGGTCGATCGCGCTGCAGGCGAGCAGCGGCGCCCTCAGCGACTTCATCGCGGGCGCGCAACCGCCCGGCGGCGCCGCCACCGCCCCTCCGTCACCGGACGAGGCCGCGGCGGCGCCCATCGTCCCCCCAACCGCGGACGCGGGCTCCAACGGCTGGGCGATCGGCGCCGAGCGCTCGGCCGAGGGCGGCGGCATGCTCGTCGCCAACCCGCACTTTCCCTGGGAGGGCGAGCTGCGATTCTGGGAGGTGCAACTCACCATCCCGGGCGAGCTCAATGCCTACGGGGTGCAGCTCTCCGGGCTGCCCGGGATCGGCATCGGCTTCACGGAGAACTTCGGGTGGACCCACACGGTCTCGGCCGGCAACCGCTTCACCGCCTACCGGCTGGACCTCGTGCCCGGCTCGCCCACCAGCTACGTCTACGGCGACGGCCAGCGGGAGATGACCTCTCAGGACGTGACGGCGGAGGTGCGTGGCGCCGACGGACGGCTCAGCGACGTCACCCGAACTATGTGGTCAAGCCACTACGGGCCGATCATCGACTTCCCCGGCTTTGGCTGGACGGACGCCGCCACCATCACATACCGCGACGCCAACCTCGACAACGACGAGTTCATCGACCAGTACCTCGGCATGCTGCAGGCCGAGGACCTCGACGAGTTCATCGAGGTCCACCACGAGGTCAACGGCGTGCCGCTCTTCAACACCATCGCCGTGTCCGACGACGGGCGGGCGTGGTACGCCGATACGTCCGCCACCCCCAACCTGTCCGACGAGGCGATCGCCGCCTACGAGGCGTCGCTCGAGTCCGACCCGATCGTGCGGATCGCGGCGGACAACGGAGCGGTTCTGCTCGACGGGTCGGATCCGGTCTACGAGTGGGTCGACGAGGATGGCGCCCGCGACCCGGGGCTGGTGCCCGCCGCCGACCAGCCCATGGTCGAGCGGGACGACTATGTGTTCAACGCGAACGACTCGTTCTGGCTACCGCACGCCACCGAGATGCTGGAGGGCGACTACTCGCCGCTCCACGGCGCCCAGCGCACGGCCCGCTCGCCCCGTACCCGGGAGAACGCGGTGGTGCTGGGGGACACGACCACGGCCGGGCCGGCGGGCGAGGACGGCGCGTTCACCCTGGACGAGCTGGCCGCCGCCACCGTGCAGAACCGGGGGTACACCTCGCGGGTGCTGCTCCAGTCCGTGGTGCAGCGCTGCCGGGGGGCGACGACGATCGACGTGCCGGCGCAGGAACCGCCGGACGGCGGCGGTCCCGCCCCGTTGCCGGCCGCCAGGATCGACGTCGGCTCGGCGTGTCGGGTCCTGGCCGGATGGGACGGCGTGTACGACGTCGAGCGGGCCGGACCGCCGCTGTGGCGGGAGCTGCTGGCCCGGGTCGACACCGCCGACCTGAATCGCGCCGGGGCCGTGTGGGCCGAGCCCTTCGACCCCGACCGCCCGGTGGACACCCCGGCGGGGCTGGCACCGGCGCCCGGCGACGCCCCGGATCCTGTGCTCATCAGCCTGGCCCGCGCCGTGCAGAGCCTCGAGGCCGCCGGGTTCGCGGCCGACGCCGCCCTGGGCGAGGTGCAGTTCGCCTTGCGGGACGGCGAGCGCATCCCCATCCATGGCGGCGACGCCCGCGACGGCACCACCAACATTGTGGGATGGGGCACGGGGTCGTCGATCCTCGATCCCAGGCTGGCCGACACCGAGCGCGAGACGCTCGTGCCGGGCTCATCGCTGGCCCGGGTCGGCGGGCAGACGGGATATCCGATCAACAACGGCACGTCATTCCTCATGGCGCTGGCGTTCACCGACGATGGAACGCAGGCCCGGGTCTTCCTCACCTATGGCGAGACCGAGGACCGGTCCAGCGACGTCTACACGGAGGCCACCGAGGCTTTCTCGGCCAAGGCGTGGCGCGACGTCGCCTTCACCGACGCCGAGATCGAGGCCGACCTGGTGGACACCGTCACTGTGCGGGGCTGACGGCTGCTCAGTCCCGGCGGCGCGTCTGGCGGACGAAGCCGGCGATGCCCAGGACCATGAGCGCCGCCCCCGGGACGATCAGCCACACGCCGAGCACCAGACCGTTGGCGACGGTGGCGGCGCCGAGGCCGATGGTGAATGGCCACACGCTGGCGTGCGGCAGGTAGTGGGCCGCCTCGTCCGGTTGCCGGAGGGCGGTCGCCTCGCCCCCCGACGGGGCCTCCAGCGGCTCTGCTGCCGGGCTCCGGGTCCGCAGCCACAGGTATGCGCCGATCCACAGTGACAGCACCGCCGCCACGATCAGCATGACGGTGCCGCTCTCCTCGTAGGCGGTGCCCCAGTAGATGGCGCCCAGCACCAGCACGAAGGCGCCGACGCTGAGGAACACCCGCCAGGGGACGGTTCGGTCGTCGACCCTCGGAGCCTCCGACTCGTCAGCCATCGCCGGGGCCCCTGCCATCGCCGGCGTGCCGCAGGTCCCACGCCGGGCGTTGCGAGCGGATGGGTGGTAGCGGTCCGACGAAGTTCTCGGCTGGTGGCGGGGAGGTGGTCGTCCACTCGAGGGTCTGCCCACCACCCCATGGGTCGTCGCCCGCCACGGAGCCGAGGCGTCCCCGCAGGGTCTGCACCGCGTTCCACAGGAACGGCAGCGTCGACGCCGCCAGGAGGAACGCGCCGATCGACGAGATCTGGTTGAGCCCCGTGAAGCCGTCGCTGTCGAGGTAGTCCGCCACCCGCCGGGGCATGCCCTCCAGGCCGAGGATGTGCTGCACGAAGAACGTCAGGTGGAAGCCCACCAGCGTCATCCAGAAGTGCACCTTGCCCCAGCGCTCGTCGAGGACCCGCCCGGTCACCTTGGGCCACCAGTAGTAGATGCCGGCATAGAGCGCGAACACCGATCCGCCGAACAGCACGTAGTGCATGTGCGCGACGACGAAGTAGCTGTCGGTCACGTGGAAGTCGATCGGCGCCGCCGCCAGCATCACGCCCGACAGGCCGCCGAGGAGGAAGGTGAACAGGAACCCCAGCGCGAAGAGCATCGGGGTGGGAAATGTCAATCTCCCGCCCCACATCGTGCCTATCCAATTGAAGAACTTCACCCCGGTCGGTACCGCGATCAGCATCGAGAACCCAGTGAAGAACGGCAGCAGCACCGCGCCGGTGGCGAACATGTGGTGCGCCCAAACGCCCACCGACAACGCGGCGATGGCGATGGTGGCGAAGACCAGTCCGGCGTAACCGAACACCGGCCGCCACGAGAAAACCGGCAACACTTCGGTGACCACCCCGAAGAACGGCAGCACCAGGATGTAGACCTCGGGGTGGCCGAAGAACCAGAACAGGTGCTGCCACAGGATGGGCGAACCGGCGATGCCGTCGTGCACCGAGGCGTCGTAGATGTGCGAGCCGAGCTGGCGGTCCGAGAACAGCATGATGGCGGCCGCCGACACCACCGGGAAGGCGATGAGCACCAGCACGCTGGTCACCAGCATGTTCCAGGTGAAGATTGGCATGCGGAACATGCGCATCCCCGGCGCCCGCATGGTCACCACCGTGGTGACGATGTTGACGGCGGTGAGGATGCCCGAGAGCCCGGTGAGGGCGACACCCATGATCCACAGGTCGGCCCCGATGCCGGGTGTGCGGACGATGTCGGACAGCGGCGTGTAGCCGGTCCAGCCGAAGTCGGCGCCACCGTCGGAGGTGAGGAACCCACTCACCATCGTGATGCCGCCGAACACGTAGAACCAGTACGACAGGGCGTTGAGCCGCGGGAACGCCATGTCGCGGGCGCCGATGTGCAACGGCACGAAGTAGTTCGCCAGACCGAAGGCGAACGGGCCCAGGAACAGGAACAGCATGATGCTCCCGTGCATGGTGAACATCTCGTTGTAGCGACCCTGCGACACGACCTGGCGGCCGGGCTCGTACAGCTCCGAGCGGATGACCACCGCCAGCGCCCCGCCCACCAGGTAGAAGGCGTACGCCGTGGCCATGTAGGAGATGCCGATGCGCTTGTGGTCGGTGCTGGTGAGGATTGCCAGCAGGCCCTGCGCCCGGTGCTCGGGCTCGGGTGGCTCCTCCGCGACGACTGGGCGTTCGTCGAGCGTGGTCACGAGCTGGATCCCTCGCCGGGCACGTCGCCGCCGCCGTCGCCGCCCCGGGAGGCCCGCTGCTCGGCGACCCAGTCGTCGTACTCGTCCTGGGACACGACCCGCACCGAGTAGCTCATCTGCCAGTGGTCGAAGCCGCAATACTCGGCGCAGCGGCCGACGTACCGGCCCGCCTCGGTGGGCGTGATGTCGATCTCGTTGTGAACGCCGGGGATCAGGTCGCGCTTCGACAGGAAGTCCGGCACCCAGAACGAGTGGGCGACGTCGGCGGCGACGAGCCGGAGCGCGGTCGGCCGGCCCACCGGGATGACCATCTCCGGCGGCTCGCCGGGCTCACCCGTGATCGTGATGTCCTCGTCCGGGTAGTGGAATTGCCACGACCACTGGAAGCCGATCACCTCGATACGGGCCGCCGGCTCGGGGTCGAGGTCGGTGACGTTGCCCTCGGTGGCCACGCTGAAGCCGAACAGCACCGCCACGATCACCACCGGCGCCGCCGTGTAGAAGATCTCGAGGGGGATGTGGTAGGCGCTCTGGTTGGGGACCTCGTCGTTGCGCCGCCGGTAGCGCAGGATCACGAAGATCAGCAGGCCCCACACCAGCGCGCCGACGGCGAGGGCGGCGATGAAGAAGCCCTGCCACAGCGAGAAGATGCTCTCGCCCTGCTCCGACTTGGGATCGGGCGCCCCGAACGAGGGGACGCTGCAGCCGGCCGCCCCGCTCACCAGGGCGACGGTCGCGATCAGGCGCCATCGTCCCGGGAGCCGGCGCACCCGGGCGAAGCTAGTCCACCGGTCTCACAACGTGGGCGAGGGTCAGCCGCGCCGCCGGTAGGTGGTCGGACCCGGGCTCAACAGTCACACCCAACCGGTAGCGTTGAACCGCTATGAGCCCCGCCCCTGCGCCCGCAGGAGCGCGTACCGACGCGCCCCTCCACGATCTTCCGGGTCTGCTCCGTGACGAGCCGGCCCTGGCACAGGTGCTCGGGCGCGCCTCGGCCACCCTGGCCGTGAGCGAGTCGGCGCGGGCCATCGTCACCGCCGGGTTGGCCGGCCTCACGAGCCGCAGCCCGATCGTGCTCGCCGTCCCCACCTCCACCGAGGCCGAGCGCCTCGCGCACGACGTCGCCGCCTACTTGGGCGACGACGCCGTCGAGCTGTTCCCCGCGTGGGAGACGCTGCCTTTCGAGCGCGTCAGCCCGGCGGTCGAGACCATGGGCCGGCGCACGCGGGTGTTGTGGCGGCTGCGGGATGCCGGGCGGGCGCCCGCGGTCGTGGTCGCCTCGGTGCGGGCGCTGGCGCAGCGGCTGGGCCCCCACGTCGAGGACGTGGAGCCGGTGGTGGTGCGACCAGGCCAGCAGCTCGATCGCGACGAGCTGGTGTCGGAGTTGGTGTTCGCCGGCTACCGCCGCGAAGACATGGTCGAGCACCGGGGCGAGGTGGCGGTGCGGGGTTCCATCGTCGACGTGTTCCCGTCCACCGCCGACCGCCCGGTGCGCGTCGACCTGTGGGGAGACGAGGTCGACCGGCTCACCGAGTTCTCGGTGGCTGACCAGCGCTCGCTCGCCGACCTGCCGACCGTCGAGATCTTCCCCTGCCGCGAGCTGTTGCCCACGCCCGAGGTGCGCGAGCGGGCGGAGCGGCTGATCGGCCTCGAGCCCTGGGGCCGCGAGCAGTGGGAACGGCTGGCACACGGCCTCGTCTTCGACGGCATGGAGTCGTGGCTGCCATGGCTCACCGAGGGCGAGCACGTGCTGCTCGACGTCGTGGGCGACGGCGCCCAGGTGCTGCTGTGCGAGCCCCGCCGGATGCGCGACCGGGCCGCGGATCTCCTGGCGGAGGAGGCCGACCTCGCGGCCACGCTGGCGGTGACGTGGGGTGCCGTGGGCAACGGCGCCCACGGCCGCCGCGCCGGCGCTGTCGCCGGAGCCCTGCCCCGGGCGGGGCGGCGGGTCGAGCAGGCCCACGACCACGGCTTCCCCCGCCTGCATCTCGACTTCGACCGCCTGCTGGCCCACACCAAGGCGCCCGCCTGGCACGTGGTGAACGTCCCCGACAGCCCCGACACGCCCCAGGTGCTGGCCTCGGGCTGGGACCCGGTGGTGGGCGACGGCTCCGGCCTGATCCAGCGGCTGGTGGGCCTCCGGCGGGACGGGTTCCGTGTCGTGGTCGGCGCCGACGGTGACGGTTCGGCCGAGCGGCTGCGCGACCGGTTGGCGTCGGAGGGCGTGTCGGCCGAGGTCGTGGTGGCGCCGCTGGAGCGGGGGACGGTGCTGCGGGCCGACGCCGTGAAGCTGGCCATCCTCGCCGAGTCCGACCTCACCGGTCGGCGCCGGGCGCACCGGCGGGCCCGGCCCCGGCGCCGCGACACCGAGGGGTTCTTCGACGACCTCAAGGTCGGCGACTACGTCGTCCATCACCAACACGGCGTCGCCCGCTACGGCGGCATGGTGAAGCGGGCCATCGGCGGGGTCGAGCGCGACTACCTGCTGCTCGAGTACAAGGGCGACGACCGCCTCTACGTGCCGTCCGACCAGATCGACGCCGTTCGCCACTACACCGGGGGCGAGGCCCCCACCCTCAATCGGCTGGGCGGCGACAGCTGGCAGCGCACCAAGGCCAAGATCAGGGCCGCGGTCGCCGAGATCGCGCAGGAGCTGGTGGTCCTCTACCAGAAGCGTCGGCGCCAGCCCGGCCACGCCTTCAGTCCCGACACGCCCTGGCAGCGCGAGCTCGAGGAGGCCTTCCCCTACCAGGAGACGCCCGATCAGGACAAGGCCATCGGCGACGTCAAGGCCGACATGGAGGCGCCCGCCCCCATGGACCGCCTGGTCTGCGGCGACGTCGGCTTCGGCAAGACCGAGATCGCCATCCGGGCGGCCTTCAAGGCGGTGCAGGACGGCACCCAGGCGGCCGTCCTCGTCCCCACCACCCTGCTGGCGCAGCAGCACTACCAGACCTTCAGCGACCGATTCGCCGGCTATCCGGTGCGGGTCGAGGTGCTGTCCCGCTTCCTCACGCCCGGCCAGGCCCGCAAGGTGATCGAGGGGCTCGAGTCCGGCGACGTCGACATCGTCATCGGCACCCACCGGCTGCTGTCGGCCGACGTCACGTTCAAGCGTCTGGGCCTGCTAGTCGTCGATGAGGAGCAGCGCTTCGGCGTCACCCACAAGGAGCAGATCAAGCGGCTGAGGACGGGCGTCGACGTGCTCACCCTCACGGCCACACCCATCCCCCGCACGCTGGAGATGAGCCTCACCGGCATCCGCGACCTCACCCTGCTCCACACGCCGCCGGCCGAACGGCAGCCGATCCTCACCTACGTGGGCGAGCACGACGAGCGGGCCATCGCCGAGGCCATCCGACGTGAGCTGCTGCGCGAGGGCCAGGTGTTCTTCGTGCACAACCGGGTGCAGGACATCGACCAGGCCGCCGCCCGCATCCGCGACCTCGTGCCCGAGGCGCGGGTCGCCATCGCCCACGGCCAGATGGACGAGGGATCGCTCGAGCGGGTGGTGCTCGACTTCTGGGAGGGCGAGTACGACGTGCTGGTCTGCACCACGATCATCGAGTCGGGCATCGACATGCCGACCGTCAACACGCTCGTGGTCGACCGGGCCGACCTGTTGGGGCTCGGCCAGCTCCACCAGATCCGCGGCCGGGTGGGACGCTCGGGCCAGCGGGCCTACGCCTATCTGTTCCATCCCCGCGACCGGGCGCTCACCGAGGAGGCGTACGAGCGCCTGAAGACCATCGGCGAGGCCACGGAGCTGGGCTCGGGGTTCAAGATCGCGATGCGCGACCTCGAGATCCGGGGCGCCGGCAACCTGCTGGGCACCGGCCAGTCGGGCCACATCGCCGCCGTGGGCTACGACCTCTACTGCCAGATGGTGAACGAGGTGGTGGCCGAGCTGAAGGGCGAGGAGGTGCGCGAGCCGGCGGAGATCAAGCTGGACCTGCCGCTCGATGCCAGCCTCCCCAAGGCCTACGTGCCCAAGGAGGAGCTGCGCCTCGAGGCCTACCGCCGTTTGGCGACCGTGACGACCGAGGCCGAGGTCGCCGACATCCGCGCCGAATGGCAGGACCGCTACGGCCCGGTCCCCGAGGAGGCGGCGGCGCTGCTCGACGTGGCCCGGCTGCGGGCCGAGTCGGCCCGGCTCGATCTCCGGGAGGTCAACGTTGTCCGCACCACCGGCTTCGGCGCCCCCACGTGGACCGCCCGCCTCTCGCCGGTGAAGCTCAAGGTGTCCGAGGAGATCCGCCTCAAGCGCCTCGTGCCCAAGGCCGTCCACAAGCCCGACCTGGGTCAGCTGGTGGTGCCGGTCACGGGTGGGCGGGGCGTCGCGCTCGAGCTCGTCGATCTGCTCGAGTCGCTGTTCCCCGACCAGGCGGCCGCGTAGGCGGCAACGACATGGCGGTGTTGGGGGACGGAGTGAGGGCGGCGCTCGACGGGTTCGTGCCGCGCTCGGCCGGAGAGGCCGGGGACGTGGCCCGGATCCGTTCGCTGGTGCGCGGCGGGGATCCCTGGAGCCGGTCGTCGCCGCTGCACGTCACCGGATCGGCGATCGTGGTCCACCCCGAGAGCAGGCGCATCCTGCTCCGCTGGCACGAGCGCATGCAGGGCTGGTTGCAGCTGGGTGGCCACGGCGATCCCGGCGAGACGGATCCGTTCGCGATCGCCCTGCGCGAGGCCCGCGAGGAGACCGGGCTGAGCGACCTGGCGGCCTGGCCCGACCCGGCGAGACCGGCGCTGGTGCACGTGGTGGTCGTCCCCGTACCCGCCGGCCGGGGCGAGCCCGAGCACGAGCATGCCGACATGCGGTATCTCCTGGCGACGGCCAAGCCGGGCGAGGCGACGCCCGAGTCGCCGGCGGCGGCACTGCGCTGGCTCACGATCGACGACGCCTTGTCGCTCGTCGGCGAGGACAACCTGCGCACGACCCTCATCCGGGTCGCCGAGCTGGTTCCCGGGGGTTGAGGTTTCGTGCGTGGATCCGGTGAGTCCCTACGATCTGCGCTCGTGCCGACCCGTCGACGCCTGATGCTGCTCGTCGCCGCTATCGCGGCCGCCGGTCTGGTCGGAGCGGGGTGCTCCGAGCAGTCGGCCGCCGTCCGGGTCGGGGACACGACGGTGTCGCAATCCGACTTCGAGGACGAGCTCGACGCCTTGGCCTCCAGCGAGGCCGTCGTCCCGGATCCCGACAGCGTGAAGGGAGAGCTGCCCGGCAGCTACACCCAAGAGTTCGTTGCCAGCTGGCTCGGCCAGCGCATTCAGTTCATGCTCGTGGAACAGATCTTCAAGGAGCAGGATCTCGAGCTCTCCGACGACGATCGCTCGACCGTGACCGACCAGCTCCAAGGTGCCCTGGACGACATGCCCGCAGACGTGCGCGACTCGCTGATCGAGGATTTGTCGCGGCGAACGCGTTTGCAGCAGGAGCTCGGGCAGGAGGAGTACGGCCGCGCGTTGACGGAGGCCGCCGACTCGACCGACATCGAGGTCAGCTCCCACTACGGCTCGTGGGACCCCGACCAGCGCACGGTGGTCCCGCCGGAGGGTCCCGCAGGCGCGGAGCCGAGCCAAGGTCCGGGCGACCAATCGACCGGCGGGGGGTGACGGCCACGCCCGGTCCGGCGCTGCGTCCCCGCATCGTCGTCTGCGGTCTGGGGCCGGCCGGGCCCGACCTCGTCACGGTTGCCACGCGCGACGCCGTCGCCCGCATCCCCCACCGCTTCCTGCGCACCGCGAGGCACCCCTCGGCGGGCGTCATCGGCGAGGTCCCGACGTTCGATCGCCTGTACGACGAGGCCGAGAGCATCGATGCCGTCTACAGCGGCATCGCCGACGCGTTGATGGCGGCCGCCGCTGAGCACGGCGAGGTGTTGTACGCCGTGCCCGGATCACCGGCCGTTGCCGAGCGGACGGTCGAGCTGCTGGTGGCCGACGACCGGGTCGCCGTGGACGTGCTGCCGGCGCTGTCGTTCGTCGACCTGGCGTGGGTGCGGCTCGGCATCGATCCCGTGGAGCGCGGCGTGCGCCTGGTCGACGGGCACCGGTTCGAGATCGAGGCGGCAGGGGAGCGGGGACCGTTGCTGGTGGCCCAGTGCGACGACCGCCACGTGCTGTCCGACGTGAAGCTCGTCCTCGGCGAGGCGGGTGGCGACGAGGTTGCCGTCACCGTGCTCCAGCGCCTCGGCCTACCCGACGAGCACATCGTCGAGCTGCCGTGGCACGAGCTCGATCGGGTGGTCCGGCCCGATCACCTCACGTCGCTGTACGTCCCCCGCCTGACCACGCCCGGAATCGCCCCCGAGATGGCGGCCTTCGCCGAGGTGGTGCGCCGCCTCAGGGCCGAGTGTCCCTGGGATCGCCAGCAGACCCACCACAGCCTCCGCCATCACCTGCTGGAGGAGGCCTACGAGGTGCTCGAGGCCCTCGATCACCTCGACGTCGAGGCCGGCGAGGGCTTCGACGCCCTGGAGGAAGAGCTCGGTGACCTGCTGTTCCAGGTCTTCCTCCACGCCACCCTCGCCACCGAGGAGGGACGCTTCACGCTGGCCGACGTCGTCCGAGGGATCAGCGACAAGCTGATCGGCCGCCATCCCCATGTGTTCGGCGATGTCACCGTGGACGACGCCGACGAGGTGGCGGAACGTTGGGAGCGACTCAAGAAGGCGGAAAAGGGCAGGTCGAGTGTGATGGACGGCATTCCGGCCACGCTGCCAGCGCTGGCGTACGCCCTGAAGGTCCAGCGCAAGGCGGCATCGCAGGGGGTCGAATGGCGGACGCTGCTCGAGGGTGACGATGCGCTCGGGGAGTTGGGCCGGCGCCTGCTCGACGTGGTCGACGACGCTCGAACGGCCGGTGACGATCCCGAGACCGAGCTGCGGATCGCCGCCGAAGTGGTGCGTGACCGTTTTCGACGGTCCGAACGCAAGTAACGTTGGCCACACCCGTCACAGGAGCCACACCCCAGCGATGTCCAGCATCGAGCACATCGTCGGCCGCGAGGTCCTCGACTCCCGCGGCAATCCGACGGTCGAGGTCGAGGTCTACCTCGCCTCGGGCGCCGAGGGCCGGGCGCTGGTGCCGTCGGGGGCGTCCACCGGCCGGTTCGAGGCCGTCGAGCTGCGCGACGGGGGGTCGCGCTACGGCGGCAAGGGTGTGAGCCAGGCGATCGACAACGTCAACGGCGAGATCCGCGAGGCGCTGATCGGATTCGACGCCACCGAGCAGCGCGAGATCGACACCCAGATGATCGACCTCGACGGCACCGACAACAAGGGACGCCTGGGCGCAAATGCCATCCTCGGCGTGTCCCTGGCGGTGGCCAAGGCCGCCGCCGACGAGCTCGCGCTGCCGCTGTACCGCTACGTCGGCGGCACCAACGCCCACGTGCTGCCGGTGCCGATGCTCAACGTCCTCAACGGTGGCGCCCACGCCGACAACAACGTCGACTTCCAGGAGTTCATGGTCGTGCCAGTGGGCGCCGCCAGCTTCGGCGAGGCGCTGCGCTGGGGCGTCGAGACCTACCACGCCCTGAAGGCCGTGCTGCACGAGCGGGGGCTGTCGACGGCAGTCGGTGACGAGGGGGGCTTCGCCCCCGACCTCGGATCCAACGAGGAAGCCGTGCAGGCGTTGGTCGAGGCCATCGAGCGGGCCGAGCTCCAGCCCGGCGATGACATCGCCCTGGCGCTCGACGTCGCCTCGAGCGAGTTCTTCGCCGACGGCCGCTACTCGCTCGCCGGTGAAGGCCGGGACCTGTCCCCGTCGGACCTTGTCGGGTTGCTCGCCGACCTCTGCGGGCGTTACCCCATCGTGTCCGTCGAGGACGGCTGCGCCGAGGAGGACTGGGACGGCTGGTCCGAGCTCACCAAGGCCGTCGGTGACCGGGTGCAGCTGGTCGGCGACGACCTGTTCGTCACCAACGTCGAACGGCTGCA
>DASSDL010000200.1:0-5043 GCA_035697145.1 Acidimicrobiales bacterium
GGCAGGCGGTCGGCCACGACGATCACGGGACGGCACGCGTCGCGCAGGGACTCGTAGCCGAGCTTGGGCCGACGTTCGTGGTCGAGCACCGACCAGGTGACTCCCGGATGGCCGTCGGCCAGGCAGAACTGGGCGAACCCGCCGGTTGGCCGGTACTTGAGCCGGCGCAGGACCTCGACCTGCCGCCGGATCAGCTCGGCCTGGTAGCGCTGGGTGGCGTCGCGCCAGTCGTCGAAGGTGGCGAAGGCCGCGGGAGGCACGTACCGGTCGAACCGCGCCTTCTGGAGGTTGTGGCGCTCGCCCAGCCGGCGCCAGTCGAGGTCGGGCCAGCGGTCGGGCTCGCAGAAGGCGGCGCCGTCACCGGTGGCGTCCGCCGCGGGCACGGCCTGGGCGCCGAACTCGCTCACGAAGCGCACCATCCGGGGCAAGGCTCGGGCGAAGCCCGGCAGGTCTCGCTCGTCGCCCCAGTACCACCCGAAGTAGAGGTGGCTGTCGGTGCCGTCGAACTGGGGCGGATGCGGCGCCACGCCCGAGTGGGCCACGACCGGACGCGTCCCGTCGGCCTTGTCGAGGGCCCGCTTGATCGATGCGTCGAGCACGGTCTTGTTCCAGCTGGGGAGCTGCTGGGCTCGCACCATCCGGAAGGCGGTGCGCCTTGTGGCCGCGGCGGTGCCGCCCAGCGCGGCGTCGGTGTCGATGGCCATGGGCTCGTTGTGGCCGCACCACACGGCGATCGACGGATGGTGGCCGAGCAGGTCGACGGCCTCCCGCGCCTGGCGCACCGCCGGTCGGCGCACACCCGCGGCGTAGCCCCATTGGAGCGGCATGTCCTGCCACAGGAGCAGCCCCCGCTCGTCGGCGGCGTCGTACAGCTCGGGACGCGAGACGTGCGCGTGCACCCGCAGCAGGTCGAGCCCGGCGTCGAGCGCCCACCCGACGTCGGCGCGCAGCTCGTCGGGTGACGCCTCGGCCAAGGCCATCCGGGTGGGCCCCTGGTTGGCACCCTTGAGGAACAGCCGCTCGCCGTTCACCGAGCAGGTCCATTGGCGCAGCCGGACGGCCCGGAGCCCGGTGCGTAGCCGCCGGACGTCACTCCGGATTTCTGCCGCGGGATCGGTGGCTGGGGCCACCGATCCCGCGGCAGGAATCTCGACCGCCACGGTCACGTCGTGGAGGACGGGATCGCCCAGCGCCCGCGGCCACCACAGCTCGGGTCGCTCGACGGTCACGGTCCACTCCAGCTCGTTGGCGCCGGCGGCGAGTGGCTGGGTCAGCTCGTGGTCGAGCGCGCCCAGCTCGGTACGCACGCACACGGCCCGGGGGGCGTCGCTGTCCAGCGTGGCCCTGAACGCGACCACCGCCCGGTCGACGGTGGCCTCCCGACACAGCGCCCGCAGCCGGGCGATGCGCACCGGTCCGGTCTCGGTGAGCCGCACCGGCCGCCAGATGCCGCCGGGGTTCCAGGCGGGGTCGAGGCAGTCCCAGTGCTGGAACACACCTGTGAGGTTCCGCTTGGCCGTCTTGTCACGCTCCGGCGCGCAAGTTGCCTCCACGGCCAGCACGTGCTCGGGCCGATCCCGCAGTTGGTCGGTGATCTCGAACGTGTGGGGGACGAAGTAGCCCTCGGTCAGACCCAGGTAGCCGCCGTCCAGCCAGACGTCGCCCTGGTAGAAGAGCCCATCGAAGGTCAGCCACGCCCGATGTCCTTCGCCGGGCGTGGTCGCTCGGAAGCCGCAGCGGTGCAGCAGCGGGCCGTCACTGTCGGCGAATGCCGGGGTGGACCGCCAATGGCCGGGAACGGTGATCGGCTCCCAGCCGGCATCGTCGAAGTCGTCACCGTGGTAGACGCGGCGCAGGTCGTCGTCGGCGATCGCCGCCCGCCAGCCCTCCCCGAGCTCTCGCATGGTGGGCGCAGGCTAATCCTCGCCCCTCCCGTCCTCGCCGTGGTTGCTGCGTTGTCGGACCCAGCCACTCATGAGCCAGCCCATCTGGATGACGAACCCGCCCGCGACGGCGATGCCGATGGCGGACAGCAGCAGCTCGTTCGGCGGCGGGTTCAGCGCGAAGAAGTCCCGGAGCCAAGGGACCGACAAGATGACGACGAATGTGGCGCCCATCGAGAGCACCAGTCCTGCCCGCCACGGGTTGGTGGGCCGGGCCAGGATGGCCAGCACCCACAGCGCCACCAGGAACAGGGTGATCGTCGCCGTCGTGCGGGCCTCGGTCTGGCTGACCCCGCTCTCCGCGCGCGCCAGCCCGTAGGCGGCGATCGTGCAGGCGGCGGCCACGGTGCCCGCAGGCACCGCGAACCGGAGCACTCGCTCCACGAACCCCGGATGGGCCCGCTGCGCGTTGGGCGCCAGCGCCAGGAAGAACGCAGGGATGCCGATGGTGAGGCTGCTCACGATCGTCAGATGCCGGGGTAGGAAGGGAAACGGCACCCGGGCCACGCCGACGATCAGGGCGAGCAACGTTGCGTAGACGGTCTTGGTGACGAACAGGTTGGCGACCCGCTCGACGTTGGCGATGACCCGGCGTCCCTCGCCCAGCACCGGCGGCAGGCTGCCGAAGTCCGAGTCCAGCAGGATCACCGGCGCCACCGCCCGGCTGACCGGTGCGCCCGTCCCCATGGCCACACCGAGGTCGGCCTCCTTCAGCGCCAGCACGTCGTTGACGCCGTCGCCGGTCATGGCGACCGTGTGCCCGCGGGCCTGCAACGCGCGCACCATCGCTTGCTTCTGCTGCGGTCCGACCCGACCGAACACACCGGTCGTCTCCATCACGTCGGCCAGCTCGTCGGGGTCGTCGGGGAGCTCGCGGGCGTCGCGGGGCGACTCCGCGGCGGCGATGCCGACCCGCGCGGCCACGGCCCCCACCGTCCGGGGGTCGTCCCCGGACACGACCTTGACGGTCACGCCCTGCGAGGTGAAGTAGTCGAGCGTGCTGCGGGCGTTCGAGCGGATGCGCTCCTCGATGACCACCAGCGCCATCGGCTGACCGACGGGAGCGCCGTCGCCGCTGGGCTCACCCTGGGTCCGCGCCAACAGCAGCACCCGGCGGCCCTGGCGGGTCTCCTGGTCCACCAGCGCCGCCGCCCGGTCGCGGTCGCCGCCGTCGCCACCGCCGGCACCGCCGCCGTCGCCAGTCCCCGCCTCCAGCAGCACGTTGGGGGCGCCGAGCACCCAGTCGCCGTGCTCGCCGAAGCCGGACCCCGAGAAGCGCTTGGCGGACGAGAACGCGGCTCGCCACGTCGGCGTCCAGCCCGGCGACGGGTAGCGGTCGCCCAGCGCCCGCATGCTGGCGTTGGGCTCGGGGTCGGCGGCGGCCAGCGCCCCCAACACGGACTCGATGGGTGCTGTTCGCTCTTGGTGCTGCGCACCGGGCCGCTCGGGCCCAAGTGTGGCGTCGGCGCCGTCGAGGGGGTGGACGTCGGCCACCTCGAGGCCCAGCTCCGTGAGCGTGCCGGTCTTGTCGGTGCACACGATGTCGACGCGGGCCAGGCCCTCGATCGCCGCCAGCTCCTGGACCAGCACCTGGCGCCGGCCGAGGCGCAACACGCCGGCGGTGAAGGCAACGCTGGTCAGCAGCACCAGTCCCTCGGGGATCATGCTGCCCACGCCGGCCACCGTGCCCCGGATGGCGTCGCCCACCGAGTCGTCGGTGGACTCCGCGAGCTGGCTGAAGATCAGCAGGATGGCGGTGGGAATGATGAGCCACGTGACCATCCCCAGGATGCGGTCGGTGCCGCGTCGCAGCTCGGAGCGCACCAGCGAGAACCGCCGGGCCTCCGACGCCAGCTGGTTGGCGTACGACTCGGCGCCGATGCGATCGGCGCGATACCAGCCCTGTCCGGCGGTCACGAAGCTGCCCGACAGCACCTCGTCGCCCAGCGCCTTGGCCTCGGGGACAGACTCGCCGGACAGCAACGATTCGTCGACCTCGAGCGCGTCCGCCCCCAGCACCTGGCCGTCGGCCACGATCTGCGTTCCCTGACCCAACTCGACGACATCGCCGTCGACCACGTCCTCCAGGGTGATCTCGTGGCGCTCGCCGTTGCGGGCCACGGTCACGGCGGGGGCCGTGAGCAACGACAGCTGGTCGAGGGTCCGCTTGGCCCGCCATTCCTGGTAGATGCCGATGCCAGTGTTGGCCACCAGCACGACCCCGAACAGCGCGTCCTGCAGCGGGCCGACCGTGAGGATGACGACGAGCAGCGACCCGAGGATGGCGTTGAAGCGGGTGAAGACGTTGGCCCGAACGATGGCCCACAGCGACCGGCTGGTCCCGCCGGGCGCCCGGTTGACGCGGCCGCTCTCGACCCGCTCGGCCACCTCGGCGTCGGTCAACCCGGGGGGGATCGGAGTGGTGTCGACTGCTGCCTGCTGCACCGGGTCCTCCTGTGCCGGCAGAGTACCGACGGAACCGCCTGGCAGGGCGCGGTGTAGGACGGGCATGCGACTGAGAGTCAGGATGTGGGCAGCGGCGGGCGGGTGTGCTCTGGCGTTGGTGGGCGCCATCGCATCCGCGGGACCAGCCTCGGCCAAAGGGATCCAATCAGCCACCATCAGCGGTCCCGGACTAGACGACCCGATCAACGTCGAAGTCGGGCGGTTGCCTGACCTGACGGCGTTCTGGGAGGTCATACCCGGTCAGCCGGAGCCGCCGACGCTCATGGACCAGGCACCGACCGAGCGACTTGGTCCTGGCTACATCGTGACCTGGCAGCTCATGACCGGGCCCGATGAAACGACCGCGATCCGCCAGGACCTCTACCCCCTGGCGGACGGCGGTCCGCTGGTCCACACGGCTGCCGGCCAGCCGATCTTCGACGGAACCACTGTTGGTGGCTGGTACGAGGCGCCTATCGCCCTGCGCGACATGCTCAGCTCCCTCGGCGTGCCCCCGGCCAGCGCCGCCTCACCAGCCAAATCCTCGGCCGCGATCCCACCGGCGGTAGGGGCTCAATCCGGGGGCGATCCGCCGTGGCCGGCTGTGATCATCGGCGCGACGGGCGCGATGGCCCTGGCCAGCGTGGGCGGGGTC
>DASSDL010000201.1:0-22154 GCA_035697145.1 Acidimicrobiales bacterium
GCCGGCGCTGTCGGGCGCGGTCTACGACCGCGGCTACCGGCCCTACGAGGGCCTGCGCGGCGGCCGCCGTGAGGCCGCGTTCGCCCTGTGGCGGCTGTCGGTGCGGCGGGCCCTCGGCCTGCGCCGCTCGTGGCGCCAGAAGGTGTTTCCCTGGAGCCTCCTGGCGATCGCCACCGTCCCGGCGATCGTCAACGTGGGGATCGGCTATGCCGCCAAGGAGAGCCCGGCCGACTTCCAGGACTTCTCGTTCATCACCTACCGCGAGTACGTGGGCGTGTCCACGGCGCTGCTGCTGTTCGTGGCGTTGACGGCGCCGGACGTCGTCTGTCCCGATCGCAGCCAGCGTGTGCTCCCGTTGTTGTTCTCGCGACCGTTGACGGGCGTCGACTACGTGGTGGCCAAGGTGGGCGCCATCGCCGCCATCGTGTTCGGGTTCGGGTTCCTGCCCCAGGTCGTGCTGTTCGGGGGCCAGATGTTCGTGACCAAGGACGGCGCGCTCAACTACTTCACCGACCACGCCGAGGTGCTGTGGCAGGTGCCGGCGGCGCTGGTCGTGCTGGCCGTCTACTACGCCGCGATCGGTGTAGCCCTGGCGTCGCTCACCGACCGGCGGATTGTCGGCGGCGTCGCCATCCTCGGCCTGGCGCTGGTCACGTCGGCGATCGCGTCGATCTTCGAGGCCTCCGCCGAAGACGGGACGGCGCTGGCGGTTGTCAACGTGTTGGCCCTGCCGCTGGCGCTGCGGGACCTGATCTTCCTGGGTCACCTCAGCGACGACTCCGGCCTCTCCGGCGTGTCGGGCGGCGGCGTCCTGGCGGTGACCGCCTACCTGGTCGTGCTGCTCAGCGCGGTGGCGTTGCTGCTGCACCGCTACCGCGAGGTCGACCTATGACGGTCGACATTCGGCCGCCGCCCCCTCCCCCGCCGCCGGCCGTTCCGCTCGACCCGGCCTTCGTCACCGACGCCACGGTGGCTGTTCGCGGCGCCAGCGTGTGGTTCGGCCACAAGGTGGCGCTCACCGATCTGTCGTGCTCGTTCGGCCCGGGGGTGACGGGGCTCTTGGGGCCCAACGGCGCCGGCAAGACCACGCTGATGCGCGCCATCGTCGGCCTGCTCCGGCCCAACGAGGGCGCGGTGGCGGTGCTCGAGCGCGATCCCCACTCCGACCGGGGCGTGCAGCGCGCCATCGCGCTGGTGCCGGAGGACGAGGCCGTGCCGGCGGCCCTCAGCGCCCGGCAGCTCGTGCGCTACACGGCGGCGCTGCACCGGGTCGGCGATCGTGGCCTGCCCGACCGGTGCCTGGACACCGTGGGGCTGCTGGACGTGGCCGACCGCAAGGTGCGGGGCTTCAGCAAGGGCATGCGCCAACGCGCCAAGGTCGCCGCCGCGCTGGTCAGCGACCCCCGGATCCTGGTCCTCGACGAGCCCCTGAACGGCGCCGACCCGATGCAGCGGGTGGCGCTGATCGACCTCTTCCAGACCCTGGGCGGCCAGGGCCGCACCGTGATCGTCAGCTCGCACGTGTTGCACGAGGTCGAGCGGCTGGCGGGACGGCAGATCGTGATCATCCGGGGCCGCCTGGCGGCCGCGGGCGACCATCGAGCCATCCGCGACGCCCTCGCCGACCGGCCCCGATCGGTGCTGGTGCGCACCCCCGAGGCCCGCCGGCTCGCCCGCCACCTCGTGGCGCTGGATGCGGTGCGGGGCGTGACCGTCGACGGCAACACGGTCGTGGTGTCGTCGCCCCGGGCTGGGGAGCTGGCCGAGCTGTTGCCGGGGGCGGCCCGCGAGGCCGATGCCCGCCTGCACGAGGTGCGTCCCCTCGACGACTCGCTGGAGAGCGTCTTCCGGGAGCTGCTGAGATGAGCGGGCACCGGTGAGCGCGTCGACGCCCCTGGGCGTTCCCATCCCCGCGCCAGCCGGACGGCGGCTGCCGCGCCCGTTCACGGCGCTGGTCGGCTACACCCTGCGGGCCTGCCTGCCGGTTCGGCGCTGGTTCGGCGTGTTGCTGCCCTGCGCGGGGGCGTTGCTTTTCGGCTGGCTCTCGGCCAGTGATTCGCGCAGTGCCGAGGCGGCGTTCGGCGACGTCGCCGAGATCGGCCTGTTCGGACTGGTGTTGCCGCTGACCTGCCTCGTCATTGGCGACGCCGTGCTCGGGGCCGACATCAGGGCGGGGACGTTCCCATTCACGTGGCTGTCGCCGGTCAGGTTCGGCACCATCGTCGCCGGACGGTGGCTGGGGGGGTGGATCGTGGCCCTCGTCAGCCTGGTGCCGGCCCTGGTCCTGGCGACCGTGGTGGCCGGCATACCCGAGGGAGCGGCGGCCATGGCGATCGCCGGCGCCGCCGGCTCGGCCGCCTACATCGGGCTGTTCGTGATGATCGGCGCCGCCGCCCGCCGGGCCGCGGTGTGGGCCCTGGCGGTGGTGTTCCTCGGCGAGCGGCTGTTGGGGGGCGTGCTGTCCGGCATCGCCCAGGTCTCGCCGATGTGGGAGTCGCAGCAGGTCTACGCCGGGCTCGCCGATGACCACGGGGGCGCCCTGCTGTTGCGCGACGGCACCCCCAACGGCTGGAGCGCGGTCGTGCGGTTGGCGATCGTGGCGATCGTGACGCTGGGGGTTGCGTCGTGGCGCGTCCGTCACCTGAAGCCGACGGGCGGCGACGAGTGACCGGACCCCGCCTGCCGAGGTGCTGGTGGTCATCACGACCTTAGGACTTGCCGGTCCACTAGTCTGGACGGCGCTGACGACCCCCCGTGGGAGAGTTCTGGCGGCCGAAAGTCCTCGGCTGTCGGGCGCCGAAGGGGCAACTACCTCGGAACCTCTCAGGCACAAGGGACCGCAGGGGTGAGGCAGCTCTGGAGCTGCAGTCCGTGGCGACAGAGGGGGTGCAGCGTCGCTGGGACCCCTCAGGGCGACCGTGTGACCGAAAAGCGCCAACGACCACCCATCCTCTGGAGCATGCCGTGACCGACCAAGCCACCCTCCCAGGGGCGTTCCCGGACCGCCACATCGGCATCTCGGCCGCCGACGCCGATCGCATGCTGGCCATGCTGGGGTTGGCCTCCCTCGACGACCTGATCGACCAGGCGGTGCCGGCGGCCATCCGCGACGACAAGCCGCTGGCGCTCGACGACGCCCTCAGCGAGCCCCACGCCCTGGCCCACCTGCGCCGGCTGGCAGACCGCAACACCGTGTTCACCTCGCTCATCGGGCAGGGCTACTACGGCACGCACACGCCCGGGGTGATCCTGCGCAACGTCCTCGAGAACCCCGCCTGGTACACGGCGTACACGCCCTACCAGCCCGAGATCAGCCAGGGCCGGCTCGAGGCGCTGCTCAACTTCCAGACCATGGTCTGCGACCTCACAGGCCTCGAGATCGCCAATGCCTCGATGCTCGACGAGGGCACCGCGGCCGGCGAGGCCATGACGCTGTGCCGCCGCTCGTCACGCCATGCCGGCGGCGTGTTCTTCGTCGATGCCGAATGCCACCCCCAGACCATCGCGGTCGTGGCCACCAGGGCCGAACCGCTGGGCATCGACGTGGTGGTGGGTGATCCCTCCGCCGACCTGTCCCCGGTCGACACGTTCGGCGTGCTGTTGCAGCATCCGGGCACGTCCGGCGTGGTGCGCGACCTGCGGGCGGTCATCGAGGCGGTCCATAGCGCCGGGGGCCTGGCCGTCGTGGCCACCGACCTCCTCGCATGCACGCTGCTGGTCCCGCCCGGTGAGCTGGGCGCCGACGTCGCCGTGGGCTCCGCCCAGCGGTTCGGCGTACCCATGGGATTCGGGGGGCCCCATCCGGGATTCCTGGCCACGCGCGACGCCTACCGGCGGTCGCTGCCCGGCCGCTTGGTGGGGGTGTCGATCGATGCCGCCGGCCGCCCCGCTCACCGACTGGCCCTCCAGACCCGCGAGCAGCACATCCGTCGCGAGAAGGCCACGTCCAACATCTGCACCGCTCAGGTGCTGTTGGCGGTGATGGCGTCGATGTACGCCGTGTACCACGGGGCCGAGGGATTGGAGGCGATTGCCGAGCGGGTGCACATGCAGGCGACCGCAACGGCCAGGACCCTGGGCGCCGCAGGCTTCGACGTGGTCAACGACACCTGGTTCGACACGCTGACCGTGCGCGCCCCGGGCCAGGCCGCCGAGATCTTCGAGCGCGCCCGCGAGGCAGGCGTCAACCTCCGCCGCGTGGACGGCGACACCCTGGGCCTCTCCTTCGACGAGACCACGTTCCCGGCGTTGCCGCTGGTGTTGGCGGCATTCGGTGTCGCCGACGGCTTCGTCACCGGCGACGACGGGATCCCGACCCGCGAGCGGCGGACGACCGAGTACCTGACGCATCCCGTCTTCCACGAGCACCGCAGCGAGACCGAGATGCTGCGCTATCTGCGCCGCCTGGCCGACAAGGATGTGGCGCTCGACCGGGCGATGATCCCGTTGGGCTCGTGCACGATGAAGCTCAACGCCACCACCGAGATGGAGCCGGTGACCTGGCCCGAGTTCGCGGACATCCATCCGTTCGCCCCGCTCGACCAAGCCGAGGGCTACCTGGAGCTGATCCACGAGCTGGAGGCCATGCTCGGCGAGATGACCGGCTACGACGCCGTGTCACTGCAGCCCAATGCCGGTTCGCAGGGCGAGCTGGCCGGACTCCTCGCCATCCGCGCCTACCACCACAGCCGCGGCGACGAGCAGCGTGACGTCTGCCTGATCCCGTCGTCGGCCCACGGCACCAACGCGGCGTCGGCGGTCATGGCCGGCATGCGCGTGGTCGTGGTCGCGTGCGACGACCACGGCAACGTCGACGTCGACGACTTCCGGTCCAGGGCCGCCGAGCACGGCGAACGGCTGGCGGCGCTCATGGTCACCTACCCGTCGACCCACGGCGTCTTCGAGTCCCGGATCACCGAGATCTGCGACGTGGTGCACGAGCACGGCGGCCAGGTCTACGTCGACGGTGCCAACCTCAACGCCCTCGTGGGCGTGGCCCGCCCCGGGTGGTTCGGCGGCGACATCAGCCACCTCAACCTGCACAAGACGTTCTGCATCCCCCACGGCGGCGGTGGGCCCGGCGTCGGGCCAGTGGCCGCTCGTGCGCACCTGGCGCCGTTCCTGCCCAACCATCCGGCAACCGCCGAGGCGGGGCCGGCGACGGGGCCAGGTCCGGTATCCGCCGCGCCCTGGGGGTCCGCCGGCATCCTGCCCATCAGCTACGCCTACGCCAAGCTCATGGGGGCCGACGGCCTGCGCCGGGCCACCGAGGTGGCGATCCTCAGCGCCAACTACATCGCCGTCCGCCTCGCCGACCACTACCCCGTCCTCTACACGGGCGACCACGGGCGGGTGGCGCACGAGTGCATCGTCGACGTGCGCGCCATCACCAGGGACACCGGTGTCACCGTCGACGACGTGGCCAAACGGCTGATCGACTACGGGTTCCACGCCCCGACCATGAGCTTCCCGGTAGCGGGCACGCTGATGATCGAGCCCACCGAGTCGGAATCACTGGCCGAGATCGACCGGTTCTGCGACGCCATGATCGCCATCAAGGGCGAGATCGACCGGGTGGCGAGCGGCGAGTGGCCGCTGGCCGACAGCCCGCTGCGCCACGCCCCTCACACCGCCGAGGACCTGCTGGTGGGCGACTGGGATCGGCCCTATTCCCGGGAGCAGGGCGCCTATCCGGTGGCGGGGTTGCGTCGGGCCAAGTACTGGCCCCCCGTGAGCCGCATCGACGGTGGCTATGGCGACCGCCATCTGGTGTGCGCCTGCCCTCCGCCCGAGGACTTCGAACGCGCTTGAGCGCGATACCGGTCGCGAAGCGTCCGCCGGTAGATCTTGCCGTTGTCCTGCCGGGGTAGTTCGTCGACGAAGTCGACGCGGTCGGGGCACTTGTAGCCGGCGAGGCGGGTGCGGCAGTGCTCGATCAGCTCGGCCGCCAGCTCGACTGAGCGATCGTGACCGGGTTGGAGCTCGACCACTGCCAGCACGCGCTCACCCCCCTCGGGGTCGGGTTCGCCGATGACGGCGACGTCACCCACCGCCGGGTGTTCGAGCAGCACGGCGTCGATCTCGGCGGGGTAGACGTTGACGCCGCCCGAGATGATCACGTCGGCCGAGCGGTCGGTGATGTACAGGTAGCCCTCCTCGTCGACGTGGCCGATGTCGCCAAGCGTGAAGTAGTCCCCGCGGTAGGAAGCGGTGGTCTTGGCGGGATCCTTGAAGTACTCGAACCGGCCGACCTTCGGCGCCCGTATGTACACCAGACCCGTAGAGCCCGGAGGCACCTCCACACCGGTCTCGTCGCCGATGCGCACCTGACCGTCTGCCGGTTTGCCAACGGTGCCCGGGTGGGCGAGCCAGGTGCGTGAGTCGACGAAGCAGGCGGATCCCTCGGTGGCCGCGTAGTACTCCCACACGATCGGGCCGAGCCAGGCGATGAGCCGGCGCTTGACGGGTACGGGGCACGGGGCGGCGCCGTGGAGCACCGACCGGAGCGACGACGTGTCGTGGGCCTCTCGCACGTCGGTCGGCAGCGACAGGAGCCGGTGGAACATCGTTGGGACCATGTGGGTGTGGGTGATCCGCTGCGCCTCCACCAGGCGGAGGGCCTCCGCTGCGTCCCATCGCTCCATGAGCACGACCCCGGCGCCATGGGTCAGCGGGGTGGTGAGCGAGAACGCCAGCGGGGCGGCGTGGTAGAGCGGGCCGGTGCAGAGGTGGCGGTCGGTGCCGTCGTCCCGGTAGCCGAACAGGTTGAGCGATGCCGCGCTCGGGGCCGGCTCTGATCGGTAGACACCCTTGGGGCGACCGGTGGTCCCCGACGTGTAGAGCATCGAGGACCCGAGGCAGGGATCTTCGATGTCCTCGTTCGACTCGCCGGCCAGCTCGCGGTCGTAGCTCAGGAAACCCTCGATCGGTCCGCAGACCGACAGTCGCACGGTGCACCCCCGCGCCGTCGCGGCCGCCCCTCCGGCGGTCTCGGCGAAACCCGCGTCGGCCACGAGCGCCTTGGCCTCACAGTCATCGACGATGTAGCCGGCCTCGGCGGCGGTGAGGTGCCAGTTGACGGTGGTGAGGCGCCAGCCCGCCCGCTGGCATGCGGCCGCCACCTCCACGAACTCGGGCCTATTGCCACACAGCAGCGCGACCCCGTCGCCGGCTCGCAGCCCGAGCCGCCGCAGGGCCCGCGCCAGCTGGTTCGCCCGTTCGTTCAGCTCCTTGAAGCTGCGCTGCCCCGAGGGCGACACCACGGCGGGCACGTCGGGTTGGCGCGCGGCCCACCAGGCGAGCAGCATCCCCTGGTCCGCTGGGCTCGTCGCCGCGCCAGCGCCGTCCGCCTCGCGGGCGACCGTCATCGGGCACCAAGTGGTGGCGTCGGCTACGGCCGACCGGCCATCACCAGCTCGGCGATCTGGTGCAGGAGCGGACTGGGCCCGGCGACCAGCAGCGTCGTCACGCAGGTGGCGCGCCACCGCTCGAGGTCGTCCCGGATCTTGGCGGGCGGCCCGACCAGGTAGACGTCTTCGACCATGGGCGTGGTCACCGCGGCGGCGGCATCGGCCTTGCGCCCGTCGAGGTACGCCTGCTGGATCTTGGCGCACTCGGCCTCGTAGCCCAGCCGCACGAACACGTCCTTGTGGAAGTTGCGGTCGCGGGCGCCCATGCCGCCGATGTAGAGGGCCAGGTTGGGCCGCAGGAAGTCGGCGCAGGCCTCGACGTCGTCGCCGGGCACGACCGGGACGACGCAGGCGACCTCGAAGTCGTCGGCCGTGCGGCGGGCCCCCGGGCGGGCGAAGCCGTCGGCGAGCGCGGCGCGGTAGAAGTCGTCGGCCTTGGGCGAGAAGAACATCGGCAGCCACCCGTCGCCGATCTCTGCGGCCAGGGCCACGTTCTTCGGTCCCTCGGCACCGAGGTAGATGGGGATGTCGGTGCGGAGCGGGCGAACGATCGACTTGAGCGGCTTGCCCAGTCCGGTGCCGCCCGGGAGTGGCATCGAGTAGTGCTCGCCGTGGTATTCGACCGGCTCGTCGCGGGCGACGATCCGGCGCACGATGTCGACGTACTCGCGGGTGCGGGCGAGGGGTTTGGCGTAGTCCTGCCCGTACCAACCCTCGACCACCTGCGGTCCCGAGACCCCGAGCCCGAGGATGAGCCGGCCGCCCGAGAGGTGGTCGAGCGTGATGGCGGTCATCGCCGTGGACGCGGGCGTACGGGCCGAGATCTGGGTGATGGATGTGCCCAGCTTGATCCGTTGCGTCGCCGCGCCCCACCAGGCGAGGGGCGTGAAGCAGTCGGACCCGTAGGCCTCGGCCGTCCAAATGGATTCGAAGCCGAGCGACTCGGCGGTGGCGATCTGGTCGACGGCGTCGGGCGGCGGTCCGCTCGGCGGCCAGTAGCCGACGACCAGGCCCAGCTTCACCCGGCTTTACCCACCGGCAGCTCGTTGGCATCGGACGCGCCGTTGCTGTCGCCGGCGTCGGCGGTGACCTCCTCGACGGCTTCCTTCACGTCCTCGACCTTCTCGGCGGCCTCCTCGACCGTCGCCTGCTGCTCGCTCGGCAGGGTGCCGAGCCCGGCCAGACCGGACAGCATCTCGCGCAGCTGGGTCAGCTGGTTGGTCACGGCGTCGCGCTGGCGGGTCAGCTCGCCCACCTCGCGTTCGGCGGTCTGCTTGGTCACCTCGGCGTGGGTCTTGGCGTCGAACACCAGCTGATCGGCCTCGGACTTGGCGTCGGCCACGGTTCGGTCGGCGAAGGCCTTGGCCTTTCCGATGATGTCGTTGGCCTCGGCTTCGCTGTCTCGCCGGCGCTGGTCGGCGGCCTGCTCGGTGTCCTTGGCGCGGGTGTCGGCCACCCTGGCGCGCTGCTCGGCCTCGGCCACCAACTTCTGCGTGCCGGCAACGGCGGCATCGTGGCGGTCGCTCTCCTCGCGCTCCGACCGCTCGCGGCGCTCGGCCAGTTCGAGCTCGAGCGCCTGCAGCTCGGCCTCGCGCTTCTCCTTGGCCTTGGTGAGCAGCTTGGACGCGGCGGCCCGCTTTTCCTCGGCCTCCCGGGACGCCACGTTGCGCAGCTCGATGATCTCGCGCTCGGCAGTGGCGCGGAGCGTGGCGATCTCGCGCTCGGCGGTGGCCCGGTGCTCGGCGACCTCGTGGTCGGTGACGCTGCGGAGCTGGCTGGTCTCGCGTTCGGCTTCCGCCCGCAGGCCCTCGGCCTCCCGCTTGGCCGCCGCTCGCCCCTCGTTGGCCTCACGGTCGGCGGAGTCGCGGGTGGCCTTGGCTTCGCGTTCGGCGGCGGTCTTGACGGCGGTGGCCACGGCCCGTGCCTTCTCGACCACCTCCTTGGACTCGAGGTGGGCGGCGGCGATCAGCTTCTCGGCCTCGCGCTTGGACTCGTCGCGGTGCTCGTTGGCTTGCTCCTCGGCCAGCCGCAGCAGTTGCTCGACCCGCGTGCCCAGTCCGGACAGCGTGGGCTGAGCCGTCTCGTCGAGCTGCTTGGCCTGCTCGGCGACTTTACGTTCGAGCTCGTTTATGCGATCTCGAGCGTCGGTGGTGCCCGTCTTGGCCTTGGTGGCCGTGTTGGTGAGCTCGTCGATGCGGGCCTGCAGCCGCCCGATGAACAAGTCGACCTGTGTGCGTTCGTAACCCCTGAGGACGATGGTGAAGTCAGGGGTGCCGGCGCTGTCGGTCGTCGGCGAAGTGGTGGTCCCCATAAGGACTCATCATGACACGCCTGGCAAGGGCTGGTGGCGTGTGACGTGCCTGCCCGGCGACTCAGACTGGAACCTGTTCTACTCTGGGGCGTCGGCGTTCCACGGAGGATCAGCCATGGCGAACCGGTATCCCTTTCCCATTCCCTTCGGCTGGTTTTGCGTCGGCTACCCGGAGGACCTTCCGGTCGGTGAACCGAAGCCCCTCTACTACTTCGGCCGGCACCTGGTGGGCTGGCGCGACCACGACGGCGCGGCACACGTCCACGACGCCTTCTGCGCGCATCTCGGTGCCCACCTCGGGCACGGCGGGAGCGTCGACGGCTGCGAGCTCGTGTGCCCGTTCCACGGTTGGCGCTACGACGTCGACGGCGCCAACACCGCCATCCCCTACAGCGAGCGACTGAACCGCAAGGCGCGGCTCCGCACCTACCCCGTGGTCGAACGCAACGGCGTGGTTCTGGCGTGGTACCACCCCGACGGGGTGGCGCCGCAATGGGACGTCCCCGAGGTGCACGAGCTCGCCGGCCACGCCGACTGGTCGACGGTCATCCGCACCGAGTACGTGATCGACGCCGCCGCCCAGGAGATGGCGGAGAACACCGTCGACGCTGCCCACTTCCGCTTCGTCCACAACACCGCCACCGTGCCCGAGATCGAGGAGTACACGACCGGGTTCCCCGAGGCGGTCATGCGGTCGTCGCAGAAGTTCCCCACCCCCCGAGGGATCATGGAGGGCCACATCGATACGCACTCCTGGGGCCCGGGCGTCTCGCTGGTCAACTTCAGCGGCATCGTCGACACCCTGAACTACGCCTGCACGACGCCCATCGAAGCCGACCGTTGTGTCCTGCGATTCAACTTCGTCTTCAAGACCATGGGCGACAGGGAGACCACCCGCAACGTGGGTCGGGCGTTCGTGGCCGAGGTCGACAAACAGGTCAAGGAGGATCGGCCCATCTGGGAGCACAAGGCCCACCTGGTGCGTCCGGCACTGGCCGACAACGACGGCCCGTTCATGAAGTTCCGCCGCTGGGCGGCGCAGTTCTACGCCGAGGGCGTCGGCGACGAGCGCCTGGTCTACCCGCCGCCGTTCTGGCCCGATCGGCTGGACGACGCGCCCGCCAAGGCGACGGCATCGGCGCGCTACACGGAAGAGTCAGCGGAGAACCGGACCGCGCGGCAGCCGTAATCGCCCCCGCGGAGCCGACCGCCGTTCGGGGCAAAAGACGGCATGCGTCGACGCCGCGCCGCATGTCGCACATCGCGGGATGCTGCAAACGCCGGGCGCGCACCCACTCCTTCCGAAATGCGTGATGCCGCTCGCGGGGCCCTGTGCTTCACTCGACTCACCGACCCGGCCGATCCCGAGGAGACGACATGCGAGCTGCCTTCATGCCCGTGCCTGCAGTGACGAGCGTGAAGGATGTGCATGCGAACGTTGAACCTCGGGATCTTGGCTCATGTCGACGCGGGTAAGACCAGCCTGACGGAGCGTCTGCTCCACTCCGCGGGTGTCATCGACGAGATCGGCAGTGTCGACGCCGGCACCAGCCACACCGACTTCCTCGACCTCGAACGTCGGCGAGGCATCACCCTCAAGGCCGCGGTGGTGTCGTTCGTCGTCGGGGATGTCACCATCAACCTGCTCGACACGCCGGGCCACCCGGACTTCATCGCCGAGGTCGAGCGTGCGCTCAGCGTGCTCGACGGAGCGGTCCTGGTGATCTCCGCCGTCGAGGGTGTTCAGGCGCAGACGCGTGTCCTCATGCGCGCCCTGCAGCGGCTGCGCATCCCGACTGTGCTGTTCGTCAACAAGATCGACCGCGTCGGCGCCCAGGAGGGCGCCATCTTGCGCGCGATCGCCGACAGGCTGACATTGTCGTTCGTCGCCATGGGCACGACGCGCGACCTCGGCTCCCGCATCGCCGACTTCGTGCCGTTCGGCCCGCCCGAGCTCGACTTCACGGCGCTGGCCGATCACGACGACCGCGTGCTCGCCGCCCTCGTCGGTGAGACGTCGCCCTGCTACGACTGGCTGTACCACGCCCTCGTAGCGCAGACCGGGCAGGCGAAGGTGCACCCGTTGTTCTTCGGCTCGGCGATCACCGGCGCGGGTGTCGACGCCGTCACCGCGGGGATCACCGAGCTGCTGCCCGCCATTCGAGGCGGTGCCGACGCCCCGCTCGCGGGCATGGTCTTCAAGATCGATCGAGGCCCGGCCGGCGAGCGGGTTGCGTACGTGCGCATGTTCAGCGGCACGCTCCGCGTGCGTGACCGTGTGGGCGAGCACACCGTCACCGGCATCGAGGTGTTCGACCGCGGTGCGACCGTCCGCCGGTCATGCGCCATCGGCGGCGAGATCGCCAAGGTCTGGGGGCTGGCTGAGGTCCGCATCGGCGACGCGATCGGGGAGCGACACGGACGCGCCGGCCAGCACCACTTCGCGCCGCCCACGCTGGAGACCGTCGTCCTGCCCGACCCCCAGCAACGCCGCGCGCTGCACACAGCGCTCACCCAGCTAGCCGAGCAGGACCCGCTAATCGGCTTGCGCCTCGACGAGGTCAGACAGGAGCTGCACCTCTCCCTCTACGGCGACGTGCAGAAGGAGGTCATCCAGGCGACGCTCGCCGATGAGTTCGGCCTCGACGTCGAGTTCCAGGAGACCACGCCGATCTGCATCGAGCGTCCCGTGGGCACCGGCGAGGCGATCGAGCGGATGCCACGCGGCCGGTCGGCCCAGCGTCCGTTCCTCGCTGGTGTCGGCCTGCGCGTCGATCCGGCACCGGTTCGTTCGGGCGTCACCTTCCGCTACGAGATCGAGCTCGGCTCGCTGCCCGCTGCGTTCATGAAGGCGATCGCCGAGACCGTGCCCCAAGCGCTACGCCAGGGCCTCCACGGCTGGGAGGTCACCGACTGCGTCGTCACCCTGACGCGCTCGCAGTACGCACCACGGCAGAGTCACTCGCACCAGGGTTTCAGCAAGGCGATGTCGAGCATCGGCAGCGACTTCCGGCTCCTGACGCCGCTCGTCCTGATGGCCGCGCTCCGACGGGCCGGTACCGTCGTGTGCGAGCCCATCCACCGGTACCGGCTCGAGATCCCCGGCCACGTGCTCCCGGTCATGGTGCCGACGCTCGCCCGCCTGGAGGCGCCGCCACTCGAGAAGACGACGAAGGGCCCGGCTTTCGTTCTCGGCGGTCAGATCCGCGCCGGGCTCGTGCACGCCCTCCAAGCGCAGCTGCCCGAGCTGACGCGCGGTGAGGGGTGCTCGAATCGACGTTCGACAGTTACCAGCCCGTGAGCGGCGCACCGCCGGCAAGGGGTCGCACCGACAACAACCCGCTGAACCGGGAGGAGTACTTCATGAACGTGCTCGGCGTGGTGTAGGTCGCCGGAAGCTGACCACACAGCGTGCGCTCCCCGGACCGGCGGGTCACTGGGTGCCGGCTTGACGGTAGGTTGCCTGGCGGTGTCGACCGTCGATGACCAGCCGTCCGAAGCTGGGGCCTGCGAGCCGGAGACCACGGGGGCCGTGCTGGCCGCCCTATCGGCTGCCATGCGGGCGGTGACGCTCGGGTCATCGCTGGACCGGGTGCTGCACCAGCTCGCCGAGAGCGCCCGGAACCTCGTGGGTGCCCGCTATGCCGCCATCGGCCTGCCGGAGCCGGAGGGCGACGAGTTCGCCAGCTTCGTCAGCGTGGGCATGAGCGAAGCGCTGGTCGAGCAGCTCGGTCCCCTGCCCCGCACCCACGGGCTGCTCGACGCCATGCTCACGGACCCGTCACCGTTCCGCACCGCCGACATCACCCGGGACCCACGTTTTCGGGGGTGGTGGCCGGCGGCCCACCCACAGATGCGCTCGTTCCTCGGGGTGCCCATCGTGTCGGCGGGCGACATCATCGGGGCCTTCTACCTGACCGACAAGCTGGGCGAGCCCGAGTTCAGCGCCGCTGACGAATCGGCCGTGGTGCTGCTCGCCTCGCACGCCGCCATCGCCATCGACCAGGCACGCCTCTTCGAGGACAGCCGCGAGCTGGGGTTGGTGCAGGAGCGGGGACGGCTCGCCCGCGAGCTGCACGATGCCATGAGCCAGTCGCTGTTCAGCCTGCAGCTGTCGGCCGAGGCGGCCGGGCGCCTGCTGGAGAGCGATCCGGCCGCCGCCGCCGAGCAGGTCGCAACCGTCACGGCCATAGCCCGCCGGGTGGCGGCCGAGTTGCGGACCACGGTCGACGGGCTGCGGCCGGCCGACCTCGAGCGCGACGGGCTCGTCGCCGCGCTCGGCGCCCAGCTGACGCTCGCCGGCCGCGCGCACGACGTCCCGGTCGAGATCGAGGCGGGCGAGCTGCCCGAGCTCGACCCCGACGACGAACACCAGATCCTGCGGATCGCCCAGGAGGCGGTCACCAACGCGCTCCGTCATGCCGACGCCAGCCGGGTGCGGGTGTCCATCGGCACCGAAGGTGGACGGGACTCTTCCGGTGGCGCCCTCGTCTTGCGGGTGACCGACGATGGCCGCGGCTTCGATCCGACGGCTCGGGGCGTGCGGGCGCGCCGATTGGGGCTCACGTCGATGAACGAGCGGGCCGCCTCCGCGGGCGGATCGCTCACCATCACGTCGGCCCCGGGTCAGGGCACCGCGGTCGAGCTGCGGGTGCCCCGGTAGGTCCCGGAGGAAGGGCGCCGTGACGGCCGAGAGCCTGCCCAGACCGATTCGCGTGGCGATCAGCGACGACCACCCCGTCGTCCGCCAGGGGCTGCGGTCGTTCCTCGAGGCGCAGGGATTCGAGGTGGTAGGCGAGGCGGCCGACGGCGACGAGGCGGTGCGGCTGGTCGAGCGGACCCAGCCCGACGTGCTGCTCACCGATGTGGTCATGCCGCGCGTCGACGGCATCGAGGCCATCCGCCGGCTGCGTGCCGCGGGGTCGTCGGTCGGAATCCTGGTGCTCACGAGCTTCAGCGGCGCCGAGCAGGTGATCCCCGCCATCCAGGCCGGCGCCGACGGCTACATGCTGAAGGACGCCGGTCCCGCCGCCCTCGACGGCGCCATCAGGGCGGTGCACCGGGGTGAGCCGTTGCTCGCGCCCGAGGCCGCGGCCGTGGTCATGGCCAAGGTGGCGGACGCGGCTGATCCCGCGGCTGCCACCGCAGCTGGGTCGGTCCATCCCGACCTGGAGCGGCTCACGGCGCGGGAGCGGGAGGTGTTGGCCGGGCTGGGCCGAGGGCTGTCCAACCGTCAGCTGGCCGCCGAGCTGTACGTGTCGGAGAAGACGGTGAAGACGCACGTCTCCAACGTGCTGGCGAAGCTGCGGCTCGGCGACCGCACGCAGGCCGCTTTGTTCGCGGTGCGGGTGGGCCTGGTCGATCCGCGGGCCTGAGCCGGCCCGCATCGTCGCAGGTCAGCGACGGGCCCAGGGGTGTAGGCCTCACGACCGAGGACGAACCGGTCCGGCGGCCGATGGCGAAACCCGCATGGCTCCCTACGTTGCGCAGACAGACGAAGGGAGCACGAAAGTGCGCAGGACAGCTCTTATCACCGGTGGCAGCCGAGGCCTGGGGCTGGCCCTGGCCCGGGACTTGGCGGCGGACGGTTGGAACCTGGTCGTCGACGCCCGCGACGCCGACGCCCTCGAGCGGGCGCGACGCGAGATCGACGCCGGCGGTCCCGGCACCGTCATCGCCCTGCCGGGCGACATCGCCGACCCGGTCCACGTCGCCGCTCTCGTCAACGCCGCCGCCGGCCAGGGGGGCTTCGAGCTGCTGGTCAACAATGCCGGCACGCTCGGGCCCTCCCCCCTGCCCCACGTCGCCTGGCTGCGGACCGGCGACCTGGAACGGATCCTGCGGACCAACGTGGTCGCACCCCTGCGCTTGATCCAAGCCGCCCTCCCTCGCCTGCGGGCGGCGCGGGGCGCGATCGTCAACATGACCTCAGACGCCGCGGTCGAGGGGTACGGGGGCTGGGGCGCCTACGGGGCCTCCAAGGCGGCACTGGAACAGCTCAGCCGGGTGCTGGCGGCCGAGGAGAGCGATGTGCGCGTCATGTGGGTCGACCCCGGGGACATGCGCACGCGGATGCACCAGGACGCATTCCCGGGCGAGGACATCTCCGATCGCCCGACGCCCGAAAGCCGCGTTCCGGGCCTCCGGCGGCTCATCGACGAGCGGCGACCAAGCGGCCGCTACCGGGTCGAGGACCTGTTGGACGAAGCGGCCCACGACGACGGGTTGGTCGAGGCGGGCCCATGAGGGTGCTCGACACCTCCGGGCTGCGGTCGTTCCGCATTCCGCTGGGGGGTGAAGCGGGGACACCGATCGAGCTGCTACGGCGCGATGGCGAGCTCGGGTCGGACGCCCGTGTCGATGTGCGGCTGATGGTGGCCCGACGCTCCGCTCCCGATGTGAGCCACCACCGCTTCGGCGACCTGGTCGACAATCTCGATGCCGGCGACCTGCTGGTCGTGAACACCTCGGCCGTGATCCCTGCGGCGCTGGACGCCCGGGGGACCGACGGATCGGACCTGCGCCTGCACCTGTCGACCGAGCAGCCGGGCGGCTTCTGGGTGGTCGAGCCGCGCCACCCGGCGGGTCCTGGCACCGAGCGCTACCTGGGCAGGCCACCCGCCCACCTGGTCCTGCCGGGCGGCGGACGGGCCGAACTCCTCGCCCCCTACCCCGCCGGCACCGGTCTCGAGCGGCTGTGGTTGGCCCGCCTCGATCTGCCCGGCGACGCCGGTGGGCCGAACCCCACCCGTTCTGGCGTCTCTCCGGTCGACATCTCGGCGCGAGGGACGCCAGAACGTCTGCTGGCCTACCTACGCGCCCACGGCCAGCCGATCCGCTATGCCCATGCCGAGGCGGCGTGGCCGATCGAGGCCTACCAGTCGGTCTTCTCGCGGGACCCCGGCTCGGCGGAGATGCCGAGCGCGGCCCGTCCCTTCACCGAGGCGCTAGTGACCGAGCTGGTGACGCGAGGGATCGTCCTTGCTCCGATCACCCTGCACACCGGTGTGTCGTCGCAGGAGGCCGGCGAGCCGCCCTACGCCGAGCGCTACGAGGTGCCGGCGGCAACCGCCTCGCTGGTCAACGCCGCCCATGCGGAGGGCCGACGGGTGATCGCGGTGGGGACGACGGTGGTGCGGGCCCTGGAGTCCACCGCGGACGAGGCGGGCCGATCGCATCCCGGGCGTGGCTGGACCGAGCTGGTGGTCACGCCCGAACGGGGCGTGCGGGTGGTCGACGGGCTCGTTACCGGCTGGCACGAGCCCGAGTCGTCACACCTGGCCATGCTCGAGGCCATCGCCGGCCGCGAGCTCATGGACGCGTCGTACGCGGCGGCCGTCGACGAGGGCTACCGCTGGCACGAGTTCGGCGACAGCCACCTGATCCTGCCGTAACTGGCCACCACCCCCCGTTCTCTAGCGGATGACCGGCGGTTTGCCGCCTCCGAGGATGCTCAGTTCGCCGGAGGTGGCGCCACCGTCGACGGTCAGCTCGGCGCCGGTGGTGTAGCTGGAGTCGTCGCTGGCGAGGAACAGCACCGCCCGGGCCGCCTCGTCGGGACGGCCCATGCGAGGCACGGGCAGGCGCTTGTAGTACGGGGCGTCGGGATCGGTGCCCTCGAGCATCGGCGTGTCGATGCCCCCCGGATGCACCGAGTTGACCCGGATGCCCTTGGGGCCGAGGTCGATCGCTGCCGACTTGGTGAGCCCCCGCACCGCCCACTTGCTGGCCACGTAGGCGCCGAGGTACGGCAGCCCGGTGAGGCCCGCAGTCGAGGAGATGTTGACGATCGAGCCGCCCCCGGCCTTGGCCATCGAGGGCGTCACCGCCTTGATGCCCAGGAACACGCCGGTGAGGTTGACCTGCAGGATGCGGTCGAAATCCGCCCGCTCGGTCTGGTCGACGGCCCGGAACATGAGGATGCCGGCGTTGTTCACCAGCACGGTGACGGGACCGAAGCGGTCCTCGGTCAGCGCCACCGCCGCCGCCCACTGGGCTTCGTCGGTGACGTCGAGGTGGGTGTACGCCGCCCCATCGGAGCCCAACTCGGCGGCCACCGACGCGCCCTCGTCGTCGAGCACGTCGCCGATGACGACCCGGGCACCCTCGGCCACGAACAGGCGCGCCTCGGCCGCACCCTGACCCCGGGCCCCGCCGCTGATGATCGCGACCTTGCCGTCCAGCCGTCCCATCCAGCCCCCTTCCCTGCCCTATGGCTTGTCGGCGCCCACCGCCCACATGGAGAAGAACTGCGAGCCGCCGCCGTAGGCGTGCCCGAGCGCGAGGCGGGCGCCGTCGATCTGGTGCTCGCCGGCCTGGCCCCGTACCTGCATGGCGGCCTCGGCGAAGCGGATCATCCCCGAAGCGCCGATGGGGTTGGACGAGAGCACGCCGCCCGACGGGTTCCAGGGAATGTCGCCGTCCATCTGGGTCGCCCCGTCCTCCACCAGAGTCCAGCCCTTGCCCTTGTCGGCGAAGCCGAGGTTCTCGAGCCACATGGGTTCGTACCACGAGAACGGCACGTAGACCTCCGCCACGTCGACCTGGGCGCGCGGATCGGTGATCGCAGCTTGCCGGTAGACGTCGGCGGCGCACTCCCGGCCCGCCTCGGGGTTGACCTGGTCACGACCCGGGAACGTCGTGGGCTCGGAGCGCATGGCGCCACCGAGCATCCAGGCCGGCTGCCGGCCGGCGGAGGCCGCAACGTCGCCCGCGGCCTCATCGGTGAGCACCATGGCGCATGCGCCGTCGGACGACGGGCAGGTCTCGGAGTAACGGATCGGGTCCCACAGCATCATCGAGTCCCGCACCGAGTCGAAGCTGATGTCGTGCTCGTGCAGGTGGGCCTTGGGGTTCTTGAGGGCGTTGAGCCGGTCCTTCAGCGCCACCAGCACCCCGATGTGGTCAGGCGCCCCGGAGCGGCGCATGTAGGCCCGGATGTGCGGTGCGAAGTAGCCGCCGGCCCCGGCCACCAGCGGCGGCTGGAACGGGATCGGCAGCGTCAGCGCCCACATCGCCTCGCTCTCCGACTGCTTCTCGAAGGCGACGGTGAGCACCCGCCCGTGGATCCCGGCCTGAACCAGGCTGGTGGCCACCAGGGCGGTCGAGCCGCCCACCGAACCGGCGGTGTGCACCCGCAGCATCGGCTTGCCGACGCATCCCAAGGCGTCGGCCAGGTAGAGCTCGGGCATCATCACGCCCTCGAAGAAGTCGGGCGCCTTGCCGATGACCACCGCCTCGATGTCCGACCAGTCCATCTCGGCGTCTGCCAACGCCTCGTGGGCCGCCTCACGCACCAAGCCGGCGATCGACACGTCGCCCCGGGTGGCCTGGTGCCTCGTCTGCCCGATGCCGACGACGGCGACGCGTTCCTTCCCCATCAGGCCCCCTCCAGCACGCACACAAGGTTCTGCTGGAGGCAGGGCCCGCTGGTGGCGTGGGCCACCGCCCGCTGGGCCTCGCCGCGTCGGATGCGGGCTGCGGCCTCACCGATGCGGATGAGGCCAGCGGCCATGATCGGGTTGGCGGCGAGCGGCCCACCGGACGGGTTCACGGCCACGCCGTCGCCCAGCCCGAGCGCGTCACGCAGCAGCACCTCCTGGTGGCTGAAGGGCGCGTGCAGCTCGGCCACGTCGACCGGCGCGTCGCCGACGCCCGCGCGCTCGCCGGCCAGGCGGGTGGACGGCGAGGACGTGAGGTCGCGCACGCCGAGGCCGTGGGCCTCGATGCGATGGTCGATCCCCCGGATCCACGCCGGTCGGTCGACCAGCTCCCGGGCCCGGTCGCCGGCCGCCAGGATCATCGCCGCGGCCCCGTCACCGATCGGCGGGCAGTCGTGGCGGCGCAGCGGCGAGGCGACCTCGGGCTCCTTCAGCAGCACGTCGGGGTCGTCGGAGCCCTGCAGCTGGGCGAAGGGGTTGTCGGCGGCCGACCTGCGGCTGCGGGCAGCGACCTCCGCCATCTCCCCCACCGAGGTCACGCCCGCTTCGATGCACGCACGGGCCTGGAGGGCGGCGAGCGCCACGCTGTCGGGCCACAGCGGCGCCACGTAGTACGGGTCCAGCTGGCGGGACAGCACGTCGCGCAGCGAGCCCGGCGACGCCTTGCCGTAGCTGTACACCAGAGCGGTGTCGGCGGCGCCCGTCTGGATCTTGACCCACGCCTCGTACAGGGCCCAGGCCCCGTCCATCTCGACATGGCTCTCGCTGATGGGCGGCGACGCACCCACCCCGTCGAGGGTCATCACGAAGCTGAACGCGGCGCCGGCCAGGTAGTCGGTGCTGCCCGAGCAGGTGAAGTCGATCTGGGACTGGTCCAGGCCGACATCGGTCTTCACCTGGTGCAGCACCGGCATCAGCATCTCGACCTCGTTGCGCTGCTGCTCGCGGCGCACGTGGTGCGACTGGGCGAAGGCCACGACGGCCACCTCGCGCATCAGACGTGCTCCCGGTAGCTCTCGTAGGGGGCGTCGGGCTCGCCAGTGGGGCGCCACCACTTGATGGACGCCAGGTTGGGCTGCAGCTCGCCGGAGTCGACCCACACCGCCTCGACCCGCATCCCCATGCGGATCTGGTCGAAGGGGATCTCCTGGACGAGCCCGAACAGGCCCATGTCGGCCCCGTCCGGGAGCACCGAGGCGCACACGTACGGCAGCTCCATGGCCGAGCCGCTGAACTTCACGTTGACCACGCAGAAGGTCGTCACGATGCCCCGGTCTGCCAGCTCGACCTGCTCGCCGGTGGGAACACCGTCGGTGGGGCACGACCCGCGCGGCGGCAGCATCACCTTGCCGCAGACGGGGCAGCGCTCCCCCAGGATCTTCTTGGACGCGATGCCGCGCAGGAACCGCGAGGTCGCCTCGCCGGCCCTGAACGTGTACTCGAGCCGCGCGGGCGCGCGGATGCTGCGGACGAGTTCGACGTCGCGCAGCGCCGCCGGCAAGACGAGCTCGCTCACGCGGCGTCCACCGGCTCGAAGCAGGCGATGTCGGTGATCGAGCCGACCCGTTGGTCGTTCCAGCGGATCCGAACCGGCATCCCGGATGCCATCCGTTCCGGCGAACCGGCGTCGACGGCGTGCAACAGGCCCGTGTCGGCCCCGTCGAGCTGGATCAGTGCCCAGGCGAAGGGCCGGTCGAGGGATTGGTTGGGTCGGGGCTCGGGTTCCCACGACCAGGTGGTGACGGTGCCGGTCTTCCCCAGCTCGACCAGCTCGGTCAGCTCGTCGCTGGTGACGGGGTCGTACTCCACCGGTGGGCACAGGACCCGGCCGTCCACGGCCCGCACGCCGAGCACGAGGCCCTCGCGCAGCCCGGTCAAGAACGCGCTCTGGACCGGACCCACCGTCCGGCTGAACGGATACTCCAGGACGAGCGGCGCCGACAGGATCTCGGCGTCGGGCATGGCAGCTCCCCCACAGGTGAAACAGGTTCTACCTCGGGCTTGGTCTAGCAGCTTTGCGAATCAGGCGGAAGCGCTCACCCGCCGGGCAGCGGCACCGGCCTGGGCCTGAACATCAGCCACACCATCGTGGTCCGCCAGAGGCGTTCCCGTCCCGCGTCGCACAGGGCTTCAGGACGTGCCGGCGAAGTCGACATCCTTGGTCTCGACCGTCCCGGCCGTCCGCCCCGGCGCCGCCTGGTCGGTCCAGTACAGGTTCGTGTGCGCGACGACCTGGTCCGGCGGCGGCGCGCCCCATGCCGTCTGGTCCTCCGTCGTGTGGGCGTCGCTGACAAGGGTCGCGTCGTACCCCCTGACGAACGCGCCGTGGAGCGTCGAGCGGATGCATGCATCGGTCTGTGCGCCGACGACGACGAGTCGCCCGACTCCGAGGCCCGACAGCACGGTCTCGAGGGTGGTGTCCTCAAAGGAGTCGCCGTAGTTCTTCTCGACGAGCGGCTCGACGTCGCCCGGATTCAGCTCGGGGACGATCCGCCAGTCGTCGCTCTCCCTCGCAAGCTGCTCGTCGGAGTGCTGAACCCAGACAACGGGGACCCGTTCCCGCCGCGCCTTCTCGACAAGGCGGCTGACGTTCGCGACCACCGCGTCGCGCTCGTGAGCCCCCTCGACGACGCCGTTCTGCACGTCGACGACGAGGAGTGCGGTGTTCGGCCGGTTCTCGAGTGTGGTCATGCGTCCGGGAAGCTGATGACCGAGCGGATCACGGTGCCGGCCTTGAGGTCGGCCACGGCGTCGTTGACGCCGTCGATGGTGATCTTCTTGGAGATCATGCCCTCGAGGTCGAGGCGGCCGTGCCTCCAGAGGTTGAGGATCCGGGCGAAGTCGCGGCGCACGTCGGCGGAGCCGTAGTACGAGCCCTTGATCGTCTTCTCGTCGAAGAACAGCTCGAAGGCGTTGAACGAGACGGTCTGTTCGGCGCTGCCCACGCCGATGATGCAGGTGGTGCCGCCCCGGCGGGTCACGTCGTAGGCGCTG
>DASSDL010000202.1:0-2489 GCA_035697145.1 Acidimicrobiales bacterium
CGCCCCACCCACGACATCCGCAACTCGAGAAGAACGCCCGTAGGAACACCCGGTGCGGCGGTTATGGATCGGAGCTGCGATGCAGAGGGCCGCGCGACGGTCCGTGAGCGTTGCTATGCGGAGGCTCTCAGGGGCTCGAGGGCGGCTAGGACGAGGTCGAGGCCGAAGATGAACTCCTCTGCCGGGTCGTAGCCGGCAGCGACGAGCGCCGCGGCGGACTCGTTGAGGTAGGGGAACTCGTCAGGAGGAAGCTGGGGCAGGAAGACGTCCTCGGCCATGTCCGCGAGCTCATCGGCGGTGTCGAACGGCAGGCTGGCTTCCTGCAGGGCGAACCCGTAGACGTAGCTGTCGAGCAACCAGTTGGCGTGCGTCGCCATCAAGACCGGGAAGCCAGCCCTCCGCAGGCAGGCGGTGACCGCTTCGTGGTGGCGGAGGTTCGCGGGCCCCGGCGATGTCCGCGACACCATCAGGCCGTTCGCCCACGGGTGGCGTGCGAGAACCTGTCGGGCGGATACCGCCCGCCGTCGCATCGCCGACTGCCAGTCGGTCTCCTCGGGTGGGAGCTCGATCTCCTCGAACACGACGTCGATCATGGCGTCCAGCAACTCCTCCTTGCTCGCCACGTAGTGATAGAGCGACATCGCGCCCGCGCCGAGCGCGCCAGCCAGCCGGCGCATGCTCAGCCCGTCGACCCCCTCGCGGTCGGCGAGCCGGACCGCCTCGACCACCACCCGCTGCTTGCTCAGCCCCGTGTCTGACGCGACCTGGCGTTGTTCCCTCGCGGACACAGATCATCTCCTTGCTCCCTCGAACGGCTTGACAATCGTACAGCGTACGAGCATAGTACGGCGTACGACGTACAACGTACGAGCCAGCGAGAGTCCACCTCGGACGTCAGGAGCTTCTGTGGAAACCGAACAGCGATCGAATGCCGGAGACCGCCTGGTGCCGGGGGCGAGTCCGGCCGGGGCGGCGACGATGCGGGCCGCCGTCCAGCACCGATACGGCCCGCCCTCAGTGCTCGAGTCGTGCGAGGTCGGGCTACCGCTGCCCGGTCGAGGCGATGTGCTCGTCCAGGTGGGCGCGGCCTCGGTACATCCCGGCGACTACTTCGTCATGACCGGTGAGCCGTACGTGGTGCGTCTGGCGTTCGGGCTCCGCCGGCCGCGCCACGGCATCCCTGGCAGGGACCTCGCCGGCGTGGTGGCAGCGGTCGGGAAGGATGTCACCGCTCTCCGCCCCGGCGACGAGGTGTTCGGCTGGAGCACCGCTGGAACGCTCGCGGAGTACGCCTGCGTCCCAGCGGACAACCTCGTGTCCGTGCCTGCCAACCTGTCGGTCGTGGACGCGGCAGCGGTGCCCACGTCGGCCATGACGGCGTTGCAGGCATTGCGCGACATCGCGAACGTTCGACCGGGCCAGACGGTGCTGGTCACGGGCGCGGCGGGCGGCGTGGGCTCCTTCGCCGTACAGATCGCCAAGGCGTTTGGCGCCGAGGTGACGGGTGTGTGCAGCACCCGCAACGTCGACCTGGTCCGGTCGCTCGGTGCCGACCACGTCGTTGACTACACGAGGACCGACTTCACCCGCACCGAGAAGCGCTACGACGTCATCCTCGACAACGTGGAAGCCCAGCCCCTGGCGGCTGTCCGCCGAGCGCTGACGCCCACCGGCACCCTGATCCCCAACAGCGGACGCGGCGGCCGCTGGCTCGGCCCCCTCGGTCGGATCGTCAAAGCGCGCGTGCTGTCCGGGTTCACCCGTCAGCAGCTGAAGCCCTTCCTGTCGGTCGGGAAGCGCCAGGACCTGCTCACCCTGGCCGACCTGCTCACGACCGGGCAGGTCACGCCCGTCATCGACCGCACCTACCCCCTCGACGAAGCAGCCGACGCCCTCCGCTACGTCGCGGCCGGCCACACCCGAGGGAAGGTCGTGATCACCGTCTGACGACCGGACCGACGAGAACGACCCCACCCGTGCGTATGCACGCCCAGACCTGCCGCCACTCCGGCGGACGGACCGCTCCTCTCGAAAGAAGAACCGATGACCATCCGAACGAAAACCCCGAACCTGCTCGACAACCCGCCGATCCCCGTGCAGGCCAAGATCGCCGCCGCATGGACCAGCTTCATGTTCCTCTACATCTACGTCGACTACTTCCACCTCTACAAGCCCGGCAGCATCGACGACATCCTGGCTGGCGTCGTCTTCAAGTTCGACATCAGCCCGACGTTTTTGACCGTTGGGCTCGCGTCCGTGGCGATCCCGGCCCTGATGGTGATGCTCTCCATGACGCTGCCCGCCCGGGTGAACCGCGCCACGAACCTCGTCGTTGCATTGCTCTACATCCCCTACTCGATGTTCAACGCGGCAGGGGCGTCCTGGGACTGGGCCTTCTTCTACGGCCTCTCCATCGGACTCGAGGTGCTGCTCCTGGCCTTCATCCTGCGCTCCGCCTGGACTTGGCCCCGCACGCCCTCACCGTCGAT
>DASSDL010000203.1:0-8303 GCA_035697145.1 Acidimicrobiales bacterium
CGCGACTCGGCGTCTCCAGCAGACGATCCACGAGGAACCTTCCCGCCGCATCGACCAGCGTGGCGTTGTTGGCCGTGCCGCCGTTGTCGAGGCCGACGGCCACCCATGCACTCGAGCTCAAGCCCCCGGACACTACCGATCCCCACCAGGCGCCCCGCCACCGCCACCCACATTCCGGCTGGGGAGGCCCGCGCCTGCCACCACGGTTGATTTAAAGTGCGCTTGAACAATTAGGCTCGATGGCGTTCCCAGGTCAAGGAAGGATGCGTGGTGTCTGCAACGTCTAGCGATACCGCTCGACGAGAAGCTTTGATCCTGACGGAGGTCACCGGGTGGCCCGGGGTGGCCACACAGTCAGGTGAGTTTGGGGAAACGGACTTCGTCCTCCGCGGCCGCTCGATCGGCCACGTGCATGGTGGGCGCCAAGCCGACATCCCATTTCCCCGTCGAATCCGTGACGAACTCGTCGCCGCCGGTCGCACCGGACCACACCACGTCCACCCCGATTCGGGTTGGACCACGCTGTACATCCGGGACGACGGCGACGCCCAGACAGCGATTGACCTGCTGCGCCTCAACTACGACCGGATCACGGTCCGGCACAGCGGGCGTCGCTGAGCGAGTTCCGCTCCACATCGCTCACACTGGCCACGCATCTCGAGCATTGTCGTCACCCGGGAGTGTCGCAGGTCAGGCGACGGCCTCGCAGAGCGCGGCCTCGGCAAGTAGCCGAGTGGAGTCGAGTGTCGGCAGCGGCGAATCATTCGGCCCCACCAGCATCGGGATCTCCGTGCACGCCAGTGCGACCGCGTCGCAGCCGCGCTCGCCGAGGCGCGCGATCACATCCCGATACTGCTGGCGCGAGGCATCCGTCACGACACCGTCGACCAACTCCTCGAAGATGATGCGGTCGACGATCTCGAAGTCACCGCGCTCCGGCACCATCGCGTCGATGCCGGCGGACGCCAATGTGTCGCGGTACAGCCGACCAGCCATGGTGAAGCGGGTGCCGAGCACGCCGACGCAGCGATAGCCGCGTTGGCGAGCCTCGTCACCGACGACGTGAGCGATGTGCAGCCACGGAATAGGCGTCTCCGCTTGGACGTAGTCCCAGGCAAGATGAGCCGAGTTGTCAGGGCAGATGGCGAACTCGGCGCCTGCGGCGGCCACGGCTTGCGTGGAGTCGAGGATGATGCTGGCCACGCCTTGGTAGTCCCCGGCGTCAAAGGCGGGTATCCACTGGGCCATCGCGATCGAATCCAGCGTGATGCGCGGGTGGTCGTTCTTGCCCACCAGGTGCAGCGCTTCGCGACAGATGACCTGGTAGCAGAGCGCGGCGCCCTCGGCGCTGCAGGCGACGATTCCGATGTGCTTCGTGCTCGCATGCTACGCGCACACGCGGCGATAACTGGCCGCGTGGTCGACACCAACCAACCACCAGTCAGGGGTTCAAGGAGAGATCCTGAGCGGCGGGAAGCGGGTCGGGAGGCCTTTCGCCGCGACCTGGTAGAGCTCGACCTCGTCCGGCAGGCCGCGTAGGGCATACGCGCCGAGCTTCCGTAAGCGCACGCCGTTCGGCAGGGGGACGCCGATCGCGGTACGAAAGTCGCCGGACACGACGATCTGCCCTCCGTGCGATGCGTTGCAGATCCGGGCCGCGGTGTGCACGGCCATGCCGATGTAGTTCGCCTTGGCGAGCGTCGGGTAGCCGCTGTGGATTCCGACCCTGACGCGTACGTCCTCGTCACCGGCCGACACTCTCGTGCGAAGCTCGCGCTGCACCGTCAAGGCCATGGTGAGCGCAGCCGCGGGTTGCTCGAACACGGCGAAGAACTCATCGGCGCGCGTCTCGACGACGTGGCCGTCATACTCGAGCGCGGTGTCGCGCAAAAGGGCCCTGACCCGCTCGAGCAGGTCGCCGTAGTGGTCGCCGAGGCGGTGGACCAGCGCCGTCGATCCCTCGATGTCGGTGAGCAGCATCGTCACGAAGCCCGAAGGCAGGCGGATCGGTTCGTCGGCCCGGCGCCCGAGTTCGCGCTCGGACTGCAGCTGGTTGCTGATGAACCCGACGGGCACGATCTTGAACTTCTTGGCGGCGTTGAGGAGCCGCTTGCGCGCACGGTCGCGGGCGGCGTCGTCCTCGAACGCGACCTGGTTGAAGCGAGCGAGCGCGTTGCGGACATGGCCGGCGTCATGGATCGGTAGCCGCCGGCGACCGCGGGCATCGATGTAGGCGAACGCGCTGTCGGGAAGCCTCGCTCGCTCGGCCGAGCCGAGTTGCGCCATGCCGTGAACCGTAAACCGCCGTCGTGCAGCTGTGGGACAGCCGTCTCACACGTCGGGGCGGTTCGGGGCGTCCGGTTCGGCCGTTGCGGGCCGGGTTCACCCGAACAAGCGGAGCGCTCGGGTGCTAGAAGGGGCAGCGACGTCTGGGGACTGGGAGGGGAACTCATGGTTTTCGCGCTCTTCGAGCCCGACTCGGAGCTGACGGCGCTGTTCTACCTGGGGGCGGTGGTGGTTTGGGGGCTGGCCGCGTTCGCCGGCACGACGATGGGCCGACGCGCTGGCGGTCCGATCGGGTTAGTGGCCCTCGGTCTCGCGCTGTTCGTGTTTCCGACGATGTGGCGGACGATGGACGTCGCGTTCTAGCGGCATCCAGCGCGGCGGACCGCCTCGTGCCCGGCTAGGGGGACACACGGGAGTTGCAGGCGACGTAGGCGGGCGTTGACCGCCGGGGCCGGGAACGCTCGGCCGCTAGCGTTGCGTTGTGGCCGTGCTCACGTTGCCGGCGTCGTGGTACGTCGATCCGTCGGTCTGGGAGCAGGAGCGCGGGGATGTGTTCGGACGTGAGTGGTTGTTCGTTGGCCATAGCCAGGGGTTGTCGGAGCCGGGCGATTACCTCGCATGTGACATCGCAGGGTGGCCCCTGATCGTCGTGGTCGACGACGACGGCAAGCTGCGGGCCCACCACAACGTGTGCCGGCACCGGGCCGGGCCCCTGGTCCATGACGGTTGTGGCCGGGTGCCGAGCCTGGTGTGCCGGTATCACGGCTGGGCCTACGGGCTCGACGGGCGGCTCCGTTCGGCGCGTGACTTCGGCGCGACCGACGGCTTCGACCCCGCTGAGGTAGCGCTCCCAAGCGCCTGGGCCGAAGAGTGGCGTGGCCTCGTGTTTGTCAACCTCGATCTCGATCGCACAGCCCGGCCGCTGCTCGAGGCGCTGGGCACCTTCGCCGACGAATGCGAGCCGTATGCGATCGAAGAGCTCGTGCTGACGCATGAGGCACAGCACGAGCTCGCCTGCAACTGGAAGGCGTATGCCGACAACTACCTCGAGGGCTACCACATCCCGCTCGTGCATCCCGGTCTCAACAAGGAGATCGACATCAAGCGCTACGTCGTCGACGTCGACGAGCGGCACCGGTGGGTTCGGCACTCGGCTCCGGCCCGCGACGGCGCCGTGAACAGTGGCCGCTGGCTGTGGCGCTGGCCCAACTTGGCGTTGAACCTCTATCCCGACGCAATGAACGTCGAGCGCTACGACCCGGTGACGCCGGGCCGGACACGGCTCCGCTACTCGTACTCCTTCCGCCGGCCTGGCGACTGCGAGGCCAACGACGCCGTCATCCGCGCGTCGTCTCAGGTCACCGCCGAGGACATCGCCATCTGCGAGTCGGTTCAGCGCAACCTCGAGAGTGGCACTTACGACAGCGGCTGGCTCAGCCCCAAGCACGAACGCGGCGTCGCGGCCTTCCAACGCTGGGTTCGAGAGGCCATCGATACCTGACCTCGGGGCGATGCGGGACGACGCGTCGCTCGCGCCGAGGCTGTTGAAGTGTCCGTACACTCAGCCGCGAGGAACGAACGCTCGTCATCGTCAGCTCCATCCATTTCGGGCATCTGCCCGAGCACATCCAGCGATGCGGTGGCAGAGTGCGGAGCCGCAGTTCGCAGCGGCGGGAGGGGACCATGAAGCAGCTGTCCGGCCTCGACGCCTCGTTCCTGTACCTGGAAACGGGCTCGCAATTCGGCCACGTCTCCAGCCTCTCGATCTACGCCAAGCCCGAGGACGACGCCGACTACGACCCGTTCGCCGCCTGGCGGGCGCAGATCGAGCGCCGGCTCCATCTCCTCGAGCCGCTGCGGCGCCGCCTCCGCGAGGTGCCGCTGGGCCTCGACCACCCCTACTGGATCGAGGATCCCAACTTCGACCTCGACTTTCACGTCCGCCACACTGGCGTGCCACCCCCCGGCCGCGACGACCAGATCGCCGAGATCGTCGCCCGGATCGTCGGGCGTCCCCTCGATCGGAGCCGGCCGCTCTGGGAGACCTATGTCGTCGAGGGCCTACCTGACGGTCGGTTCGCCATCCTCACGAAGGTCCACCACGCCACCATCGACGGCGCGGCCGGTGCCGAGCTGCTCGTGCTCATGCTCGATGGCGACCCGGAGGGCGACGCGCTGCCAACCGCGCCCGAGTTGAAGGAGCCGACCGAGCGGGTTCCGACCGACACCGAGATGCTCGCCAGGGCGGCGATGAACCTCGTCCACAAGCCGGGCCGGGCCGTGCTGCTCGGAGCCCGCACCGTGCGCGAGCTGGGCAAGGCGACCCGCAACCCGATGATGGTCACGGCCGCCAACCAGGTCCGGGCGGGGCTCCGTGGGCCGCTGGGTGCCGTGCTCAACCTCGGTCGCAAGCGTGTGCCGGAGGGGGAGGTCAGGGGGCCGCTGCCGACGAATGCTCCCAGGCTGCGGTTCAACGCCGCCATCACACCCCACCGCCGGTTCGCCTTCCGTTCGGCCTCTCTCGGCGCCGTGAAGGAGGTCAAGAACGCGCTCGGTGCGACCGTCAACGACATCGTCATGGCCATGTGCGCCGGGGGCCTGCGGCGGTGGCTTGAGAACCACGAAGAGCTGCCCGAGCTCCCGCTGGTGGCGATGGTCCCGGTCTCGATCCGCAGCGGCGAAGAGCCAGAGAAGTGGACGAACCGGGTGTCGGCCATATTCGCGACGCTGCCGACGGACGAACCCGATCCATTGCTCCGCGTCGGTCAGGTTCACCGGGCCATGATCGACGCCAAGGGGCTGTTCGACGCCGTGCCGGCCGAGGCGCTCACGGACTTCGCCCAGTTCCCGCCGCCTGCCGTGTTCGCCCGCGCGATGCGCACGGCCACGCGGCTCACCGCGAGCCGCATCATGCCACCGGTGAACGTGACAATCTCGAACGTGCCCGGACCTCGTCAGCCGCTCTACACCGCCGGTGCCCGGATGTTGCACTACTACCCGGTGTCGACGATCCTCGACGGGCAGGGCCTCAACATCACCGTGCAGAGCTACCTCGACTCGCTCGACTTCGGTCTGGTCGCCTGCCGCGAGCTCGTACCCGACCTGTGGGACCTCGTCGACGCGATCGTCGACGACCTCGGCGAGCTCGGGGAGGCGGCCGGGATCGACGTCGCGGGCTGACGTTTAGGCCTGCCGACACAGAGGATGACGATCGCACTTGCAGTTGTGCTTCACCCGATGCTCATCCCACCCTCGCAGGGGAAGATGCTTCCTGTTGTCCACCGCGCCTCGTCGCTTAGCAGGAAGAGGGCGGCGCGAGCCATGTCGTCAGGGTCGGCGATGTAGTTGAGCGGCGCGTGGGCGGCCATCATGGCGCGGAGTTCCTCCGTGTTGATCCACCGGTCGAACATCTCCGACCGAGTGGGGCCGGGTGCGATGGCGTTGATCCGGATGTTGTGCGGCGCATAGTCGAGCGCAGCACATTTGACGAGTCCGGCTACGCCCCACTTGCTTGCCGCGTAGTCCGAGTTGCGCGCGCCGCCGATGAGACCACCGATGGAGGAGGTCACCACGATTGACCCGCCCCCTGCCGCGATCATGTGGGGGACTTGGTGCTTGAGGCATAGGAACGGGCCGCGAAGGTTCGTGGCGATCACCGAGTCGAACTTCTCGGCTGAGATCTCGTGCATGGGCCGCTGGGCGCCGCCTTCCCCGGCGTTGTTGAAGGCGCCGTCCAGCCGCCCAAAGGTTCGGACCGTCTCCTCAACGGCCGCCGCGATCGAGCTCTCGACGGTGACGTCGCAGGCAACCGCGATCGCCACTCGGCCGTCGTCGCGTAGCTCGTCCGCCAGGGCCTCCAGTCGATCGACTCGCCGCGCTCCGGCTGCTACCAGCGCCCCCTCGGCCGCGAACCGCCGCACGGCGGCTTCCCCGATGCCGCTCGAGGCTCCGGTCACAAACAGGACCTTGCCGGCGAGCCGGTCGCCGACAAACGCAATGGGTGAGGGGCTGGCGTAGCTCATCGAGGTTCCGGCGGGAGGTTGACGACGTCAACCATAGACTGGAGGGTTGACGGCGTCAACCCCGTGGCACACTGTCGCTCATGAAAAGCACCCGCGACGCGCTGGTGGAAGCCGCCGCAGGCCTTCTCGATGAGGGCGGCGTCGGGGCCGTCACCCTTCGCGAGGTGGGCCGACGAGCGGGGGTCTCGCACAATGCGCCCTACAAACACTTCGCCGACAAGGAACAGCTCCTCGCCGCAGTCTCGGCTCGTGACCTGCGCCGCGGTCAAGAGCGGACCATACGAGTTCGTCGCGGCCGGTCGGCAGCGCAAGCCGTTAGGGGGATGCTGCACGGCTACGTACGCCACGCCCTCGCCCACCCCGAGCTGTTCAAACTCACCTACGGTCCGTGGCGCACCGGATCCGCAGAGCTCCAAGCCGCAGCAGATACAGCTCGCGCCTCACTCGTCGAAACCGTCGCCGATGCGCAAGGCGCAGGTGATCTCCCGAGAGGCGACCCTGAGCGGTTGACCGCGTTGCTGCTCGCCCTCGCACATGGCGCTGCCGAGCTCGCGCTCGCCGGACACCTCACGAAGAAGGGCAAGGGGCACGCCGAACCCGCCGACCTCGTAGACGATCTCTTCGACCACCTGACAGGCAAATGAGCCGACCTCATCGCTGAGAGTGTCGGTCGAGGCCACCGCGGCCACGCTGGAGATGAGCGTGGCATCGGTGCACAGCGCGCTGCATCGGGCACGGTCGACGCTGCGAGAAGAGATGCCCGATCGGCGGCTGGACTGGACGCCGATCAGCGGCGCCCGAATGAGTTCGAGGTAGCTGGTCTATGCGTCGCTGTGTGCATCGACGTGGGCGGCGAGCTTGTCGAGCGCCATCGCCCACCCGGTAGCACCCGAGGAGTCGCCGGGAACGCCGACGTGGGTCATCACCATGTTCGTGCGGCCACCGACGGCCTCGAGTACGACGATGACTTCGGTCGTTGTGGGATGGCCCTCGGGCATGCCCTTGTCCGAGGGCGATACCACGTTGCCGTTCTCGTCGGACATGGACTCGGTGTAGACGAGGCGCTCGTTTTCGACGACCTCGCGATACTCGCCGGTGAACCACATCTGGATGGGCCGTCCGGGGAGGGCATCTCCATGCACACCAGACGGGTGCCGCCGACGCGCACGTCCATCTTGGCAACCGGGACGGTGGCACCGTCCGGGCCGTACCACGCCGTGAGGTGTTCCGGCGCGGTCCACATCTGCCAGATGAGATCCACCGAGGCATCGAAGCTGCGTTCGATCACCACCGCGTCCGGGGAAGCGTTCTTGTCAGGCATCGTGTTCGCTCGCCTTTCGTTGCGGTCGGAGTCGTGCGAGGTAGTCGTCCAGCCGGTCGAAGCGGGCTTCCCAGACGGGCCGGTACTGCTCGGCCCAGGTCGAGACCTGCTCGAGAGGCGCGGCGTCAAGGGCACACGGCCGGAACTGGGCTCGTCGGCCCCGTACGATCAGCCCCGCCCGTTCCAGCACCTTGATGTGCTTCGAGATGGCGGGGAGCGTCATCTCGAACGGTCCGGCAAGCTCGTTGACGGTCGCCTCACCGTCTGCGAGACGGCCCAGGATCGCTCGCCGCGTCGAGTTGGCCAGTGCCGCGAAGGTCTCGCTGAGCCGGTCCTCGTCGATCGCCATCGTCATGACCTGCTCCGTATTTTCCTAGGTGGCTAATTAACCGCTATGGAAAATATCGGGCATCCTTCACTGCTGTCAATTGTGGTCTCGACATCTGCGCGCCGGCGTTGGTCGCCATCGCCTCCTGTTGGGCTGGCGTGATCACGCGGTCGGTGTGAACTTCGACGGCTCGACCCGGTCAGGTCGGTGACAGGCTCGCGCACCGGGGGCACCCAGCTGGCGCTCTATGTCCTGCCAGGCGGGGTGGCCCCCATGGAGTCGCAGGATCTCGCGGGCGTACCACCGGATGCTGTCGGGGTTGTCGGCCTCGATCGAGATGATCGCT